>NZ_JBKEZY010000006.1:0-422691 GCF_053345335.1 Bacillus sp. M5A3_1b | reverse complement strand
CTTTCCGGAAAATCTATTAGATTTGGGTGTGAATGCATCTGTAATTATAGATTTTTATAGAGAATATGGGGTCACTATTACGAAAGAAAATATATAAAAGGTATCGTTCTATTCGTGGTAGTACACATATGGCTATCAAGCAAAGAAGAGCAAACACCCCAAATAACTTAATGGCAGTTTAGTTTAATAAGAATCAATGGTAAAATGATGAGAATTAATTATACTATGGGGCTGGTCAGTTGTAATTTTATAAAGGAGTTGTGAAAAGTTGAAATATCGCAAAGCAAATATCGATGATATTGATAAATTGGTCGAGTTAAGAAAAAAGCAATTAGTTGATGAGGGGATAGAACCGAATATAGATATTGGTAGAGAACTATATGCTTTCTTTAAAAATAAACTAAGTGAAGGTACTTTAATTCAATGGCTAGTGGAAGATAATGAAGAAACTATAGCTTGTGGTGCAGTAATTTTTTATGAATTTCCACCTTGTTACACCAATAAAACTGGAAAAAAGGCTTATATCACAAATATGTATACTAATGAAAATTATCGTGGGCAAGGAATCGCAACAAAGCTGTTAACTAAATTAGTTGATGAAGTTAAGATTTCAGGTATCTCACAAATATGGCTTGGGGCTTCAAAAATGGGTAAACCAGTGTATAAGAAGTTTGGTTTTATGGAAACTGATGTATTTCTAGAATTAGGGTGTTTTTGCCCATCCACTGAAAAAGAGGAATAAGACAAGATATTCCAATGTGGAAAAGTAACTCTAAAATCAACCTTTATTGTATATTTTGGAGTTACTTGACGTTAACTTTTCTACAGAAAGTTGACACTTTTATCCTATGCCTAAAGGCGGACTGAATTCCTGCATAGGCTTTCCAGTATCACTGAATTTGTAATGAAAAGTTGTGAACAATTGAAAAAATAATGGTTGAAATAATGAAAGGTGAGAAGGAGTTTATTTCTAATAAGCGAAATATTGTATTGTTTTATCCTAAATTATTTGTAAAGGTGGATACATAATGACAGTAAAGAAGCTTTATTTCCTCCCAGCAGGTCGTTGTATGTTGGATCATTCTTCAGTTAATAGTACACTTACACCGGGTAAACTACTAAACTTACCTGTTTGGTGTTATCTTTTGGAGACAGAAGAGGGACTTATTTTAGTAGATACAGGTATGCCAGAAAGTGCTCTTAATAATGAGAATCTTTTTAAAGGTACATTTGTTGAAGGACAAGTTTTACCTAAAATGAATGAGAACGATAGTATCGTAAATATTTTAAAGCGTGCCGGATATGAGCCAGAAGATCTTCTTTATATCATTAGTTCTCACTTGCATTTTGATCATGCAGGAGGAAATGGCGTTTTTACAAATACACCAATTATTGTACAGCGTGCTGAATATGAGGTAGCACTCCACAGAGAGGAATATTTGAAAGAATGTATATTGCCAAATTTAAACTATAAAATCATTGAAGGGGATTATGAAGTAGTGCCAGGTGTGCAATTAATATATACACCGGGACATACGCCAGGGCATCAGTCATTATTAATTGAGACGGAAAAATCAGGTTCAGTGTTACTAACTATTGATGCATCATATACGAAAGAAAACTTTGAAGATGAAGTACCGTTTGCTGGATTTGATTCGGATTTAGCTTTATCTTCAATAAAACGTTTAAAAGATGTTGTTAGGAAAGAAAATCCGATTATTTTCTTTGGACATGATATGGAGCAAGAAAAGGGCTGTAAAGTGTTCCCAGATTATTTGTGATATAGCATATAAAAAGTCATGGGCTCGTTAGCTCATGACTTTTTGTTTTGGGGTGTTATAAAATTCTTAAGTTGATGGATGTGGGGTAGCACCAGGAAAATGCGGATTTACAACGTTAAGGAATATACACGATTTTATGCACATTAAACGGTAAGACATAAACATGTAAATATTGATGTATCAAGTGTTTGCGCTTCCTGTATAAAAAGTTGTATAAATAATGTTCATAGGAAAAGCCACGAAACGTTGATTTAACAGCGTTTCGTGGCTTTTTAATGTGTGCCCAAACTTTCATTTGGGAACGTTATTAGGTTTAGTTATGTATACGTTATAAATCCTTGCTGCACTAAACCAGCTAATAGTACAACAGAAACTTAACAAAACACTAAATATTTTCCTATTTCGGGAACTCTATTTTGTACTTGAATTTATAATTTTTTTGTTTTATTGTTTACCTAACGATAGGTAGAAAAATAGGAGGTACTTTTATGTCCAATAATACAAAAGAAGATATTTTAAATGCTACTTATATTTTAATTGCAGAGCAAGGAATTCAAAAAGCAAGTTTTGCACAAATTGCCAAAGCGGTGGGCATCTCAAAGCCATCGATTTACTATTATTTTGAGTCGAAAGATGATCTAATCAGACAATTATTTGATTACTTCTGTAAAGAAATTCAATTCAATAATTACTTTCGTGTAGAAGATTTTACAGCTGAAAACTTTGTAGATAAATTAGTCAACATTGGTGTTCAAATGATTCAGGACCAAAAACAAGATCCTTATTTCGATAATGTAATGAAAGAGTTTTTGTCCCTCGCTGCACGAGATAAATATTATCATGATCATTTACTAGAGATTCAGTCGTTCTATTTAAAGGGATTTGTGGAATTGCTCCAAAAGGCCTCATCTCTTTCATTAATTACTGAGGAAGCTGTTGAAGAGAAAGCTCATATTTTAGCTTTAGTTCTAGATAATATCGGGAATCTAATAATGGAGAATGAAACAATCAATTACAAAGGTATTTGGATAACAGCGGTTAAGCTAGTATTTTCGAAGGGGGATTTAAGTGAGTAAAGTTGCAGAACGAATAATTGGTATTGATGTTGCTAGGTCACTTGCAATGTTTGGAATGCTAATTATAAATTATTCAGTTATTACTGGGGCAAAAGGGAAAGGGGCATCTTGGTTAATTAAGTTGACTTCCCTAATTGAAGGTCGTGCTTCTGCTCTATTTGTTTTATTAGCGGGTATTGGGATAGCTTTGATGACAAAACGAGCAAGAGAAAGTAGCAATAAAGAACAACTTCAAAAAGCACGCATATCCATTTGGAAACGTGCATTATTACTCTTTGTTCTTGGTATGGGGCTATATGTAATTGGGTGGACCGGTGACATTTTACATTATTATGGATTTTACCTTTTCTTTCTAACTTTCTTTATTGGTTTCAAAAAACGAACAAATATAATTATTGCAGGCGTTCTTATTTTTGTTGCTCAAGCCATCCAGCTAACCTATGACATGTTTACAGGATGGCAACCGAATGCACTGTTTATGGAATACGTAGATTTTTGGTCGATAAGTGGTTTTACCCGTAACCTCTTTATCAACGGATATCACCCAATCTTCCCATGGTTTGCTTTTATTCTTATTGGGTTTGTCATTGGTTGCTATTCTTTGAAAGATTGGCGTATTCAAAGAAATCTTCTTGCCATTGGTTTTACATCGCTAGTCATTGCGGAGAGCGCTTCCGTTATATTAATAAAACAATTAACACCTGTACTCACGAGTGAAGTTGCACAGTTTCTATTTAAAACGGGACCAATTTTACCGAGTTTGTTGTATATGCTTTCTGCAATAGGTTCTTCAATTATTATTTTAGTAATAATTCTAAAGGTTACTGAAAAAGCGCAAAGTTTTTGGTTATGGAAGGTTATCATACCATCTGGACAAATGACTTTAACACACTACATTGGACATATAGTAATTGGGTTATCAATTTTAGATATTCTAGGTCGAATCGAAAATCAGCAAATCCCGTTTATTTATATTTTTAGTGTTGGTTTCTATATTGGTTCTGTGATATTTAGTGTTTTATGGAAATTAAAATTTGATCGAGGACCGATTGAATGGCTGGTACGAAAGCTTTCCTAAAAAGACTTTTAAAAATGGAGTTTTAGTCTTTTTCAACTATATATGGATTTTAGAGAAGTTTCTGCAGATGTAGCTTTAGAATAAAGTTTGATTAAAAATCACTCTAAATCCTTGATTTTTACTGCATATAGAAAGCTATCGTTTTGAATAAAAATTAATCAAAACGATAGCTTTCTTTTATTTTTCAGAACAGTTTTCGTAAAAAGATTGATTATTTTAAATCTCTTTACTCCACTAAATCACCCGTTAGCCATCAATGAAGCGCAAAAACTCAGTACTTCACCACAGAAAATGAAATTGAGGATTGTTCTTTCATGGGAGTTGAAGAAAAAAAGCCCCCAAAGCGTCGTTTGGGTACCTTTCTTTGCTTACCGTTGTAAATCCGCATTTTCCTGACGCTACCCCATGCCCATCAAGCTAAAATTTTAAGACACCCCCATAACGAGAATTTTACCTTTTTACAGTTATTTATGAGAATTCGGCTCATTTTTTTCGTTTTGGGGAACAATCAATTTCTTAAATTGATGGCGATGTGGCAGCATCCTTTAAATAGCTTCGAAGAACTCTATTCTAAAAAATACATCTATATTTTACTGGTGATGATAAGTTAATTAAAGTTGATGGATGACCAAACTCCATTGAAGCATCTATAAATTCTTCCAAATGTTGCATCGATTCTGTGACTATTTTCACCAAATAACTATATTGTCCAGCTAATCTGTGGCACTCAAGGACCATGGGATTTTCTTTACAAAAACTTCTGAATTGTTGGCATTTTTCCGATTCAAACAAAACAAAAGCCGTTACATTCTTATTTAATTTCTCTGGGTTTATAACTGCCCGATAGGCTGTAATGATATTTTTATCCTCTAATTTTTTCACTCTTTCTTTTACAGCAGGTGTTGATAAATTCACCATTTTTCCTAGTTCAGTCATAGATATACGTCCATCTTCTTGAAGAATATGTAAAATTTCTTGATCAATATGATCCATTCTAAACACCCCTTTTAATTTAAAGTAAAACGCTTATAATAAATAAATTTTTTAAGTCTTTTGGATAAAATAACTAATAATTTGTATTTAAAGAAAATTATATTATATTTATAATTTTATGTATATAATAAAAAAATATTATTGGAGGAATAAAAATGGGACTTGAGATGAGGAAATGTTGTGAGAAATGTAGTAATAAGATTGAAGAGCAATCTTTGGCGTTTATTTGTACACATGAATGTACATTTTGTGAGGAATGTACAAAATTAATGAATTATGTTTGTCCTAATTGTAAAGGAGAACTTGTCAAAAGACCTAAACCCCTATCTAGTAGTGTCTGCTCTCTTAACATATAACAATACTATTTTGTGAGGTTTGTAACGAAATAGATTCAAAAGATAAAAGAGGACGATATTATGATTATTAAAATGAAGAAAGATATGGAGAACATATATATAAATTATAATATAAAGGAGTTTTTAAATTGAACCAAGCTTTGCTTATTATTGATGTCCAACAAGAATTAGTTGATGGTAATAACAAAACTAAAAATGTGCTTAATAAAGAAGTATTGTTAGATAACGTTAATTTGGTTATTAATAAAGCACTAGAATCACATACTTTGATTATCTTTGTGAGGGATAAAGATGTTGCTGAGGGTAAAGGTCCAGGTTTTCAGATACACCCGAAAGTAAAAGTGCCAACCAATGCAAAAATATTTGATAAAGTAGCTACAAATGCATTTTATGGTACACCATTAATGGATTTTTTAAAGGAAAACCAGATCGAACACCTTGTTATCATGGGATGTAAAACAGAACACTGTATTGACACAGCGGTGAGGACTGCAACGGTGAATCATTTTGATGTTACTTTAGTTGGGGATGGTCATTCAACGACAGATTCTTCAATCCTATCTGCTGAAAAGATAATAAGTCATCATAATGAAATACTTCATGGTCATTACAATGTTGACAATTTTTCTGTTGTTCGGACCAGCCAAGAAAATTTGTTTCAACCAATTCATAACAATTACCGATAAATCACTATTTACCCTGTTAAATTGAGAATCAAAATAAATTATTGATTTATAGTAATCGGACGTGATTGTAGGAGAATCCAAAACATATTTAAACGATTGTTTTATTATACTTTTAATATGGAATTATGTTACACCAAAAACTAAACACGTTTATTTTAACCCTGTTCTAATTTTAGGACGGGGTTAAAATATTTAAGACATTAAAATAAAATACATTTATTTTAACTTTATATTTAATGGTTTATTTCTTAGATAGAAATTTCGTTTTGGGGAACAACCAATATCTTAGGTTGATGGATGTGGGGTACCGCCCCATCGCTATCCAGCTAAAATTTTGCACTACCTATAAAGCGAAAAAGACGTTATCCTTTCTGTAGAATTATAGGAAAGGATGGCGTTTCTTTATGAATCTTTCGATTCTTGACGAACTTCAACCGATTGCTGAAGAATTACAACGACATATGTCTCCTCATACTCTAGAACACCTAGCCAAAGAAAAAGGATTCGTTCAGCGAAAGAGTAAATATCAAGCACAGGAGTTAGTTGCTTTATGTGTATGGCTTAGTCAACAGGTTGCAAGTACATCACTCACACAATTATGTAGCTGTCTTGAAGTATCTACAGGTGTTCTTATCAGTCCTGAAGGACTTAACCAACGATTTAATGCTTCCGCAGTACAGTTTCTTGAACAAGTGCTAGCTAAACTTCTAACTCAAAGAATTCATTCAACAAAAGAAATAATTCATCAATATACCACGACCTTTAAGCATATTCGGATTCTAGATTCTACAACATTCCAGCTTCCAGATAAGTTTTCTCCACATTATCAAGGTTCAGGTGGAAGTAGCCATACGGCAGGAGTTAAAATTCAATTGGAGTATGACCTGTTGAGTGGAAAGTTTCTGCACGTTTATGTAGGAGAAGGAAGAGAAAATGATAAAACTTTTGGTTCAACAAGCCTACAAACCGTTCAACCAAAAGACTTGTACATAAGAGATTTAGGCTATTTCGACTTACATGACTTACAGAAGATCCATGATAAAGAAGCTTACTATATCTCACGTTTGAAATTAAATTCTCGAATCTATCGTAAGAATGATAAGCCAGAATATTTCCGAAATGGGATCGTGAAGAAAGGAACACTCTATATTCAGTTAGATATGGAAGAACTCATGAATCAATTGCTCCCTGGTCAAACAATGGAGATTTCAGAGGCATACATTGGACAGTATCAAAAATTACCAGCTCGTGTTATTATTCATCGATTAACAAAGGAACAAACAGAGAAGAGGTTGAAGGAACAAGCCAAAAAAGAAAAAAAGAAAGGTATTATCTACAAAGAACGAAGTAAACGGTTGAGTGGAATCAACGTGTATATTACAAATCTTTCTGCAGAAAATGTTCCAACGGAACATATCCATGATTTGTATTCATTACGCTGGCAAATTGAAATTTTGTTCAAAACATGGAAATCTTTCTTTCAAATTGACAAGTGCAAGGAAATCAAGAAGGAGCGTTTAGAATGCCATTTATATGGGCAACTCATTAGTATTTTACTCTGTTCATCAACGATGTTCAAAATGCGTCAGTTACTCTTGGATAAGAAAAAGAAAGAGTTAAGTGAATACAAATCCATCTATATGATAAAGAATTATTATCTATTGTTTTATGAAGGATTACAGAAGGGCATCCATGAATTATTAAAAGTTTTACTGCGTTTGTTTTATCTTTTAGAGAAAAACGGGAGAAAATCTCACCGGTACAAGAAGAAAACAGTCTTTGATATCTTAGGCGTCGTATACGACTTTACTATATCTCACAATCATGTAGCATAATCAAAAAAATTGAAACCCGATAGGGTTTATTTAGTATGCAAATCTTTAAAGAACTTACACTGGACCTTTAGAAAAAAGAAAAAATCTCACGTAAAATTAAACTTATATAAGCTTAGCTTGATGGGCATGTGGTGCTACCCCTTTGAAGGTAATTCTATAAGTTTATATATATTTAAACCATAGAAGATAGGACAACTACAACCTAAAAATGATCAGTTTAATTTAGTGCTAATTTTGTTTAAGTAGAGTCAGGAATCTTATTTGGTTGCACTTCCGCCTATTATTTTCTATTTTCTCCTTTGGCTGGTACTTTCAAGTAAGTATCATGACGTAATCTTTTTGTTACAGTAATAGTGACATCTTGCATTTTACCATTTTCATTGTAGCACGTGAATTTGCGTTAATAGCGTTCATTATATTTATGAATAGGGTTTATACCTAAATGAACACCATTAGATTGTACAACTGTCTAATAATCGTTGATTTGATTTTCTAATAAAAATGCTGTTTGAATCAATAAGGAAAATACCATATATAAACCAAAATGGCTAAGCAAATAACTCTAAGTGCAATTAATAAATATCTAAGGGGCATAAGTACTGTTTTCATCGACTACCACCTGAATTTTTAGTTGTTTTAAACATATAGTCAGATATTTAGGTATATAAAAAATTTATTTTGTTGGAAAAATTCGTGCCAAAAAAGAGTACTGTATACAATTACTCTTTGTAAGGAGACCTAATGAGTAAAGAAGCTGCCATAACCCTAATATAGGCTTTTCCTTTTAAGTGGTAATGTAGAAAAAAGCGAACTAACATTAAAAACTTGTTCTCCTTTTAATTATATAGGAGATGCTCTAAATCGGTACTTAATTGAGTCCTCTCTAGTCTGTATTCGTTGAAAGTGGAAGCCTAAGCTCTCTTTTTTGATTTTTCTCCGACGAAATGTACCAAAAAAGTTGTAACTGAATTTGTCATGATTTCTATAAATCTTATAATTTTAAAGGGGATATTATATAGCTACTCCAAAATCAATGACCGATTTGGCAAGTATTAAATACCCAGTTATATTAGAAGAAATAATTGAAATATCTAAGTAACTACCAAAAACGGAGCGTAAATATTATTAGTATGTGTTTGAGGCTTTAAAAAAGTTTATGAATGTTAAAGAAAAGATTCACTATTTCGAAGCTGCTGAACCAAAATTAACAAAGACAGGTTTTATGGTTGTTGGGAAACATAATTTATACCTGGTTATGATGAAAGGTGGTTTATTCGGTTGCACTGAAGCTGAAGTTGTGGAATACAAGGATATTAAAGAAGTAGACTTTGATTTTATTTAGGGAGTATTTGGTATCTCTTTTATAAAGAAGGGACCCCTTTATCTTGAAATGAAAAAATGTTCGGAACTAAGAAACGTACCATCCATAATATTCCCGACTACAACATAGATAGAATATTAAAAGCAATTCCAAATAAATTAAAATATTATATAAAGATTAAAGATATGTTTGTAGTTTTAAAAGTGATGTTATTAAAAGTAAAGTGTTTCAAGTTGAAGAAAGGCACCTTAGGGTGTCTTTTCTTTATGAAAAAATCCCCACACAAGGTGCAGGGATTTTTATGCTACGAATATTTATAATAGGGTTACCACCAATTATTTGTGAACCAATATTTTTCACATCAAATCCATTCATTTTCGCAAAAGGAAACTGACCATACCCTATTTCTTTTGTGTAAACATATAAGTACAAGTTATATATTAACGGAATTTTATAATAATAAATACTATTTTGAAAATTTCAATAAATTATACTTTTTTTGATATGTAATTTAGCATATTGATTGACATGTATGATAATATATCCGTTGCTTTCAATGAAAAAAACTCCTTAATAGGCACTCCAAAAATAAAAGTAGCTAAAATTCTTTGTTTTTCTCACTTCATGAATAATAATTTGATGATAGCAATAATCTTTTCATCTTGCATTTTACAATAAATCCTTACTCTTTGATTTTCGCTGTTGTTTTTTCTTGCTAATTCTTTTCTATTTGTCATATACTTAAAAGAGACCAAACGTTTTCTTTTAGGGGGACATTATGCGTAAAGGTGAATTGACAAAAAGAATGATTCTTGATCGTTCCTCTGCTCTGTTTAATGTAAAAGGGTATAGTGGTTCTTCGATCTCTGATATTATGCGAGAGACTGGGCTAGAGAAGGGGGGCATCTATCGTCACTTTAAAAATAAAGATGATTTAGCTATTCAAGCCTTCCAGCACACAACTGCACAAATGGGAGTGCGTTATGTCGAAGAGATAAAAAAAGCATCCAATACGTTTGATAAGTTAAAAACTGTTATTTCAGTCTTTACATCACTTGTTCATAATGATCCTCTTCCCGGAGGTTGTCCAATTATGAACGTAACGTTAGAAGCGGATGATTACCATCCTCTCATGGCAGAACAAGCACGGATAGCAATGAATCAATTACTTGGAATGATTGAAAAGATTATTACAAATGGAATTGAGCAAGGGGAGTTAAAATCAAATACTCAAGCAAAGCAGATTGCTATCTTCTGGATTTCTTCACTTGAAGGGGCACTTGCCTTGTCACGCTTATATCAAGATACAGCCTATCTTGATACAGTATCTTCTCAGCTTCTTGCTGAGTTAAAAAAACAAATTACGGCCAAGTGAGCCGTAATTTTTATCTTAAAAAAGAGACCGTTTAGTTTCTTTTTTGGGATCCACTCGCTTAATAGATAGTCTATGATGAGATCATGAAAAACAGATGAGAGAAGTATACAAATAACCCAATTTGCTATGGATAGTAAAAACTTTAGTACAGATGAAGACGCATTGGTTATAAGGAGATTACTTGAAAGTTGAGGCGATTTACCAATTAGGAAATAAGAATTGATCGTCTATTTTTAAGTTTTAGTTGATAACGGCACTATTATCAAAAAGTAACTTGAAAAATATGTTCGCTTGCATGTGTAAGGACATAGTCGATGTGTAGAGGATGAACGATTTCGTGCTGATTTTTTCTAATTTTTAGAGGGGTGTGAAAAGGAATATGAGAGAGATTGAAACAATCGTAATTGGCTCTGGACCTGGAGGATATGTTGCTGCAATCAGAGCTGCACAATTAGGGCAGCAGGTGGCAATTATAGAAAGAGAAAATCTTGGTGGAGTATGTGCTAACGTCGGTTGCATCCCATCCAAGGCACTTATTTCTGTAGGTCACCGCTTTGAGGAAGCAAAGTATTCAGAAGATATGGGTATTTTTTCTTCTGTTGTGAATGTTGATTTCGCAAAAGTTCAAGAATTTAAAAACGGCGTTGTAAAAAAATTAGTAGATGGGGTTGAGGGGTTATTAAACAGCAATAAAGTAGATGTGATAAAAGGTGAAGCTTATTTCATAGATGCTAACATGATATGCGTATCAAATAAAAATGCGGTTCAAACATATACATTTAAAAATGCAATTATAGCTACTGGCTCGCGCCCAGTTGAAATTCCACCATTTGAATTTACAAAACGTGTGATTAACTCTACAGGTGCACTTAATTTAGCTGAAGTTCCAAGTAAATTGGTTGTAATCGGTGGCGGTTACATTGGTACTGAGTTGGGCTCCGCTTACGCTTCCCTTGGTTCTTTAGTAACAATTATTGAAGGAGGTAAAGATATTTTAACTGGTTTCGATAAACAAATGACTCAAATTGTGAAAGAAAATCTTATAAATAAAGGTGTTAAAATAGTAGTAGATGCATCCGCTAAAGGTGTTGAGGAAGTCGAAAATGGTGTAATTGTTACCTACGAAATTGGTGGTGAAGAAAAGAAAGTTGATGCTGATTACGTATTAATAACAGTTGGTCGTCGCCCTAATACTGAAAATATGGGTTTTGAAAAAATCGGTATTGAGTTTTCTAACCGCGGTTTATTAAAAATTGATCAGCAATGCCGTACTAATCTTCCGAACATTTTTGCTATCGGTGATATTGTTGCTGGCCCACAACTTGCACATAAAGCGTTTTACGAAGGAAAAGTAGCTGCTGAAGCTATCGCCGGTGAGTTCTCATTTGTTGATTACTTGGCAATTCCAGCAGTCTGCTTCACAACTCCTGAATTAGCAACAGTTGGTTATACTGAAGAGCAAGCAAAGGCTGAAGATATGGAAGTTAAAGTAGTTAAATTTCCATTTTCAGCAAACGTTCATGCACTGGTTTCAAATGAAGAAAAAGGGTTCTTGAGGCTATTGGCGCGTAAGGAAGATGGTATATTAGTAGGTGCTCAAATTGCGGGGAATGGTGCATCAGAAATAATTGCCGAAATGGGTTTAGCAATCGAAGCAGGCATGACAGTTGAAGATATTGCATTAACACCTCATGCTCACCCCACTTTAAGTGAAAGTTTGATGAAAGCTGCCGAGACCTTAATTTGCAAATTTAAATAGATATGTATTTAGAATGTAGAGAAAGCTTAGAGATAGAGGGGGAGATGGAGTCTTGGTCCACCCCTTAATTTAAAATGGGAATTAGGGATAAACCTTCTATGAAATTTACATTTTTCTGTTTTTATGTAGGAAGTTTAACAGGAAAAGAAAAATTTTTGATAGTTCTACTTTCTTTTTTGTAGAGAAAGCTAAATAGGGAAAAAATAAGCTTTAATAATAAGCTTCTTAATGAGCTGATGAAGGATATTATGGCTAATTGAAACATTTTTTTAAGAGGGAGATCCGTTAATTTGTTAGAGAGTACAAGGTGAAATCATAAAAACAAAATGAGAGGAGAATACGAATGAGTCAATTTGATAATTCAACAATAGAAGGTAAAAATTTTAGTGCTGTTCAAGTAGGAAAGTGGGAGGATCTGCTCCAATATAAAAATGGAAATCCATTTAAAGCTCCTGGAAAGGTATTCCTTAAAGATAAACTACAATGTACAGGGATGGAAGTTTCCCTTAATGTTTTGCCTCCGGGTATTTCAATGCCTTTTTATCATAAGCATAGAGAAAATGAAGAACTGTATATCTTTGTCAAGGGACAAGGGCAATTTAAGATTGATGATGAAATCCTTGAAATTAAAGAGGGGACTGTCATTAGGGTAGCACAAGAAGGGGAACGAATTTGGCGTAACAATTCAAGTGAATCACTTTATTTTATTTGTATTCAAGCTATGGCAAATACCTTGGAAGAAAGTAATATTGAGGATGGCATTAGGCTAGATAAATCCGTTGAATGGCTTGAAAAATAGTTGACACTGTAAAATTAAATACCTTGCAATGAAAAATATAAATCAACAATAAAAAATACGTTATTTTTTCTATAGAACCCTAGGAAAGGATGGCGTTTTCGAATAGATATTTTTTAATTTTTTTAGAAATTTATTTTATGTGTGGAATATAAAATAGGAGCTTGTGTATAACAGTACAAATACAAAAAGCGTGAACAGTTTAGCATTTTCACGCTTTTTGTATGGAATAAATCATAAAAAATGTAGAGAAATGCCGAAAGGATTAAATTGATTTTAAAAATTGGAGGTGATACCATGAAATTAAACAATGTTTAAAACATTGTTTAATTGATGAATTCTGGAGGGGGAGATAAGTTGAGGGAAAACGAAAACATATCTACGAAAGAAAAGATTTTAAATACAACATTGGAGTTAATTAAAAACGAAGGTTTCGAAAGTGTAACGATAAGAAAAATTGCGGCATTGTCAGATACAAATATTGCGCTTGTAAATTACCATTTTGGCTCAAAAGAAAAGTTGATTAGTGAAACAATTAAAGTCTTATTAATTAGCTTTAAAGACACTTTTTCTATTTTAGATGATACTAAATTGCCAGCAAAAGAAAGATTAAAAATATTTTTACTTAATTATGTAATAGTAATTCGGCAATACCCCGAGTTAGTTAGGAAAATTATTGCAATGGGCACTACGGTATTTACATCTCAATACGAATATGGAGATTTTTTGAAGAGGCTCGGTTTTAGTAAAGTGAAGAATGTTTTGAGTGAAATAACAAATGAAACGGATCGGGAAATTTTAATGATGATGACGGTACAAATATTCGGATCCATTTTTCTTCCAGCATTAATGATGCCAATTCTTGAATCAGGGGCAGATATAAGAATACAGCCTGTAGAAAAGCAAATTGATTTCCTATTTGAACGCTATTTTTATAAAAATTGAGATAGTGGGTGATAGAGATGATTAGTTTCTTTAGAAAGCACTGGTGTGATGTAGGGTTAGTTATGGCTATTGTTGTCTTGGGTTATTTAGTCGGGAATTTTGGAGAAATGAGTGAAATAAAGGTACTGTTAGCGTTAAGCTTTGTAGCCATTTTAGTTCATCAATTTGAAGAGTATCGTTGGCCAGGTTATTTCGCTGGTCTGTTTAATGTAGTTATATTTAAAAGTGATATACCAGATCGCTATCCATTAAATACGCAATCTGCTATGGTAATAAATATTTTGATTGCGTATGTTTTTTATTTACTTCCGTTTTTCTTTCCAAATATTATATGGCTTGGGCTGGCACCTATTTTAATGGGATTTTTTCAATTCATATGGCATGGTATTTTTGCGAATATAAAAGCTAAAACAATATACAATCCAGGATTAGGTGCGGTTGTATTGCTACATGTTCCGATTGGTTATGCATATATGAGATATGTTCTTTTACACAATTTAGCCACAAATTCGGATTGGATATTAGGGATAGTCTATTTTCTAGTAGCTACCTATTTTTTAATTATAAAAGGAAATATGTTACTGAAAAGTAAGGAGACAATTCATTACTTTTCTAAAAAGCAATTAGGTCCGTACAATGATTCATTAAAGTGATTCAGAAGGGATTTTGAGTACAAGTGAATTAAAAAAGAAAGGTGCATTGGCACCTTTCTTTTTTGAAGGCTATTTTTGTATTTCAGGGTATCACTACATCACCATCAAGTTAAGAAATTCATTGTTACTCGAAACGAGAAAATGACCTGAATTCGCATAAATAATGGTAGTAGTTATATGGTTTTTTTTAGCGACACCTCAAAGTGTTAGCTTAATAAGAATAATCCTTAGCCTCCTTTAGATAAAAAAGGGGCTTTTTTACATATGAAATCACATGGGTCTTTAAAGATAGCTTTGAGCGTAGAGAGAAACTGTAGTAAAGGCTAGTATTGAAAAATATAAAATACGGAAGTAGCGTAGAGGATTTATGCATAAAGTAATATTGATGGTGAAATTAACAAAATTTTCATTTAAGTCAGATAAAAACATGGTGTTTTTAACTTATAATAATGTTACTACAATGGAATTACGGCAACAAATTAGTTATTTAAAAAATCAATTTTAGATAGGAAGAGGATAATGAAGACCAGAGATAGTTATAAAATTATTGTAATTGGTGCTGGGACTGCAGGAATATCTTCTACTGCACATTTGTTACGAAATGTACCCCTATTGAAAGAAAGTATAGCAATTATTGATCCATCAAAAAAACATTATTTCCAACCACTATGGAGTTTAGTGGGGGGAGGAATTGTTTCAAAGGAAAGTACAATGCGTGATCAAGAATTGCTTATTCCAAAAGGGGCAACGTGGATCCCTAAAAGTGTTGTTAAGTTGTTTCCGGATGAAAATAAGCTACTTTTAGATGATGGACTGCTGCTTAAGTATGAAATTCTTATTGTAGCAGCCGGTATACAAATAAATTGGGACGGCATTAAAGGCTTGAAGGAGTCTATTGGGACTAATGGGGTTTGTAGCAATTACTCTTATAAATATGTTGATTCTACTTGGAGGGAAATTGAAAAATTTAAAGGAGGAAATGCGGTTTTTACCCACCCAAATACTCCTATTAAATGCGGCGGTGCTCCACAAAAGATTATGTATTTAGCAGAAGAGTATTTTTCTAATAGCGGTGTAAGAAACAAAAGTGAAGTAATGTTTTATACTGCGAACACTAACATATTTCAGGTTCCACGTTATGCTAATACATTAGAACAAGTACTAGAAAGAAAGCAAATAATAACAAATTATAATAAAAACTTAGTAGAAATTATCGCTGAGAAGAAAGAGGCAATTTTTGAAGATACGCAAACACTGAAAAGAGAAACAGTACCGTATAGTATGATCCATGTTGTTCCACCTATGGGGCCACCTAATTTTCTTAAAGAGAGCGAGATAAGTGATCATCAGGGTTGGGTAGATATAAGCCCTTATACTTTGCAGCATGTACAGTATAAGAATATTTTCGGACTTGGAGATTGTACCAATTTACCCACTTCTAAAACTGGAGCGGCAATTCGAAAACAAATACCGGTCTTAAAACAAAATGTTATGGACGTGCTTAACGGAAGAGACTTGCATGCTAAATATGATGGATATACATCCTGTCCAATTGTTACAGGTTATAAAAGTCTTATACTTGCTGAATTTAACTATGAACATGAGCCTCAAGAAACGTTTCCGTTTAATCAAGCGAAAGAACGGTATAGTATGTTTTTACTTAAAAGATATATGTTGCCCTATATGTATTGGAACTTCATGTTGAAAGGGATCCTATAAGAGAAGAGAGAAAGTGGCTAAAAAAATTGAAAAGTAATTTGAAATAACTATTTGGAGGGAATAGCTATGCTTTTAAAATATTTTTATGATGAAAAATTAGCACATGCTTCTTATTTAGTTGGTTGTCAGAAGGAAGGCGTAGCAATTGTAATTGATCCAGGTCGCTATATAGAACAATATATCGAATTTGCTAAGAAAGAGGGGATGGAAGTAATTGCTGCGGCTGAAACTCATATTCATGCAGATTTTCTTTCTGGATCTAGAGAACTCTCTAATCTTTATCATGCAAAGTTATATGTATCTGATGAAGGAGATTGTGATTGGAAATATCAATATCTTAACGAAGGTCGATACAAATTGGTTAGAGAGGGAACAGAGTTTAAAATAGGTCATATAAAATTCAATGTCATTCATACCCCAGGGCATACGCCTGAAAGTATTTCCTTTTTAGTAACCGATACAAGTCAAAATAATTATGCGAATGATAAACCGATAGGAATATTCACAGGTGATTTTATATTTGTAGGAGATATAGGTAGACCCGATTTATTAGAAATTGCTGTAGGTATGAAAGATACCGCCAAAATAGGAGCGAAACAATTATTTGATTCTATACAAAAAATAAAAATACTCCCCGATTATTTGCAAATATGGCCATCACATGGTGCAGGAAGTGCATGTGGAAAAGCATTAGGAGCAATTCCAACTTCCACATTAGGTTATGAAAAGATGTTTAATTGGGCGTTTCAATGTAATGATGAAGATAATTTTATATCGAATTTATTGACGGGACAGCCAGAGCCTCCAAAGTATTTTCCATTAATGAAGCATTTAAATAAGTATGGTCCACCAAATCGTAAGAAGAGAGAGATTACTGCTATTTATATAATAGAAGAACTTCAAGAAGTGATTAGGGATGTTCAGCAAATAGTTGATATAAGGGATGTAGAGTGTTTTGCTGCTGGCCACATTGAGAAGTCAATTAACATACCTTATAACAATTCTTTCACAACTTGGTGTGGGGGGATATTAGATTATAAAAAAGAAACTTTAATAATTTTAGATACGGAAAATGTTAAAGTGGAGGAAGTTATTAGAGACTTTGAGTCCATTGGCTTAGATAATATTATTGCTTTTGCACCTTCAAAGGTAATTCAAAGATTCCATAGTTTAGAGATTTATAAGGAAAAAACATCAAATGAATTATATCCTTTAATAAAAGATGGAAGTGTAAAGGTTATCGATGTGCGTAGTAAAAAAGAGTGGGATGAAGGACATCTTCATGATGCAATACATATCACTTTAGATAATCTACTTGAACGGCTAGATGATGTACCGAAAAATTGTCCAATAGTTTTACAATGTCGAACGGGGTTACGTTCCGCTATAGCAGCTAGCATTTTACAAAAAGTTGATATAAAGAAAGTAGTTAATTTAAAGGGGGGATTTCTTGCGTGGAAAAAAGAAGGGCTCCCCTATACAACATGTAATCAAGAAATTTGAAATATATCAAAAGAGTCAAATGGAAAGAAAATAGAATCATTTGAAATAATCTAAGGGGATAAATAATAAAATTCAATTGCTATCAGTATGGGATATATAAACTAAAAATGATTTATTAAAGCCGCATTAAACGATAAAATTAAGCGCAAATATGCTGATGTGTATCTATTCTATCAAAGTACATAAAACTAAAACTAAGATATTCGAACGAACTCAAAAAGCCGAAACCCCTTAAATTAGAAACTTGTACTTGATTACCGTAGTTAAATTGTTGCCCTTTTAAAAGAACTGGTTAGAGAAAAAAGAAAAATCTATTGGTTAGCATTTAACCGAAAGATTTTTCTTTGAATTAGCGTCTTTTATATCATAATTATTGAGGAAGGGAAATTCGACTGAGAAATGCTGTCAAATAAAAGGATAGGCTAATCTAATTTCTAATGGTCCCAGTATCTTTTATTTTGACGTGTGTCTTTACATTTATTTTAGCCTCTGCTAACGCTTGCAACCAATCTCCTTTTACTTTTTTCCACTCTTTATATTGAAAGGCTCTAGCATATAGGGATAATCCGATTGGATCAATTTTATTCTGCTGTATTTGATTTAATATATTTTGTAAATTATTATTAATTTCTTTTTCAATAGCACTTTTTAAATTATTTATATTTTTTTTATTATCATAGTGCCCCTTAACTAAATTCGTATTGGTTTTTTCTATTAAAGCTATATTAGCATGTATATTGAAATTAAATACAAACTTTCCGTTTTGAAAAGTAACATCTACCTTCCTTGTCGCGTTCTGTACGAAGATAGAATTGTTTGTTTTTTTGTTTGCTTTTTTAGGGGGAAGCGCAAGGTGTAGTATCATTCGGCCGTTACTTTTTGGCTTATTTATAAGATTGAAAAATTTAACATCTTTTTTAGGGATATGAGTTAAATATTTCCCTTTTCGATTTAAAAATGCAATTCCTACTGTGTCAATTTCATTCATTTTTTTTTTGATAATTGGAACAGTTTGCGTCATTCCTTCTTCATTTTGTTCTCTCATTAATTGTTGAATTGTAGAAGAGACGGATTGGTTATTTTGAATAGAGGATTCGATTACACCATTTATATAAGATGAAAGTGATGGTTTACTAGGCTTGTGAATTTTAAAGATTTCTTCTGCAGGTCCATCTACAAGTACTACTTTAGCATTAATGGTAGCATAAGGATCACGGTAAGAAGAATCAAGCTCCTGCAACCAATTTGCTTCTTGCGCTAATTTCTTCCCAATTAAAATGATTTCAGCTTTGGAAGCTGTCATAAAGCCAGTTAACTTCGTATCTATCTTACTGAATCCAGTATATACAGTTGATGCTTGTGTCCAATGTTCTATAGTACTTTTTGGCTGTTTATGATGAAAGAGTGGTATACTTGTTCCAACTTTTATGTCTCCATTAGAGCTTCTATCCAGGCCAATTAACAGGATTAATGAAACCTTTTCAAGAGGAATTCTCTGACTACAACCAATTATATATACACAACAAATTACAATCCATATCCATTTTCGAATCAAAGTTGTTTCCTCCTAGTAACCCAAGTGAAAAGAATACTGTAAGCGAAAAATAAGATCGGTAATAGAATAAAGAAAATGACATTTAAGATATCCATAAGAGAATATATAAACAAATATTGATCTACATCGGGATTTAGGAAAATAAATAGTCCAACTATAAATAACATAAAAGCAAGCAGCGCCCAATTGCGGGCGTTTTTTTGAAGTGAAATGGTCACAGATTCAAAACTGAAAAATAAATACGGATATATTGTAGTAGAAAATACAATCAAATAGTAAGCGATATATATAATTTCTAATCGTTCTATGAATGAAAAACGAACCCCTTTTAACAAATGAAATACTGGCCAAATTACGTCTTTTATCCCCTCCGGACTAAAGTATATATAAGAAAGAATAGTCACATATAGATAGAAAAACATGGTTCCAGTATTCGCTATTAGTATTCCTTTTATGGCTTTTTGTTTTTTTTGTAAGAACGGATAAATAAAATATGCAATTTCTAAGCCAGCATAAGGGGTAATTGTTTCTTTTGTTGCCTTTACAATAGGGTATAATCCATCTTTAATAATAGGTAGTAGGTGTAAAGGGTTGTAGTTACTCTTTAGTGAAAAAAGAAGAAATAGTGGCATCCAAGTAGTGAAGAAGAAAACAAGCATAGAATAACTAGTAAGAGCCCTTAACCCACTCAGGGCCAAAATAATAAAAGGTAATAGTAATAATATGGTGATTTGATAAGCAGGAGTGGAAGGGAATATCCATACTTTTACAATATCAGTTGCTTTTAATAAAGTATTAAAGCCAACAAAAAATAGATAAAAGGCATATAAAAGAAAAAGAATTGTCCCTATCCATTTACCAAAGTATGTTTTTAAGATTTGTGAGAAATTTTTATTAGGATTTTTTTGTAACATTAATATAATAAATACGCCGATTATAGAAGTAGTTATCCATCCAAGGATGATAGATATCCAACCATCTGTTCCAGCCGTAGTAGCAAGTGGACTTGGCATAATTAACATACCTGATGCAAGTTGCAGTGAATGGATGAAAACAATAAATTCAAATAAAGTTATGTTTTGAAATTTAAGATTCCCCATGCGAACCACCTTCTTTTTTCTTTTTTTGTTTCGGCTGTCCTGTACTCGAGCGGGTGGTGATCATAGAAATAGGAAATCTTACAAAAGAATCTTTTAACTCTTGAAGCCGAAATGGTGCTATTGGCAATCCGTATGGTGAACCATACGAAGTTAGTGAAACAAAATGAGCAAATAAAAGCATTAATCCACTAACAATACCTACAATCCCATAAAAGTATGCCAATAACATCATTGGAAAACGAATAAGGCGAATAGAACTTGATAAGTCATAATTAGAAACAATAAATGATGCAATGGCGGTAATAGATACGATAATAACCATAACGTTACTCACAAGACCAGCTTGAACAGCCGCCTGCCCAATTACAATCCCTCCAACAATTCCAATTGTTTGTCCAATTGGTTGTGGTAAGCGAATACCAGCTTCACGTAGCATTTCGAGTGTAATTTCCATTATAAAAGCTTCCAATAGGGGAGAGAAAGGGACTTTGACTCTTGACGTTGCAATAGAAGTGTATAAATCTATTGGAATGATTTCAAAGTGAAAAGAGACTATAGCAATATAAAATGCCGGTAAAAAAATGGCTATTATAAATCCTGCAAATCGTAATAATCGAAAAAATGATGCAATGAGCCAATGTATATTATAGTCATCTGGAGTTTGAAAAAATCCAATTAAATTCATTGGAACAACCATTGCACCGGGGGATCTATCCATTAACACTGCTACTTTCCCATCAAGTATATGATTAGAAATGGCATCTGGGCGTTCGCTTAAATAAGCCTGTGGAAAAGGAGTCCAATTTTGATCTTTTGTATAATTAGATAGTTCTCCAATGCTCAATACCGCATCCGTTTTAATTTTACAG
The DNA here is from genome assembly GCF_053345335.1 of Bacillus sp. M5A3_1b. Lineage (NCBI taxonomy): Bacteria > Bacillati > Bacillota > Bacilli > Caryophanales > Bacillaceae > Bacillus > Bacillus sp. M5A3_1b. Next base: position 401,291 of record NZ_JBKEZY010000006.1, on the reverse strand, counting down.
ATTCTAGTTTCTATTTCTTGGACTACATCTGCGCTCGCAACATCACCTAAGTAAATTAAATAGACTAATGAAGTTGCTCTTTCTCCAATCGTCAGCTTTTTGATTTTTAACTCTGTAGAAGGAATATATCGACGAATTAAGCCTATATTTTTTGTGGCATTCTCAATAAATCCATCATGTGAGCCTTTAATAGTAACTTCTGAAATTGGTTCTTGAATTGCTCTTTCTGCCCATCCTTTTGTATTTATTAAAAGTGACCGCTTTTCTCCTTCCATAAATAGAACACATTGACCCTCAAGTAATCCTTCTTTAATTTCATTCCACGTATATACTATTTTGGTATGAGTAGCAATAATATTAGAATTAAATATTTGACTGTCTTCATTCACTTCTTGTAATAATGGTGTAACAACATTTCCTTTTAATGCAACACCATCTGTAAGGCCTTCAAAATAATATAGTAAAATATTCGTGTTTGTTTTTAATTGCAAAGGATGTTCGATTAAATCTGCACTAATATTAAAGATGTTATCTAATGTATTTTTAAGCTCTTTTAAGTTACTTGTTTGGATCTTTTCAATGGTTTTATCTGTCTTTGTTTCTAGGGTCTTTTCATTTAAGGACAAAATTGACACCTCTTTAATATATAACGATTAGTTGTAGTTATTATTTTTATATGTTTGAATTTTATTCACTAATTTAAACGGATTGGGATCAAGAATAACTAAAATTGAAGTACTATATTATAAATTCAATAATTGAGAGTAAAAAAGTAGATGTAATTTGTGTAGAAATCTAAGTATAAAGATAGAAGTGAAATTTGAATGATTATAATAAAAAAAAACCCTTGATAGGTTCTTTTTAATAGTTGGTAAATATGTTGTCAACAATAGATGGCGATAAAGGTAGTAATTTAGATGTCTTTATGTTACTCAGCTGAATTTTGTAGGAAGAATTATTTTTTCATACCTCAATGCTCAATAAAAAAGGACATTTCATTTATTTGGGTGTTTTAGTGTATTTGAATTTTGCACGCTAACAAATTTTGTTTAGGGACAAAATGTGAAGTTTTATTCTGAAATAACAGAAAGTTAATGCTGCAAAATTCCTATTGGTAATTTGGATAGGTATCAAATATTTCTTTGGCCTTATTTTCTTGATATGACCGTACGTTTATATGTTTCTAAGGGAAAGAAATATTTTCATTTTTATTACCATCTATTGTTTGATTAAGATGGTAACACGAAAATGAAACGTTTACAACCAGAAAATAAAGAAAAAACATTAAAATGCGACTTTTTTCGACAAATATTCCTATAAAACGCTTTGTAGGAATTAGAAATAACTAAATTAGTAATAATAGCTTAATATATTAAAGTGAAATTCATTGAATAAGAGTCCAAAGGCATGAATTTAAATGATAAAGTTATAGTTTTCTTTTTTGAACTGTAAGTGTTTTACAAGTATAGTTAAATTTTAATCCAACTAGCATTTCTTCCTTTTGTCACTAGCTTAATATGGCCAAACAATTGCAAGGAATTTAAAGCCTTACTGATTGTACTCTCTGCTATGTCTGGATATGTGTTACGAATACACTCCTTAGTAAAGGGTTGTTTTTGTTTAAGTATAAAATCCTGAATTCTCTCCACTTTAGTATGCTTACATATAGAATCTAGAACTGTATTATGAAGATCTTTGTACGCCTCTAATATAATAGTTAAAAACGTTTTTAACCAAAAGCTACTATTATGTTCCTCGCAGTACCAATTTACCGAAGATTTATAAATCGAATTGTAATATTCAGATTCATTTTTCTTAATGTATTTATCCAGACATACATATTTTACAAATGTATTTCCACTCTTAATTAATAGCAATTGCATTAACATAAGTGCCAATCTGCCGTTACCCTGATTAAAGGGGACTATGCAATAAAAATTAAATATAAAACGAGCTATTAATAAAAGTGAATGATGGCCCTTACTAGAATTTAATGAGTTATATTGATCACATAATTGTTCCATTACTTGTGGAATAAGCTCATGTGGAAGAATGCGGTAACTATTTAAGTGCATTCCGTTTTCAGGAATACCTGGAATAGTAAACGGTTTTTCGCGCCATTTGGCACTGTCAGAGGTAATGTAATGTATTAATTGAAAATGTAATTCCTGTATAGTCTCTGGATTGATTAATAAATCACAGGAATTCTTATGTACAAAAGTAAGTGTTTGATAAAAACAAAAGATAGCATCTTCCGAAATATTTTGAGGTACTATATCATCTAAAATAAGTTCTTTTAATCTTTTATTTGGGACTTTTATATCTTCATAGGTAGTAGTAAAGTTTTTTATGTAATGAAGTGGTATGGTTTTTTCTAAGCTAGTAAATATATCAGGGTTTTGTTCCTGATAAGCAGCTAATTTTCCTTTTAATTCACTAATTTCACTGATTATATTTAATAGTCTCCTTTTTAATTCAATATTTTTATACTTGTCATCGAAAAAATTTCTCATTTTTATTCCCCCTGTAACCCCTTAACATGCTGTTACATAAATCTTTCCATTCTAAAGATAGTTTACAACATTATTTTGAAATAACAATATTTTTATTTTGATTTTGAACTTATTTTAGAATCAAAATTGTTATTTAAATTTGATTAGCGAGTTAGAACTTATAATTAATCATGTTTGAATATACACAGATAGAAAATATAATTTTAGAATTATTATTAGTGTAGTTTGCTGTATTATTGCTGGGAATATACTAGAAAGTAACTAATTTTCACAAATAAAATAAAGAAATTTTAAAGAGGAATCGATAGGATCTAATTTGAATAGGCATAATCCTAACATTAAATGTGCAAATGTACAATAATTAAATGAAAAAAATATGAAAATATCGACTTTTTTCGACAAAATAAATTTAGATAGAAAAACAACCTAATGTAAGAAAATTGTTGCTTTAGATGGTCTCTGCATTTCATAAATTAATATTGAAGGAATTATCAAATGATTTTTACGAGTAATAAAAGAGTAGATATATAGATTAAATTGTGACAATTATAAAGTTAGTATTCTCCATTTTCATTATTTAATTTAACAAATTTAATAATAGTAAGGTAACTTTTCTATATTTAATATAAGTATTTGATGGGTTATGCTCATAAAAAGTGTCATTTTCTATATATCCATGTAGTATTTAGTACTTGTATTGCGAAATATTTTGACATAAGTTAATTTAAATATTAGGTACAGAAACATTTTAAGGAAAAGAGTCAGTATAAAAGTACCCTGAAAAACGTTTCACCCTAAAAACGTTTTTCCTCAAGAGATTTTCTCAGGAGCACTAAAGGTTTTTAATTTGTTTCTGTGCCTTATTAGATAAAAATAATATAATAAGTTATTTAGAAAAGGTGAAAAATTCCCCCATTATAAAATGAACTTTCATATCACTTAAAGTCCGTATGGTCTAGTTAAAGTAGGAATTTAAAGAAAAGGAAAGGGCTAGCCCTAGTTATAATTAGTGCAATAAATAGGGGGCTACTCAAATTTTTTTGTTTGATTTGGTAGGAGTAATATTTACGTTTGTTGGACTAGGTGTATTAAAGTGCATACCTTTTTGATTCAACCGATGAGGCGCTAATCAAGGGTTTAATCATCTAGAATTTAGAAAGGTTAAATGTGGAACTGAATTTTCTACTAAATTAGTAGAGACTAAAACAATCCCCTTAAATTGAACTATTCACTACTTAACGTCCTGATAGATTGTTTGAAGTGTTAGTAGGCAAATCTAAAAATAAAAAAGGATATTCTACTCTTCTTTTATGTATATAAAACAAAGTGTAATGTAAGTTCCAGATCCAAAGTGTTGTATTTAATATTCATTCAATCTCATGCGTACTACTTTTATTTTCTTAAGAGCATGTATTTACGTGGATGCTCTTAAGAGAATAAAATGTCTAAAAAATAAGTATAAGCTTACATTTTAAAAATTGATATATCGTATATTATAAAAAACTCATTGTTCTTCAAATAACGAACAATACAATGTGAATGAAACTCTCAGAAGAATGTACATATAGAATTCACTTTAACTTAAAAAACCACATTTTATGCAAAATTATATTTGCTGCTATAGAAGGGTGGGGGTTAACATGACCAAAACTTGGTGTAGGTTCGTATTCCTTGTAAAATAAGTGATTCTTTACTGTTTTCTCTAGTTGTATCTATTAATGATTCATCAGGTTTCCTTCCAGTGGAAGGGACATAAGTTGTTACTATCCTTGGAAATATATTAATAAACACCCATTCAAATTTGTTGATATTTCTATTTCCAAATTCTAACGTTTCAATTGGCTTAATTGTATTTTCTCTATCAAAAAATTTTATTATGTAAAACCTTTTTGAGAGGTCACTACTATGTTCAATAGTCCAAATTAAATTTTCCATTTTCTTGATTTGCAACAAGTCCATTTTCAAAAATCCTTTCATACATAAATATAGCGAATGTTCCTATTCTATACTAAATATTTTTAAATTTAAATAGTTATCTTGTACGATATTATAAAAAGAAGTTAATACTCTAAAATTTATCTGAGAAAAGGACACACCTACGCATACATATGCTATAGGTGTGTCCTTTTTTAGTTGTTTATAAGTTTCCTACAGAGTTATTGAAGTAAAGTTTCAACAGTTTCACCATAGTGAAGTGAGATTCATTTAAACCGTATAATAAGTTCATATGAATCGTATATTGGAATTGTACAATATGTGTGTAAGGCGTTTCTGGAATTATATTATTTTGAAAATAGAAACTTCAATACACCAAAAAGTAAGAATATTAAACCGTAATAATTTGAGAATATACTTCTAATTAAAAGATGTGCGGAAATGCACCGATAATAAAGGAGAATTTCTTATGACAATGTATAAAAGTGAAATGAAAAAGAGTGTAATAACTGAAGAGGATGTAGATATGTTAAAAATAATGGCACATCCAATTCGATTGCAAATTATAAACGAGTTCATTCAGTATAAAAAATGTAATGTTACACAATTGACGAAGCTTTTAAAAATTCCACAATTCACTGTTTCCCAACATTTATCGAAAATGAGGGGTAAGGTGCTAAAGGCCGAAAAAAGGGTTTAGAGATGTACTATTATATTACTAATCTAAAGGTGAGTCAGATTGTTGGAATTTTAGGTTTGTAAATAAACAAAACTTCACACATTTCATTATAAGTAAAGCACAGAATAATCCCCCACAAATAAGTGGGGGATTTCTTTTATGACCAAATATCAGTTTTTTTGAGGAGTGTCATAATAGTCACCATGTTCTAATGTGTTAGTATATGAAAAATTTTGAAAGTGCTAAAATGCTTGATATTATTCACTAGAAGTTATGTCGCAAAAATCTTTTAATTTCATCAAAAGCTAAGTGACGATGACCAGCTTGACAATGTTGTTCACCACCAGTTTTCTTAGTGAAAACTACAGAAGTGATGGAGGCTGCATTACATAGCTCCGATTCGATTTGTGGTAATCGACTAATTGGAACGTACTGATCGTCTTCACCAGCCAGGAGCAATACTTCTTGATTTATAAACTGACCGATTCCTGCCATCGTATGCTTTTCAAAGTTTTTAAGTAAGTTAAATGGCGTTTTTTCGCCTGTATTTTCCATACCCTTTTTAACTTTCCAGTTCAGGTCGATGCTGGTGGCCATCATTTGTTTAAACATGGTATTAATTTTGTCAGCTTCATTAGTAGCCAGAAGCGTGGTCAATTTATTCCAAATATTATCCGGCATGCGCATCTTGAGTGCATCAAGGCCACTATAAAAAATATTAAAGGCGATGACTTTGTCGATTCGTTTTTCAAAAGCGGCGGCACGCATTGCCAAGTAGCCGCCCCAAGACGCTCCGAGAATACTAACACGGTCAAGTTTGAAATAGTCAATGACTGTGGAAACGGGCTTCTCCCAGTTGTGGATGAATTTTAAGCCGTTTTTCAGTGCTGTTCCTTGTCCAGGTCCATCAAAAACTATAATATTATAATTGATTCCTATGAGGTAGTTCATCATCTTCATCATTTCCTCCATGTAGGAATCGTAGCCTCCAAAGAAAAGTAGTGTATTACATGCGCCTGGTGTCATGAATTTGATTGCAGGAAGATGGGAATCTTCATAAGGAATTTGATAGGTTTCATACTCAAAGTCATGAAAGCCCTTATAAAAAGTTTCACGGTATTTTTGGTACACTTTTTCTTTTTTTAGATCGGATGATTCCATATAAAACTCGGCAGCCTGATAATAAACCGAAGCTAGATCAAAGTCTTTATGGTGCTCCCGCATCGCTGCATATTCTATCCAAGCGTTATACCAGCTGTCCGTGTCTGTAAGTCTTGGGATGATGGCTTGTAAATCCTGATTTGCCCGCTCATCGTCTTGATAGAAATCGTTGAAAAAACGGTTAATTTGCAAATTGAACTGTTCGTTGTTTACATACTGTTTAAACATAAAATCCCTCCTTATATTTGACTACAAGGTAAGGGTAAGCGAAGTATATTAAAGAAACAACGAGCAGGAAAGGATAAGAAGTACGAAATCGAACCATAAGGATATAAACGGTTCGATAAGCAACTTTGGGAAGGAGATTGATTAATAATGGGAGAGGATGTTCGCGTTTATAAAACGAAGAAAAATATTTCTAATACACTTATTAACCTCTTGAACGAAAAAGAGTTTGGTCGAATTACAACTAAAGATATTTGTACACATGCTTTGGTGAGTAAGTCCACATTTTACAGCCATTTTGCAGATAAATATGACCTTTTGGAAAAATTAGTGCAAAATTATGTCTGCTGGTTCAAGGAAGAAATTGAATTTCGTTTCGCATTAATAGAGAATGGAAATGTGGCTCAAGCTATTAATATGATAACCGATAAGATCTCAGCGCGAAAAAAAGAGGTTGCAACTTTACTCCATGTACGTGTTCCCTCAGCGGATTTACGTTTAGAATTAGAATCTATTTTATATAATGCCTGCTATTCCTATTTGAAAGAGAAGCAGGTTGAAGTAAGTGTGCCAATTGACTTTGTAGCTCAGTTGTATACAGCAAACGCAATGGTGTCAATCAATTGGTCGCTGAGCAACGATAAAAATCCAGATGTGGTTGAACTAATCGATAATATGCAGAGATATGTTTTTGATCTGATTTTATCAGGTGGTGAGAGGATGTAATAAATCATGAAACCTGCTTAATAATGTAGCTATCGTGTGGGGTGTGGTTGTAAAAAATTAAGTAATCGATATTTGAATTTTTTGTGAATCTTTATTGTTTTTTTATAAACTCTTTACTACATAATGTTACAAAATAGAATTAATTTGCTTAATTTAGCCCCATATCAGGTTAATAAATAAACTAAATGTGTTTATGTTATTGAACTATTAATATATTAGTGGGTGATTTGTTCGTTTATCCCTATATTGCTATTATATTAGCGTAAACAATATATTGGGGGGACAAGTATGAATTTGAAATTAACATCTAAGTTAGAAAGATTAAGAAAAAGTAAAAAAGGAATTGGTGCTTGTGTTTTAGCTGCAGGGGTGACGGTAATTACAATGATTCCTCAAAGTGCATATGCACATGGGTTTGTTGAAAAGCCGAGTAGTCGTGCTGCTTTATGTAGTCAGAATTATGGAGCATTAAATTTAAATTGTGGAAATGTAATGTACGAACCTCAAAGTCTAGAAGCACCTAAAGGATTCCCAGATGGTGGACCGATTGATGGGAAAATTGCTTCGGCAGGAGGACTGTTTGGAGGGACTCTTGACCAACAAACATCAAATCGCTGGTTCAAAAACACAATAAAGGGAGGAGCAAATACATTTACATGGAAATACACAGCGGCACATTCTACAAGTAAATGGCATTATTACATTACAAAAAAGGGATGGGATCCTAATAAACCATTAACACGTGCTGAATTAGAACCAATTGGAACTGTGAACCATGACGGTTCGGCCGCATCAAATAATTTAACACATACAATTAATGTACCAACTGATCGAAATGGTTATCATGTTATTTTAGCTGTATGGGATGTAGCAGACACGTCAAATGCGTTTTATAACGTAATTGATGTAAATTTAGTAAATAATGAAACTCCCGACACAGTAGCTCCAAGTCAACCAACGGGATTAAATGCGTCTAAAGTTTCTGCCAATAGTGTTGAACTAACATGGAAGGCCTCTACTGATAATATAGGCGTAAAAGAATATCAAGTGTTACGTAATGGAGAAGTAATTGGGACGGTACCAGGTACAACTTTTACTGATAAAAAACTAAAAGCAAATACGGAATATACCTATACAATAAAGGCATTAGACGCTGCTGGAAACATATCAAAAGAAAGTGAAAAACTAAAGGCTAAGACAACAAATGAAATTCCAGATAAAGAGGCTCCAACTCAACCAAAAGGATTACATAGTATGAGTACAACAGCGACAACTGTTGATTTGATGTGGAGTCCGTCTGAAGATAATGTAGGTGTTGACCATTATATTGTATATAGAGAAAGCGCTGGGGTTATGAATAAAATTGGGGCAGCTGATAATACATCCTTTATGGATAAAGATTTGAAGGCTAATACATCGTATAAGTATGTAGTGACGGCGGTTGATTTAGCTGGAAATGAATCTAGTAGAAGTGATGTTTTGAATGTAACAACAAAGTCAGGGGATTCCACATATGAAAAATGGGATGCAAGAAAGGCATATACTAAAGGTGATAGAGTAGTACATGAGGGAAAAGTGTATGAAGCGGTTCAAGATTATCAAGGGAACGGCGACTCAAATTGGATTTTTGCCCTATCACTTTGGAAGCCAGTTTTGAATAAATGATAAGCTGGAAAAGGTAGTTAACATTTTGGGATTTCTTTTTGAAAATTAAAGGTCGTTCCAAATACGGATTATCTAATGGTTTAAATGATATGTGAGTAAATTTAATCACCATCTTAATGTTTACGTAATGAAATCAAAAAAGAACCCCAATGGTATTCCATCAAAAAGGAATTCTATTGGGATTCTTTATTTTTTTAATTTGTAATAGCGTATATTTTCACTGTAAATTTGTTAGTGGCACCAATTGGACTTGCAATATAATATTTAGTATTTGTGTAGGCTTCAGTCCTAGATTCATGTGAAATATTTTTCCAAAGAGTAGAATCTGTACCTAGGGAAACGTCAATCATTACATTGAAAGAAATAGAAGAAGGATAATCTTTTTCTGAAGGTTCAATAACCCATTTTAATTCCTTAGTACCTACAGGTAAACTATCAATTTTAAAGTTTTGACTGGATCGGTTTTTTTGTCCGGATAAAGGACTAGATTCGGATGAAATCTGCGAAATTAATACTTCTTTTTCATTCGAATGTATACCATTTAATTTAATGATACTATCAATTAAACCTGGCCCAGGAAAATCAGCTGCGATGATACCAGAATATTTAATTCCACCTTGTTGCAAGAGTTCGGTCCCAAGTGTATTCATACCACCATAATATACTTGTCCATTTCTATCGCGGGGGAAATCACTCCACGCATTAGTGAAATTCGTTTGAATCAACTTAGGATTACTATCAGTATTTCTGTTCTCTTTTCCACTTGCAACAAACCAAGGATATACATTATTTAAAAATGCAGCTGCACCACCTGTACCGCTAAAATGGTTGAGATATATTTTTCCATTATTAAAGTTAGTATTTGCATTTTGTAGATGGGTTTTTACCGCATTCCATTTTCCATATATTTCGTCTGGACCGCTTCCAATTTCAAATTTATCTTGTATATTCAAACTTTCGTAATCAATACCGTACAATTGAGAGGATGTAAAGTTTTGTAAGATTACAATTTTACCCCGGATATCTCCTAAAGTAGGGTTGTTTCTATCTGAAGTTGGTACGGAATTAGGGTCCCAAAAATATGAAGCATTAACGTTTTTATATTTTAAAAATATCTCCTCAAATGATAGTGATCCACTTTCAGGAGTAGTTTCTTCTTTTAAGCGCATTAAAATTGTTTCTGTCGGATAATCTTTTAAGAATTGAATTGCCTCTTTTAATACATCTTCAAACACTGCTTTTTGGTTTGCAATACCATGGTACATTGCAAAAGAATCTTTTACACGTTTAACACGCATATCTACATATCGAATTCCAGAATTTAATTGTTGGGGTAGACTCATAGTTTGATTTCTTGTCAAATTTTCATCAAGAAAACTTGCGCCATGTAAAGCCATTGTACCGTGAGTCCCTGGAATAGATAATTCACTTAATTTTATTGAATCTGCTACTTTCGACATCCAAGCTGGATTTTGATAGCCTATATTGGATTCATAGGAATAACCGGGATGACTATCAGCAAAAATAGTAGATGGTGTACTTAAACTTACTAGTGTAAAACAAGTGAGGATGCTAATTTTAAAGAAGTTTTTCATTTTGTTCATTTTATCTCTCCTGACCTTAAAACAATAGTTAAAATAAGATGGTTTTTTACTATATTTATTGTTGTCATTCTTTAAATAATGAATTGTTGTATTTGAAAAAATTTAAAAAATAGGAGATGTAAGTTATTTGAGACTTTAATAATTTGTTGTAATGAATTGTACCTAATAGCCAAACGGATTCTTAAAGAATCGAAGTACGGACTCGAAAAAACAACCTTTTATCGTATTGTATACAAACAAAACAGAAGCCTTAAAAAAGACTTCTATTTTGTGACATATAATGAATGATAAGCTGGTTAACAAATCAAGATAATGTGACTGAGTGGTAAAAATCTATTAATAGCTGTTTCAGAATTTCTTATAACAAGGCTACTTAGGAAAAGTGGATCTCTACAATGCTAATAAAAATTTGAAAATTCTATTCATTAAAACTTAAACTAACTACAGTTGCTATAGATTGGGCTGCATGTTCCCAGCTGCCATCTATAACTTTCCCAATCTGCTGACCGAGTGCATTTAAATCATTTGGATTAACTGGAATCCCATTATACGCAGCAAGAATTGATAAAAGTGGAGCAGCAAATGGTGTCCAACCACCTCTATCAATATTAAATACAGGCTTATCTATTACCTTTCCATCTTGCACTGTAAACTCATAATAAAATTGATCATCTGGACGAAAACTTAAATGATGAGAAATTTGTCCCTTAACATATGTTTTACCACCACCTAAATTTACTACTTCAATTGGTTTTACATTAAATTCATGCTCAAATACTTTAATTTTTTTAACTTCTGGACCATTTAAGGCAGCCTTAACCGCTGTTTCCAAATTATTTTGTGCGAATGGTTGAATACTCATTTGTGCCTCTTTTTGTTGGATAGGAGCCTCTTTTTCTGCAGCAAACACCGATGTAGTCGGTAGTGCACCTGTAGCTAATGTAGCTGCAAGTGCTGTCGTCATCATGATTTTTCTTTTCATCTTCATAGTTTTCTTCCTCCCTTAAAGTAATGATATATAATTTTTTAAAGACTGACATGGGGCAATATTTTATTTCATAATGCACGCAAAAACTAGGTTAAGAATTATGTCAGAAAATCAAAATTAATTATATATTCATTTACAATGATATCTATCTACACATGTTTTTTCAATTTTCTAACAAATGGTACAATAATAACTTTTCATAAGGTAATTTAGTGTTTCAATTTTCTCTATGCACGTTTTAAACAAATTAAAATCGGAGTGGTAATAATATATTTACAAGCAAATGTCGTATATAATTTGAGAAAAGTACACAATTTTTTTATAAAAAACTATAGGAATTATCGTTATATCGTTATCAAACTAAGTAAGATAAATAATAATATGATGAAGAGCTTCCAGTGATTCGCTATAAATTCACTGAAAAATGAGCAGGACATCATACACTCATGCACGACAACTAGGATATCAAAGCTCCACTTTATAGCGAATGAGCTAATACGAATGAGATTGAAAAATTTTATTAGTGGCGTATAAAACTATAACAAATACTACAAATCAATTAAAAAATTTCAGTTATTCTGAATGCGAAGGGCACGTAATATTTATTGTGAACTGTAGTACTGATCAAGAGTTTAGGAGGAAATATGAACAAAAAGACTAAAAGAATCATATTACTTATTAGTATTTTAGTAAGTTTTAGTATCTTTTTATATTCACAAAACAATTTAATAAGTAAAACTGAAGTTAATATAACATCTAATAAAATCCCCTCTTCTTTTAAAGGTTTTAAAATTCTACAAATTTCAGATTTACATAATAAAAAATTTGGCGACAATCAAGAAACTTTAATTCAAAAAGTAAAAAGCATAAATCCAGATATTATTGCAATTACGGGTGATCTAATTGACAGTAAATCATACGATGCAGAAGTTAGTCTGGAATTAATACGAGAATTTGTAATGGAGTATCCTATATATTTTGTGACAGGAAACCATGAAAAATGGTCAGGAAAATATAATGATTTAGAGAAAGAATTAAAGAAACACCATGTTACTGTTTTAAGAAATGAACATGTAACGATTCATAAAGGGGAACAAAAAATAAATTTACTTGGAATTGATGATCCGGCATTTGTAGCTGGAAACCGTGATGAAGGAAATGTTGTAAAAGATGAAATTTTAATAGCAAAATTTGAAATGAAGCCAGATACATATAATGTATTACTATCCCATAGGCCTGAATTTCTGGGAGAGTATGCTAATGAGAAAATAGATTTAGTGTTATCAGGGCATGCTCATGGAGGACAAGTTAGATTGCCATTTATCGGAGGGTTAGTTGCTCCGAATCAAGGGATATTCCCTACATATACAACCGGTTTATATGAAAAACAAAATACGTCTATGGTAGTAAGTAGAGGATTAGGCAATAGTATCATTCCGCAAAGAATTTTTAATAGGCCAGAACTTGTAGTCGTACAGTTAAATTGAACTGTACGATTTTTTGTACAGAAAAAATAGGCCATATGCATTTTATACAAGTTAACATTACAGTTTTGTTAAAAATTTTCTACGTTACATAAAGTAACAAAATTTGACCCGGAGAGTTTGTTATAGTGTAAATAATCAAAAAACTTAAAAATTAGTCGAGTGAAAAGTGTGATAAGCAATTCAGTAAAAAACTTAAAGGGGTGTACACATGCATAAAGAATATGAAATTGAAGAGTATACGGCGATTGAGGAACAAATACATTATTATTGTAAATGTTTATTAGTAAGCCATCCTGATCAAATTATAAAGTATTTAGAAAAAAGGTTAGAAAAATATGCAGAAACATTACAATATGCACATTTATATCCTGATACAGTTATTTTACCGTTACAGCAATTAGTTATCGAATATTCTTTAGATGTTGCTAGAATTAGAAAATATATGAATTTAAAAACGTAAAATGAAATATATAATTTAAATGAAACAGAGTCGACTTTAAGAAATGAAATTCTAATGTCGACTCTGTTTCATTGTTTAAGATTGAAAATACATACTAATCAATGAAGTTTGACATATAATTACGCAAGAGTAAAATAAAAGTGAGTACTCACTCATTTTGAAAAGGGGGAAGAATACATGCAGCAACCTGCCATTATTTTACGAACCGTGTCAAAAAGTTTTTGGAAAAAAGAAGTTTTACACAATCTTTCATTGCAAGTTGAAAAAGCAGAGATATTTGGTTTAGTTGGGCCTTCAGGTTCAGGGAAAACGACTCTTATTAAATTGATTGCAGGTATTAATGAGGCAACGAAAGGTGAAGTGCTTGTATACAACACGAACATGCCTAACTTAAATGAAATGAAAAGAATTGGTTATATGGCTCAGGCTGATGCATTATATGAAGAACTATCAGCATATGAAAATGCAGATTTTATTGCAACGATGTATGGATTAAAAGGAAAACATAAAAAAGAAAGAATCGAAGAGGTTTTTGACCTTGTACAATTATCAAAACATATAAGACAGCAAGTGCAGCATTTTTCAGGTGGGATGAAGAAGCGATTATCATTAGCGATAGCACTCCTTCATGAACCTGAAATATTAATTTTAGATGAGCCAACAGTGGGGATAGATCCACTTCTTAGAAAAACAATCTGGGAAAAATTTTATGATTTGAAAAAGAAAGGCACAACTATTATTGTAACGACGCACATTATGGATGAAGCTGAGTTTTGTGAGCGTTTAGGGTTGATTAGAGAAGGAAAGCTAGTTGCGACTGGAACACCTGAAGAATTGAAAAAACGGGTATCATCAGGACGGATTGAAGATGTCTTTTTGTTGGAAGAGGTGGCCCTATCATGAGAGTTACTGGTGTAATCATTCGTATTATTCGCCAATTTTTTCGAGATAAACGTTCGTTAGCGATGATGTTTGGGGCACCAATGTTATTACTTTGGTTATTGTCTCTAGTGTTTACACAAAAAGACTATGTACCGCATATTGCTGTAGTTGATGTGCCTGCTCCTATTGTAAAAACAATGAAAACTCAAGAAGCCTCAATTTATGAATACGGCAAAGAGAAAGCAATTTCAGAGTTAGAACTGCAAAAGGTAGATGCAGTAATTTATTTAGAGAATGGGAAAATGAATCTTTTATTAGAAGGAAGTGATTCATCAAAAAATCGTGCTGTACTTCAAGTTTTACAAAAGAGTTCAGAAAAGAATGATGTATCAGTTATGAAGCCTGAAGTAAATTACTTACATGGCTCTAAAGACTTTACAATGTTTGATGGGCTTGGTCCCGTATTGATTGGTTTCTTTACATTTTTCTTTGTATTTATATTGTCTGGAGTTTCCTTTGTTAGAGAACGTTTAAGTGGTACATTAGAGAGGTTATTGTCCACTCCAGTGAGAAGATGGGAAATAGTTGTAGGGTATATTATTGGTTTTGGAATCTTTGCATTTATACAATCAATTATAATCGTGAATTTTTCAGTTTATATTTTAGACTTGTATGTAGCTGGCTCCATATGGCTAACGCTACTTATTACATGTATGCTTTCTTTAACAGCACTAACTTTAGGGACATTTTTATCAGCATACGCAAATAATGAATTTCAAATGATTCAATTTATACCGCTTGTCATTGTGCCACAAATTTTCTTTTCTGGGTTGTTTCCAATTGAATCTATGAATAAGTGGCTACAAATGTTAGGGAAATTATTTCCGCTCACATATGGAGCTGACGCAATGAGACAAGTGATGATTCGAAATCAAGGATTTACAGAGATTGCGTTAGATCTAACTGTATTACTACTTTTTTCTCTATTATTTGCAATAGGGAATGTATTTGCATTAAAGAAACATCGGAAAATATAATGATGATACAAAGGGGCATTATAGATGAAGAAGGATTGGTTGGATGAATTAATTGCCGCAACTAATACAGATAAACGAAATGAACGTCAAATGCGTATTTTAGAGGCAGCTGTTGATATGTTTGGAGAAAAAGGATATGCATCAACTTCTACAAGTGAAATTGCAAAGCGTGCTGGTGTAGCGGAAGGAACAATCTTCCGCTACTATAAAACGAAAAAAGATTTATTGTTAGCAGTCGTCATGCCGACATTAACAAAGTTTGCTGCACCATTTTTCGTACAAGCCTTTGCAAAGGAAATATTTAAATCGAAGTATGAATCATATGAGGGACTTTTACGAGTTGTCATTCATAATAGATTTGAATTTGCTCAAAAGCACTTTCCTATGATTAAAATATTAATTCAAGAAGTACCATTTCAACCAGAATTGAAAAACGAAATACAACATTTAGTAGAAACAGAGTTACTTTCACATTTTAAAAAGTTGATTGTAAAGTTTCAAGAAGAAGGGGAAATTATTGAGATACCACCATCTTCTGTATTACGTCTGACTTTATCAGCTGTATTAGGTTTACTATTAACACGATTTTTATTATTGCCTGAAGAAAAATGGGATGATGAAGTGGAAATTGAAAATACAATTCAATTTATATTGTATGGATTAACACCAAGGAGGTAATGTGATGCGCCAATTTGCAAAACCAACAATTGTTGTAAGTAAATGTTTAGAATTTGATGCCTGTCGTTATAATGCAGAGATGATACCAGATGTAACAATACGAAATTTGCAGCCATTTGTTACATTTATACCTGTTTGTCCAGAAGTCGAGATCGGATTGGGGACTCCTCGTGAAACGATACGAATCGTAGAAGAAAATGGTGCAAATAGGCTTGTACAGCCGTCGACACGAGAAGATGTAACTGAAAAAATGGAGCAATTTTCAAATGACTTTTTACAAACGATATCTGATGTGGATGGTTTTATTTTAAAGAATCGTTCGCCGAGTTGTGGTACGCGTGATGTGAAAATTTATTCTGGTTTTGAAAAAGCACCAGCAAAAGGAAAGGGATCTGGTTTATTTGGCGGAGCAGTAATAAAAAATTTTTCGCATCTTCCAATTGAAGAAGAGGGTAGATTGTCGAATTTTATTATTAGAGAACATTTCTTTACAAGGCTGTTTACAATCGCGCATTACAAAATGATTAAACATACTAAAAACATAAAAGAACTCGTATCATTTCAATCAGACTATAAGTATTTATTTATGGCATATAATCAAGTGAAACAAAAAGAATTAGGGCGTATTATTGCAAATCAAAAAAATGAAACGATTGAAGTGGTATTTGAAAACTATGAGAAGACTTTATATGAATTATTTATGCGCACACCCCGCTATACATCGAATGTAAATGTATGTGAGCATATTTTTGGATATTTTAAAACTAAGCTGAAAAAACAAGAAAAAGATCATTTTTTAGATTTGATACAAAAGTATATAGAAAAGAAAATCCCGCTTAGTAGCTTACTTGCAATTTTAAAATCATGGGCCATTCGATTTGACGAAAAGTATTTATTAAGACAAACATATTTTGAACCTTACCCTGAAGCTTTAGTAGAAATTTCTGATTCGGGAAAAGGTAGAGATTATTAAACAATAAATTACATAATTCGACAAGAAAACTCCTATGTTGTTGTAGAACAATGTAGGAATTTTTTTGTGCATTAGTACAGAATCTGTTTTAAAATTAAGTTATGACAGAATTATAGCAATTATCTAACTAATATTCGTGTCTTTTAATTCGTAATGTTTGTAGTAGAAACTCGCACGCTGTCGAAACTCAATATTCGATAAGGGGTGTGTAGCGGAATGGAATTTACTCTAACTCGCGAAAAACAAATGATTAAAGAAATGGTACGTGACTTTGCTGAAAAGGAAATCGCACCGAAAGCTGTATATTATGACAAAACTGCGGAATTTCCATATGAAACATTTCAAAAAATGGGCGAACTAGGATTATTAGGAATCCCATTCCCTGAAGAGTATGGAGGTTCAGGTGGCGATACTGTATCGTACGCGTTAGCAGTTGAAGAAATTGGTCGTGCTTGTGGTGGGACAGGATTAAGTTACGCTGCAACAATTTCATTAGGTGCTTCTCCAATTTATTATTTCGGTACAGAAGAACAAAAACAGAAATATTTAATTCCAATGGCATCAGGTAAAACTTTAGGTGCTTTCGGATTAACTGAGCCGAACGCTGGATCTGATGCAGGTGGTACACAAACGAAAGCTGTATTAGATGGAGACGAGTATGTTATTAGTGGTGAAAAGTGTTGGATTACAAATGCAGAGTATGCAAATACAATTATTGTAACCGCTATCAACGGTATTGAAGATAATGGTAGAAAGCGTATTTCGGCATTTATCGTACCGACTACAAGTGAAGGATTAACGATTTCAAGTCCTTACGATAAGATGGGTGTTCGTGCTTCTAATACATGTGAAATCGTACTTGATGGTGTACGTGTACCGAAAGAAAATATTCTTGGTGATGTAAATAAAGGATTTAAACAATTCTTATATACACTTGATGGAGGACGTATTTCAATCGCAGCATTAGCAGTAGGTATTGCACAATCTGCATTTGAACGTGCGCTGCAATATGCGAAAGAACGTCAACAATTTGGAAAGTCAATCTCTAATTTCCAAGCGATTCAATTTAAATTAGCTGATATGGCGACTGAAGTAGAACTTGCACGTAATTTAGTACATAAAGCAGCTTGGTTAAAAGATAATGATAAACCTTTCGGTAAAGAAGCGGCTATGGCAAAACTTTTCGCATCTGAGGCTGCTAGTCGTATTGCAAATCAAGCGGTACAAATTCACGGTGGATACGGCTATATGCGTGAATATGAAGTGGAACGACATATTCGTGATGCAAAACTATTAGAAATTGGTGAAGGAACTTCTGAAATTCAACGTCTCGTAATTGCAAGACATTTAGGATGTAGATAAAAAGGAGGAATCACTATGTTTCAAAAAATATTAATTGCGAATCGCGGGGAAATCGCAGTTCGTATTATGAAAACTTGTCAAAAACTTGGCATTCGCACTGTTGCTATTTATTCTGAGGCTGATGAAAATGCCCTACATGTAAAAATGGCAAATGAAGCTTACTTAGTAGGTGGACCGCGTGTCCAAGAAAGCTATTTAAACCTTGAAAAAATTATTGAAATAGCTAAGAAGACAAATGCTGAAGCAATCCATCCGGGATATGGATTATTATCAGAGAATCCATCTTTTCCGGTTCGCTGTAGAGAAGAAGGAATTGTATTTATCGGTCCATCTGAAGAAATTATTACGAAGATGGGAAGTAAAATCGAATCTCGTATTGCAATGCAAGCTGCAGATGTCCCAGTAGTTCCAGGTATTACTACAAATATTGAAACTGCTGAAGAAGCAATTGAAATTGCAAAACAAATTGGTTATCCATTAATGCTGAAGGCATCCGCAGGCGGCGGAGGCATTGGAATGCAGTTGATGGAAACTGAGCAAACGCTCACCAAAGCATTTGAAAGCAACAAAACAAGAGCACAAAACTTCTTCGGTAACGGAGAAATGTATTTAGAGCGCTATATTGCAGATGCACACCATATTGAAATTCAGCTTTTAGCAGATACACATGGTAACACAGTGTATTTATGGGAGCGTGAATGTTCCGTGCAGCGCCGAAATCAAAAAGTAATTGAAGAAGCACCTTCACCATTTTTAGATGAAGGTACGCGAAAAGCGATGGGGGAAGTTGCTGTACAAGCTGCTAAAGCTCTAGGCTATACAAATGCAGGTACAGTTGAGTTTCTTGTAGATGATCAGAAGAACTTTTATTTCTTAGAGATGAATACGAGATTACAAGTAGAGCATCCAGTTACAGAAGAAATTACTGGTTTAGATCTTGTAGAACAACAACTTCTAATTGCATACGGTGAGAAACTATCATTTACACAAGATGATGTAAAACGTAGTGGTCATGCCATTGAGGCACGTATTTATGCAGAGGATCCGAAAACTTTCTTCCCATCACCTGGGAAAATTACAAATTTAACGCTTCCATCAAATGTACGTATTGATCACTTTTTGGAGAATCAAGTCACGATTACACCTTTCTACGATCCAATGATTGCGAAAGTCATTGCTCATGGTGAAACTCGTGAAGAAGCAATTTCAAAATTACATGATGCTTTAGAAGAATTAAAAGTAGAAGGTATTAAAACGAACACGCCAATGTTACTTCAAGTATTGGAAGACGATGTGTTCAAAAGTGGTATTTATACAACAGGTTTTGTAACGAAACAACTTGTTAAAAAATAAGATTTAACAATATTAAGGGGGAAAAAATGATGACGAAAGTATATGCATCGATGGCAGGAAATGTATGGAAGATTGTTGTAGGAGTAGGAGATACAGTAGAGGAAGAGCAAGATGTCGTCATTTTGGAATCTATGAAAATGGAAATTCCAATCATTTCAGAAGAAGCTGGCACAGTTATGAAAATTAATGTGCAAGAAGGCGATTTTGTAAATGAAGGAGATGTATTACTAGAAATTGAATAGGGAGATATAGGGGGAAGCGAATTGAAACTACCTAATTTTGCTGTCATTAAAGAAGTCGGGCCACGTGATGGCTTACAAAATGAAAAAAAGATTGTTGGCACAAAAGATAAAGTAAAATGGATTCAACTACTTACAGAGGCGGGATTATCGTACGTTGAAGTTTCCTCATTCGTTCACCCTAAATGGGTCCCTGCATTAGCAGATGCAAATGATGTGTTTTCTGAGCTAAAAAGGGAACCAAATGTGACATATGCAGCGCTTGTTCCAAATCAAAATGGTTTGGAACGAGCTTTTTTGCAAAATGTAGATGAGGTGAATGTTTTTTTATCAGCAAGTGAATCTCATAATAAAAGTAATATTAATAAATCAATTAAAGAAGCATTAGTTGTAATTGAAGATATAACAAAACAGGCATTATTCGAAGGGAAAAAGGTAAGAGGCTATGTTTCTACTGTATTTGGATGTCCTTATGAAGGGGATATAAGTGCCACAGCAGTTGACGAATTATGTAATCAACTATTTTCATACGGCATTTATGAAGTATCTCTTGGTGACACGATTGGTGTAGCGAATCCACTACAAGTAGAGCGAGTATTAGAGCATTTATTAAAGAAATATGATGCTTCGCAGTTTGCAATGCACTTCCATAATACGTATGGAATGGCTCTGGCGAATGTAGTTAAGTCATTAGAATATGGTATTACAACATTTGATAGTTCTTGTGGTGGTCTTGGTGGATGTCCATATGCACCAGGAGCATCAGGCAATGTTGCAACCGATGACTTAGTTCATATGCTCCATAAGTTAGGGGTCCAAACGAATATTGATGAAGAGAAGTTATTGAAAGCGAGTCAATTCATTCAAAGTAAATTAAATATCCAATTACCGAGTCATGTGTATAGAGCGCTTCAACATAAAACGATAAGTAGGTGAGAAGATGCTACAACTACAAAACATTTCAGTTAATTATGTAACACCTCACGTTGTAAAGATTTCGTTATATCGTGAAAGACAAGCAAACTCATTATCTTTAGCGTTATTAGAAGAGTTACAAAACATATTAACTCAAATAAGTGAAGAGTCCAATACTCGTGTAGTTATTTTAACAGGTGCTGGTGAAAAAGCGTTTTGTGCTGGTGCTGATTTAAAAGAACGTGCTGGTATGAATGAGGAACAAGTTCGCCATGCTGTTAGTATGATTCGCACTACTATGGAGATGGTTGAACAATTACCACAGCCAGTTATTGCTGCCATAAACGGAATCGCCCTTGGTGGCGGTACGGAATTAAGTTTAGCTTGTGATTTTAGAATTGCGGCTGAATCTGCAAGTCTTGGTCTTACTGAAACTACACTTGCAATTATACCAGGAGCAGGTGGTACGCAGCGTTTACCAAGATTAATTGGTGTTGGTAGAGCGAAAGAATTAATTTATACAGGCAGACGTATTTCAGCGCAAGAAGCAAAAGAATATGGTTTAGTAGAATTTGTTGTACCAGCTCATTTACTTGAAGAGAAAGCGATTGAAATAGCAGAGAAAATTGCTAGTAATGGTCCTATTGCTGTTCGATTAGCAAAAGAAGCAATTTCAAACGGTATTCAAGTTGATTTACATACCGGATTACAAATGGAAAAACAAGCGTATGAAGGTGTAATCCATACGAAAGATAGATTAGAAGGATTACAAGCATTCAAGGAAAAACGCACACCAATGTATAAGGGGGAGTAAATATGTTAGACCAAAAACAACAATCGAATACATTTGAAGAACGAGTTGAAGCGATTAAACAAGGCGGCGCACCAAAGTATCATGAACAAAACAAAGCAAAAGGAAAACTATTCGTTCGAGATCGCTTAGCTCTTTTATTTGATAATGGTGAATATGTAGAAGATGCATTATTTGCAAATTGTGAACAAACAGGATTACCTGCTGATGGTGTTATAACGGCAACGGGTAAAATACATGGTCGTACTGCATGCGTAATGGCAAATGATTCAACGGTAAAGGCTGGATCATGGGGCGCACGTACAGTTGAAAAGATTTTACGTATTCAAGAAACGGCAGAAAAATTACGTGTTCCGTTATTTTATTTAGTTGACTCTGCTGGAGCGCGTATTACAGATCAAGTAGAAATGTTCCCAGGGCGCCGCGGTGCAGGAAGAATTTTCTACAATCAAGTGAAATTATCAGGTAAAGTTCCTCAAGTATGCTTATTATTTGGACCTTCGGCAGCTGGTGGCGCATATATTCCAGCCTTTTGTGACATTGTTATGATGGTAGAAGGAAATGCATCTATGTACTTAGGTTCTCCTCGTATGGCGGAGATGGTTATCGGCGAGAAGGTAACTTTAGAGGAGATGGGCGGAGCTCGTATGCATTGCTCTGTATCAGGATGCGGAGATGTTTTATGTAAAACAGAAGAAGATGCGATTACACAAGCAAGACAATACATTTCATATTTTCCAAACAACTACTTAGAGAAGACTCCATTGGTTACACCTCAAGAACCGAAACAATTCGAAAAAACGTTAGAACAAATCATTCCAGAAAATCAAAATGCTCCTTTCAATATGAAAGATCTCATTAATAGAGTTATTGATGAAGGTTCTTTCTATGAAGTGAAAAAATTATTTGCTCAAGAACTAATTACAGGCTTGGCACGTATTGATGGTAAGCCAGTTGGTATTATTGCAAATCAACCGCGTATGAAAGGCGGCGTATTATTCCACGATTCAGCGGATAAAGCAGCGAAGTTTATTAATTTATGTGATGCATATCATATTCCATTGTTATTCCTTGCAGATGTACCTGGATTTATGATTGGTACAAAAGTAGAGCGTGCTGGTATTATTCGTCATGGTGCAAAGATGATTTCTGCAATGAGTGAAGCAACTGTACCGAAAATTTCTATCGTTGTTCGTAAAGCATACGGTGCTGGTTTATATGCAATGGCAGGTCCAGCCTTTGAACCAGATTGCTGCCTAGCATTACCGACAGCTTCTATTGCAGTAATGGGTCCAGAAGCGGCAGTCAATGCTGTATATGCAAATAAGATTGCAGCTTTACCAGAAGAAGAGCGTGATAGCTTCATTGCTGAAAAACGCGAAGAGTATAAGAAAGATATTGATATTTACCATTTGGCATCAGAGATGGTCATTGATGGTATTGTTCATCCAAACAATTTAAGAGAAGAGTTAAAAGGACGATTCGA
Organism: Bacillus sp. M5A3_1b; assembly: GCF_053345335.1. Taxonomy (NCBI): domain Bacteria; kingdom Bacillati; phylum Bacillota; class Bacilli; order Caryophanales; family Bacillaceae; genus Bacillus; species Bacillus sp. M5A3_1b. Next base: position 378,112 of record NZ_JBKEZY010000006.1, on the reverse strand, counting down.
AATGTATATGAGTAAATATCAAGTATTTACAGATCGTAAACATCCTGTTTATCCAGTTTAAAGCCCTATTTAGGGCTTTCTTGCTCAAAAAGTCAAGGAGGGGAAAACATTGAAACAAGCAGTTTGGTTTCCAACAGAAGAATATAAAGAAAAAACGCGTTTATATGGTTGGATGAAATCATTGGGCTATGAAGATTATGAAACGTTTTATAATAAATCTATTGAAGAAACAGATTGGTTTTGGGGAGAAGCTGAGAAAGCGGTTGGCTATCAATGGATGAAGCCTTATACAGAAGTGCTAGATTTAGAAAATGGTACGCCGTTTGCACAGTGGTATAATGGCGGAACATGTAACGTTGTAGAATCAGTTTTATCACGCTGGCTTGCAGATGATGAAACAAGAACGCAACCAGCACTACAGTACGAGGGAGAAAATGGAACTTCAAAATCATTTACATATGAAGATCTTGACAACTGGGTAAGTCGCGTTGCAAACGGTTTGAAACATGCGGGTATTGAAAAAGGTGACCGTGTAACAATTTATATGCCGATGATTCCAGAAACAGTTGTTGCAATGCTAGCTGTTATGAAAATCGGAGCAATTATTTCACCAATATTCTCAGGATTTGCGTCTGATGCAGTCATGACTCGTGTACAAGCGGCAGAATCAAAAATGATCATTACTGCAGATGGTTTTTCACGCCGGGGTAAAGTTGTTTCATTAAAAGACGAAGTAGATAAAGCTTGCGAACATTGTCCAACTGTTGAAAAAGTTGTTATTGTTCGTCATGCAGGAAATGATTTTACACCACATAATTATGATTTCCCATGGAGTGCGCTAGAAAAAGAAAAACCATTTACACATGCTGAAGAGATGAATAGTGATGATCCGTTAATGCTCATTTATACATCAGGTACAACTGGGAAACCGAAAGGAACAGTACATACACATGCTGGTTTCCCTTTGAAATCTGCATTTGATGCAGGATTTGGAATGAACATCAAACAAGGTGACCGCGTATTATGGGTAACTGATATGGGCTGGATGATGGGACCGTTTTTATTATTCGGCTCTCTCATTAATGGAGCAACGATGGTTATGTACGAAGGTGTTCCAGATTTCCCAGAAGCAGATCGTTTATGGGAGACCGTTGATAAATATGAAATTACACATCTCGGTATATCACCAACATTAATTCGTTCGTTAATGGCAAAGGGTGATGAGTATGTAAATAAACATTCGCTCAAGAGTTTAGAAGTATTCGCATCAACAGGTGAACCTTGGAATCCAGATCCTTGGATGTGGCTATTTGAAACAGTTGGAAAAAATAATGTACCAATTTGTAACTATTCAGGCGGAACTGAAATTTCTGGTGGGATTTTCGGAAACGTCCTTATTAAACCAATTGCACCGATTAGTTTTAACGCATCTTTACCAGGAATGGCAGCGGTTGTGCTCGATGATCAAGGCAATCCAATTCGTGATGAAGTTGGAGAATTATGTTTAGAGAAACCTTGGGTTGGTATGACGAAAAGTTTCTGGGAAGACGATGAGCGTTATGTGAACACGTATTGGTCACGTTTTGAAAACAAATGGGTTCATGGTGACTGGGTGATTTATGATGGTGAGCAATATATTATTACAGGACGCTCAGATGATACGTTAAACATTGCTGGAAAACGTATTGGACCTGCAGAATATGAATCTATTCTTGTGAAGCATAATGATGTCATAGAAGCTGCCGCGATTGGAGTACCTGATGATGTAAAAGGTGAAGTTTGTCATTGTTTTGTAGTATTAAGGGACAATGTAACATTCACAGGAGAGTTAAAGAAAGAATTAATGAGTTTAGTAAACTCTCATATCGGAAAAGCATTGTGTCCAAAAGATATTCACGTTGTAGAAGATTTACCAAAAACACGTAATTCTAAAGTAATGCGACGCGTCATTAAAGCTGCTTACTTAGGAAAAGAATTAGGGGATTTATCATCACTTGTAAATCCTGAAGTAGTTCCGTTTATTCAGGGGTTACAGTCTAGCAAACTATAAAATTACGAATGAGCTCTATGTAAATAGAGCTCATTTTTAATGTTTACAAAAAGATAAGAGAGAAAAAGTAAATTTGAAGTTAAAAAATCTACTATTAGTGTTAAGTATATGTGTTTGTTTTTAGTTTTTATCAAAATAGGATACTATGGCTGTCTATTCAATGGAGTGATTGAATTTTGTTAAGAATGAAAATTTAGTGAAGAAAAAAGTAAGAAATAAAAGGAGAAATCCCTGGGGGACAGGGATTCAATAAGGGAGATATCATTGTCGTTCAATGTCGAAATTTGGCGTATTCGACAAATTAATATTATCACGAATTTTCAGGAGATTGTGATAGTGGATGTGTCAAAAATGTGTACGGGTTTCATATAAAAGTGTTAATTAAATAGGAAAAGGGAAAAGAATTAAGTTCACTCGTTCTTAAGGTTTTTCCCTTTTAAATTTACTGCTTGTTCGTTGTTCTATATACATCTGAAATTGGTAAATCGTCGCCATGTAAAGCTTGAGTACTGTCCTTTTTGTTTGAATCATGTGCCTCCTGAGATGTTTCTTGCATTTGCTCTTGGGCTTTACTAGGGGTATTCAGCGCATCCGATGACACATAATCAAGCTGTTGACTTAATAGATTTTTTTTATCCATGTTATGTAGCTCCTTTTTGAACTTAGATATAAAAACGAAGTGTTTTTAAATAGTTACGTGGGTATTATGTATCTTTGAATGGAATTATATACATAAACTATATTGAGAATTTAACTAATTATAAAAATCACTTGTGATGACAAGCTGAAGAAATATAAAGATCATTAGTTCTTAATAAAAGTTTTATTTTAGTAGGGTGTTTCGAAATTTCATTTGAAAGGAACATCCCAATGATAAGATGAGCACTGTAAATCAGTGCTCATCTTATCAGAAATTGCTTAGTACTTAAAGATAAAACCATTACGGACAATTCACAATGGTAATAGTGACGCTAGCCATTGTTCCAGGAGAATCAAGAAGTGAAGCAGTAACGGTTACTGTTCCAGGCCCATTAGCGGCTAGAAATACAGCGGTAAAGTTACCTGAAGCATTTGTAATGACAGCAAGAGGAACCATGAAAGCAAGAGAAGGATTACTAAATGAAAAACTGACCACTACTCCTGGAGTAGGACTACCGTTTACTAATACTTGACCCGAAAAAAATAAAGTATTATTTCCTTGAGTGGATACACATGTCGTGGTTTCGTTAGAAGTCAAAGTAATAGATGCAGGCCCAGCAGGAAGATTAAATCCAGTTGGTCCAGTTGGTCCAGTTGGTCCAGTTGGTCCAGTTGGTCCAGTTGGTCCAGTTGGTCCAGTTGGTCCAGTTGGTCCAGTTGATCCAGTTGGTCCAGTTGGCCCAGTTGGTCCAGTTGGTCCAGTTGGTCCAGTTGATCCAGTTGGTCCGGTTGAACCCGTAGCTCCTGTAGAACCGGTGGGACCAGTAGGGAATTGAAAGGGTTGAACAGGTGGAAGTGTAGGTCCAATAGAACCCGGATTAAGTGCAGCAAAAGATAAAAACTTGTCCATTATTTATCACCTCTAAAATCGTATTACTAATAGTAAATGTAATGATAGAGCAAAGTGAAATGGACAAGCGGTTGTATTTTAATAAATTAAACAAAATAGTTATTTGATAGAAAAAGAAATTAGTATGTTTATTTTAGAAATTAAATATAAAAAGGCGATTATCGTCAAATCGCCTTTTTGGGTAATGCAGTGTAATTTTATTCAGTTATTTGAAATATAGTTTCATTCGGTTTGGAAAATCCATACAGTTTCCTTGCGAATTTTAAAACTTCTTCTTCACTACCTGTTAAAACTTTAACATCATTTTTAAGGGTATGACCATCCTTCTTTAAAGAAGATAATTTTTGTTGCCCCGTATTAACCGTGATTTGTTTTTCTTTAATCATTTCTTGCTGGTTATTAAGAGAATATTGAAGGACAAAAATTATAGGTAATATAAAAGCTAAAGTAGTTATAATACGGCGTCTTGTTATTTTATTATTACCTTGTTTGGTGTTAGCGTTCACTTGCTGTGAGGGTATATTAGGATTTGATTGTTGTGATGATATTTTTGGGATGTTTCCCATTAAAATGCCTCCATTACTGATTGTAGAATTTAAACTGTTTAAAAGTATTATAAATGTTCAATGGGAATTTTAGAAGATAGTTTAATATAAGTGAGTTTTGTAAGGTTTAAACAAAATCCTTATTTAAATAAAAGGACCCCCGATTGTCTGCGGGGCTCCTAAGGGTAATCGTCAAGTAATGACGTACTCGACTAGTTAACGATATCATGAATTTTTTGGTAAATATACTGGTAAATGCGTCCAAATTAATGAGAGCATTATTTGAAACAAAAACGCTATTTTAATAGGGAGGGGAATAATGATGATTCCATGGGACAAGCGAGTATACATTGTATCAAGGTGATTATTTTATTACAGAGGGGACAATTTTTCAAGAGATAGTTGAGAGAACTACTGGTTATGATATTAATCAACAAACACTTGTTGAAGGAAACGTTAAGATTTTAAATAATATCTTATCTTGGAGTACGCTTTTCTGAATGTATATTTCACAACAGCAAAGGTACTATATTAATGCAAACAAAGCCTATGTATATGGTATTTGTAAAGTAATAGGAAAAGCTGGGGATTCTTAAAGGAGCTGACTTATAAGAGGTTGTCTAAACTTTAAATTCAGCAGAATTAAATCCAATTCCCCTCATTAAACAAGCTTCAAATTGTTAGAGGCCTGTTTTTATAGTTAATAAAGAAAAGAATGTCTAATACAATTGTTTGTTTTTTCCTTTCTATGTGTTTGTCTCTTACACTTTTAAGCTTGTGGACATACTTTACTAATAGAAAGGATTAGGGGGTGAGGTTTTGGGTTCTCGATTTAATAATTGTAAAAAGAAGTGTACATGTAAACAGGATGATTGTTGGGATGCTTTCGAAGAATGTAAAAAAGAACAAGAAGAACAAAATAAAAAATGCGATTGTTGCTGTGTACAAGGAATTAGAGATGAGCTTAAAAAATTAGTAAACAGAGCCGTGCGAATTACTACAGTAGGAAATAATTATGCAGGAACTGTTTCTTCAGTAACTTGCGATGTTGTAAAGCTTGCTAATAGTGCTGGGGTAGTTACGGTAATTATTTCTGTTTGTAAAATTGAAGCGATTGAACTTTTGTTGACATAGGAAAATAGCATAATTATGCCTTTTTTTGTAAAGCCATTCTTATGAATGGCTTTATTTTAATTTCGTATAAAAGGAGAATATATTCTTTATATAGAAATAGGTTTGAGGCTATAAAGAGTGATGTACGAAAGGAGAATGAGAGTGATTAAATTAGTACCCTTTAAAAGATCTGATTTCAAACAATTAATAAATTGGATTAATTCCGAAGAGTTTTTAATACAATGGTCGGGAAATGCATTTACATATCCTTTAAATGAACAGCAATTAGAGAAATATACAGAATGTGCAAACACATTGGCATTCAAAATAATGGATGAAGAGACTAAAGCAGTTATTGGTCATATTTCTCTTGGACAAATTGACAATATAAATAAATCTGCAAGAATTGGAAAAGTGTTAGTTGGTGATACGAAAATGCGAGGGCGTTCTATAGGGAAACATATGATGAAAGCAGTATTACAAATTGCATTTAAAGAATTAAAACTACATAGAGTAACTCTTGGTGTTTATGATTTTAATACGTCGGCCATCTCATGTTATGAAAAAATAGGATTTGTAAAAGAAGGTTTATTAAGAGAATCCAAAAAAGTAGGAGAAACATATTGGAATTTATGGGAAATGAGTATGTTAGAATATGAATGGAGTGATAAAAAATAATAGTTTTTTATAATTATGTTATGTCAATTAAAAGGGGTATGGTGGGAAGTTATGAATAAAAATACTAAAGTAATTTCAGTTGCAGCTGTTTCAGGAGGAGGTAAAACTACTGTTACAGAAAGTTTAACTCACAAGTTAATGAATTCAAAAGCACTATATTTTGATAGCTATGACTTTGATAATTGTCCTGCTGATATTTGTAAATGGATTGATGATGGAGCAAATTATGATGAATGGGTACTTACGCCATTAATTCATGATATTCAGCATCTTATACGAGAGGCTAATGTAGATTATATTATTTTAGATTATCCTTTTGCATACCTAAATAGTGAAATGCGAGAATTTATTGATGTAACTATATTTATCGATACACCTTTAGATATTGCGATGGCTAGAAGAATTTTGCGAGATTTTAAAGAAGATACAATAGATGAAATACATAATGATTTGAAACATTACATGACATTTGCGAGAAAAGCATATTTAGAGGCAATTCATACTGTTAAGCCGAATTCGGATATTATATTGGATGGCTCTTTATCTGTAGGTGAAATAATTAATCATGCTGTAGAGGAACTTGGCCTGAGAGAATTGATTGTCAATGGTTAAATGTATAGAAGAATATTTACAAGTTGACGATTTTAAAATGTATACGAAAAAGTTCCAAGGAAAGAAGCTGCAGCCAGTTATTATAATGGAGGCAGGTTATGGTGATTATTCAAAGACATGGGATCATATCGCTGAAGAGTTGACGGAATATGGGACGGTACTTACATATGATCGAGCGGGCTTAGGAAAAAGTGGGAAGAGTTCCAAGCGACGTATTAGTTCTGAAATGGTAAAAGATTTAAGAAGTTGCTTAGCGCAACTACAATTGAAACCACCTTATATTTTTGTAGGACATTCTTTTGGCGGTATAAATGCACGTTTATTTGCGACTTCTTATCCCAAAGATTTGCTGGGAATCGTTTTGGTTGATTCGACACCGGAAAATTATAAAGAAGATTTTCTGCCAATCATGTCTCCAGAATTTCAAGAAGCTTACTATAAACAGTTTGTATATGAAAGTTCTTATGAAGAGTTTACATTTAGTTTAAGTGAAGTAGATAGACATTGTAAATCAATGAATGATATTCCACTTGTCGTGTTAGCTGCGGGTAAAAAAGCTTTTTATTCGCCAGATGCACAAATGAAATGGTTACAATTGCAAGAAGAATTATTACGATTATCATACAATCATAAATTTGTAATTGCAGAAAAAAGCGGTCACTATATTCAAAAAGATGAACCATATTATGTAATAGATGCGGTTAAGTGGATTGTTGAGGTAGGGGAGAGATAAATATATATGTACACGTTATTTCAATACAATTGGCAAGTAAGGGATGATTGGTTTAAGTGGTGTGAACAACTTTCAGAGGAAGAATTACTCCGCAAGCGTGTAGGTGGTGTTGGGAGTGTTTTAGAAACATTATTCCATATTGTCGATGTTGAGTACAGCTGGATTAGTGCGCTTCAAGGAAAAGAAGATAATGAACCGCAGTTTAAAGATTATCAATCCATCCAAAAAGTGAAAGCGTTATCTAATTTATATATACGAGAATTAGAAGATTTTTTACAGTTGTGGTCATCTAGCCTAGAATGTAAGATATTAAAAGCTTCGTGGACAGATAAAACATATACATACGGTGAAGTTTTAAGACATGTAATTGTGCATGAAATTCACCATATTGGTCAGCTATCTATATGGGCGAGAGAATTAAATCTTCAGCCTGTTTCAGCGAATTTAATTGGAAGAGGATTATAAATTTAGAAACCGGCTTGCACTGTAAATGCAAGCCGGTTTTTATATAAAAGAAGATTTCCTAGTTGAAATCCTCGGATTTTTTCTGACGTATATGTAAAAACATTAAAATTGTAATGATGAAGAAAATCAACAATGTTTGTATGATCAAATTTTTAAATTGAAGCAAAACTGTCCACGATGTAACAGCATCTTTAAAAGCTTGGAGTGCAGAGTACGAGGAAGGATCAAAACCGTACTGTAGTAACTTTTTTGTTTCAATAAAAGTACTATTTTCTTCATTGGAGTCTAATATTACGGAAATAAGTCTAGTATCTCCTCGTTTTGCTGTACTGACAAAACTATAATTACCATTAGTTGAAAAACTAGTTTGTAAGCCGTCAACACCTTGGAGTTTAATGTTTTTATTAAGAGAATAAATCATTTTATTTGTGTTGAAAACTTTTGAGTCTTTGAAGGTAAATTGGTAAGAGGTTAGTTTCGTAACATTCAATACATCTGGAAAGTCTTTTACTAATTGTGTCGCTAGTTTAGCTACGTCTATAGCTGTTGTAGTTGATTGTTTATTTGTATCGTTATTCATTCCAGTAGCATTTAGAAACGGGGATGGTTGTGATAACTTTAGTTGTTTTGATTTCTCATTCATTAAAAGTGTAAAGTTATCTTCGTTTCCAGCAATGTGTTCTGCAAGGGCAAGTGCGGAACGATTATTCCCTGTCAAAAACAATGCATGAAGTAAATCACGAACTGTCGTTTTATCTTTCGAAGTTACTTGTATAGGACTCGTTTCTGCTCTGAAGACTTCGTTACTTATTTTTACTAATTCATCTAACTGTATGTTTCCTTCATTCAGTTGTTCCATTACGATATACTCTGTCATTAATTTAGATAAAGTAGCAGACTGTATAGGAATTTCTTCATTTTTTTTATAAACAACTTCACCTGAATTAGCATCTATTAAAATAGCTGATTTAGCTTGAATAATTGGACCATTTACATAAAGATAAAAATATAAAACGATAAGTGCTGTAATAACAAAAGATAAGAATAAAATTGTGAACTTTTTCAAGAATTGCATAAGCGATCCTCCTACTATGACATCAATAATACTATTGTAAAAAGGAATGCTTAATTAGGAAGAAAGAAAAGGTAAAGAATTTCTAAAGAATTATAAAGGATTATTAAATTTTGGATTTTAATGGAAAATAAAAGGTCCAATTTCTTATATGGTAAGAAATTGGACCTAAAATTAAGTTGTATTAACATTTATATGGTTGTAGTTTTACAGTGAAAGTTGTTTTTTTATCATCACTATATACTTCAATTGTTCCTTTATGCAATTCCACAATACTTTTTGCAATTGCCAATCCGAGTCCAGATCCACCAGTGTTCGTAGAGCGAGATTTTTCAACGCGATAAAAACGTTCAAAAATATGAGGTAAATCCGTACTAGGAATAGGTTGGCCGTAATTTGTTATATCTATAGTAATCATATTATTGCTTTCATAGGCAGCAAGGTCGATATATCCACCGTCGTTTCCATAAGCGATAGCATTTATAATAAGATTTTCAAACACTCGTACTAATTTGTCTCCATCAGCTAATACCATGAGTTTTTGAGATGGGAAAGAAGGTCGACATTCTATATTAGCTTCTTGAACTTGTATGCGGAATTGAACAGTTAATTGCCCAAGTAGCTCTACAATATCAATGGGAACAGAATATAAACTTAACTCTTTATTTTGAACACGTGTATATTCAAACAAATCATTCATTAATGCGTTAAGACGGGTTACTTTATCGTAAATGACTTGTATATAATGGCGTAATTCGACTTCATCTCTATAATTATCATGGTGGATTAAATTTACGTATCCAACTATAGAGGTAAGAGGAGTACGTAAATCATGCGATACATTTGTAATAAGTTCACTTTTTGCTTGTTCTGCCTGTCTCTCTTCATCTATTGAGACTTTCAACTGTTCAACAATGTGATTAACCCCGCTTGCTAACTCTTCCAGATAATTATGATTTACGATAGAAACTTTATGATTGAAGTTTCCATTTGCAATATAACGAATCTCTTCTATCATTTTTTTAATACAAGTTTCATAATAAATCTTTTTTTCATGACGATAAAAAATGTATAGGTAAGATGAGAAAATAGAAAATAAAAACAAATAAGATACAATCATCATCCATAGAGATTCCTTTATTCCTTTATATTTTTCATATCCAAAAATTCTAATGAATTCTTTTCCGAGCTCGCTTAACGTAAGTGAACTTTCAATTACACTTGTAACGAGACGATATATAATTAATTCAGTAATAGGGGTAAGTGTGATAGCTAACATGAACCAAAAAATTAACTTCCATTTTGGGATATCTTTTAATATATCAAATGCTTCATTTCTCAATTTTATAGCCTACTCCCCAAACAGTATGAATAAACTTCTCTCCATTCATTCCTGTTTCAAGTTTATCTCGTAAATTACTAATGTGAACCATTACAGTTTTATTTGAACCATAACCATCTTCGTTCCATACGCGTTCAAAAATTTCTTCGGAACTAAATACTCTTCCGGTATTACTCGCAAGTAAATATAAAATATCAAATTCAATAGATGTAAGTTTAATATATTCTCCATTTACTTTAACAGTATGATTATGTTTGTGTATTTCAGCAGAACGAATACGAATAATACCATCTTCATTTTTGGAGGAAGTGGCATTTTGGAAAGATGATCTTCGTAACAAAGCTTTCACTCTAGCTACTAATTCTAATGGATTGAAGGGCTTAATCATATAATCATCTGCACCTGTCATAAGACCTAATATTTTATCCATATCTTCTGCCTTTGCACTCAACATAAGAATAGGTACAGTATTATTCTCACGAACCTCTTGGCAAACTTCTAATCCGTTTCGTTTTGGCATCATAATATCCAAAATCATAAGGTCAACTTCATATGTAGAAATCATTTGCAATGCTTCATCACCATCGTATGCTTTATAAATGTTATAGCCTTCATTTCGCAAATAAACAGCAAGTAACTCAACAATTTCTTTATCATCATCAATAATTAATATGTTTTTATTCATTATGTAGTTCCTTTCCTAACAAATCATTAACATTACTATAATATCAAAAATTTATGTATTTTGTAGCAATGAATCGCCATAAAATTTCATGTAACGTATAAAAAGGGGATTAAAACATTCATAACGAATACAAAGAAGAAGGATATTTTAATAATGCATTATACTGAAAGTGAGGAATAAGGGGGATTTGCAATGTTAAATAAAGATATCTATTCATTTACTCCAACTGGAAAAATTGAAAATGATATAAAAGCTTTTCTATTAAAATACAGCAAAGAAGTTACATATAAACATTCAATCCGGGTGGCAAATGAGTCTCGTAAAATTTCGGTTACTTATAATGTAAATGAAGAAAAGGCAGCAATTGCAGGATATTTACATGATATTAGTGCAATCTTTCCGAATAAAGATCGGATTGTAGTTGCTGAGCAATTTGGAATAGAGATATTACAAGAAGAACGAAAATTCCCAATGATTATTCATCAAAAGTTATCGAAAGTAATTGCAAAAGAGATATTTAAAGTGGAAGATGAAGAGATTTTAAATGCAATTTGTTGTCATACTACACTACGTAAACATGCAACGAAAATGGATTTAGTGTTATTTGTTGCTGATAAAATAGAATGGGATCAAAATGGAGCACCACCATATTTAGTAGAAGTAAAAAAAGAATTAGAAAAATCTTTAGAACATGCTGCTTTTGCATATATTTCATATTTGTGGGATAGAAAAGACACGTTGAAAGTTATACATCCATGGCTAGAAGATACATATTGGCAGTTAAAAGAAATTGTAGAGTAGAAAGGAATTAAGAATGCAATTAAAAGAATATATGAATGAAACATTCCCTGGAGTTACATTAGTACCACATATATACTTTCAATGGGAAAATCATTTGCATTTTCATTTTGGGAAAGGGAAAGACCTATTTGTAGAAAGAAACGACGATGTAAATAGGGAATACTTCACTCAGCTTTATACATATAATAAATACTTATTTGAAGATATATTTTCAAAAGAAGATGCAGTCTTTTTAGTAACAAATGTTTATCGATTTAAAAAGGAAAATGTGAAAAATTCGCAGAAAATAAATGTATATAATAAATTTATTAAAAAGAGGGATTTAAAGTTCCAAATAAAACAAAAAACAGTACCTTTTCTATTTGAAGATGAAGAAGCTGATTTATATTGTACATATCAATTTTCACTAAAATGTTTTGCTTGCGATATAAAGTATATACCGCTTATTCAAGCTGCGAATCATGAAGATTTTCCGGGTCTTTATCCTCGTTTTGGACGCAAAAAAGAAATTTCTTATCCAGATGTATTTCTTATAAATGTAACGAAAGATATTATCATGTTTATATACGATGATAGAGGATGTGAAGTAATTTCGAAGAATAAAGAAACAATACGAAATTTATATGAGAAATATAAAGAGTGGATTCCAGATTATGAACGAGAAAGTATAGATAAAGTATTTACATGATAACAATAGGGGAAGTGAAGCATGTAATGAAACGTATTGCAATCGTATCCGCATGGGAACCAGAACTTACGTATTTGCATCAATATTATCCAAGTGAACGTATTGAAAAACGAGCAGCTTGGGAATTTCATTTTCATTATATTAATAATATGGAAGTTATCTCCGTAATAACTGGAGTTGGGAAAGTAAGTTGTGCTAGTTGTGTGCAATTATTAATTAGTGAGTTTCAGCCAGATGAGTTGTTTATGACAGGAATATGCGGAAGTCTATCAAATAAGGTGAAAAATGGACATATTGTAGTAGCCCTTAATGCAATACAACACGACGTTACTGCTGCTGGTTCAGGGGAAGATATTTTTAATTTATATAATGGTAGGACAGCACCTATTGAAACAACAAAGTCACTTGTAAGAAGAATAAAAAAGATACGATCTTATGAACCGATTCATTATGGTACATTTTTATCTGGAGATCAACGTATCCGTAGTTCAGAAATGAGATATTTACTCCATACTGTATATGGAGCATTAGCGGTTGATCAAGAAGTGGCAGCTTTTGCTTATGTGTGTCAAATCAATAATAAACCTTTTCTTAGTTTAAAAGCTGCATCAGATCAAGCAAATGATAAAACGAAAGAGGAACAAAAAATCTTTAAAATGTTAGCGTGTGAACGAGCGTGCGAGCATTTAATTGCTTTTTTACGTGTACATGAGATTAATGTAGTAAATAATAGATAGTAAGAGGGGTTAATATTGGAAAGTACAAATAAAATAGCTATTCTGGGTGCAAACGGAAACGCAGGGAAATTCCTTGTAAACGAAGCGTTAGAAAAGGGATATCAAGTAAAAATATTAACAAGAAATTCTAATAATATCAAAATAACAAATGAAAATTTAGAGATTATTAATGGAGATGCACGTGATTTTGTTTCAATACGCAAATTACTTAAAGGGTGTCGAGCTATAATTAATGCGGTAGGTCAACCCAAAAATGAATCTTATATTTTTAGCACAGTAACGAAGCATATTTTAGAAGCAATGAAAGAATTTGAAATAAAAAGATATATACTAATTTCTGGAGGTTCTTTAGATGTTACAGGAGATCAAAAGGGAATTGTAAATAAAATAGGAGCTACCTTGTTTAAAGTATTTTTATCAAAGATGATGCAAGATAAATATAAAGAATTGCAAGCTATTCAAGGTAGTGATGTAGATTGGACAATTGTTAGATTACCATTTGTTATGGAAGGGAAGAGCATTGGAAATATAAAAGAGAGTTTAGTAGATATGCCAGGAATCAAAATTCAAAATAGTGATATTGCACCATTTGTTATAAAACAAATTAACAGTGAGAGATATGTAGGGAAGTGCCCGTTTATTTCAAATTAAATGGTTTAATTAAAAGTTAAAGAATGATGGGTAGATTGGCACTAGTACATTTTACGTATTTGAATGCTAAGTTTAACACGAGTAAGTGGGGGAGAATTTTATATGATTCAATACAAAAGATGCAGTGAAGTAAGTATAGATTTAGTGTATGAAGCTTTTAAAGATGGATTTTCAGATTACATTATTAAAATGGAAGTTTCAAATGAAGATTTTATAAAAAGGTTTTTGGGACCAGAAGGGAATTCACTAAAACATTCCTTTCTTGCTTTAGACGGTAACAAATCTGTTGGTGTAATACTTGGCGGGATAAAGGATTATGAAAACATAAAAACAATGCGTTGTGGAACATTAGCGGTTCATCCTAATTACCGAGGTATTGGTGTGAGTCAAAAATTATTTGAACTGCATAAAGAAGAGGCGCTTCAAAATGAGTGTAAGCAACTTTTTCTTGAAGTCATTGTAGGCAATGACCGAGCGATTCATTTTTATACGAAATTAGGCTATGAAAAAGTGTACGATCTATCTTATTATAATTTAAAAGATATGACTAAAATAATAAATAAAGATTGTAAGGGAATTGAAGTAAAACAATTAGAATTTCCAGCTTTTAAAGTTGAAATTCAGAAATGGTTACACTTCCATATAAATTGGCAAAATGATATGGATTATATCGGAAAAACAAACAATACATTTTATGGTGCATATGTCGATAATGATTTAAAAGGTTCTATATGTATGAATGAACAAGGTAAAATTAGTTTTCTTTTCGTAGACAAAGACTATAGAAATCGTAGTATTGGATCAAAATTATTACAAGTAGCAACAGAAAACTTAAATGTATCAAGTTTATCAATTGGGTTTCCAAACAACAATTTACTGGAAGGGTTTTTAAAGAAAACTGGATTTGAAAAGAATTCATTAGCACAATATGAAATGTATGTATTATTATAAAAAGCGAAAGGAGTCATTCTTTCGCTTTTTATTTTTGTGCTATATTGATATTTTACTTTGTATAATATTCTTTTTTTATGTAGAATAGATAGGATGGGAGGGGATGAAATGAATAATGGATTAAAGTTTAAGATTTTTGAATTGCATTGTTTCGTTCAAAAGACTTATTCTGATATTAAAATAGCATGTGATATTGCTATTTATCAAGAAAACACTTCTAAATATTTAATTTCATTAGGATTTTTAAATAAATCATTTATGACTTATATAGAAGCAAAAAGATTTTATCGTGAAAATGAAGAACTTATAAGTGTAGAATTTGATAATTTCTTTCATACATATGATAAATTAGAACAAGAATTAAAAAAAGTTATTTCAACTGAAGATAGGAATCCTTCATTGCTACATAGCAGATTTGATCAGTTTCAGCAAAAAGTTGAAAATATAAATGACTTAATAAAAGTATTGCAAAACGCTCGTTAAAGAATACTTTTTCTTTTTCATATAGAAAGTATGCATTAAAAACATATTAGGGATATGACATATTGAAGAGGTGACTTTTGTTGATGACAGAAGTCATCTTTTTATAATACAGTTTTGCGAAATGTGATGTACTTTTTATTTTTGATAGGAATACATTTAAGCAGTTTCATATTTTAGGAAATTATACGAGGAAAATAAAATGAAGAATAAAAAAGAAATAGCTATAGTTGCATTAACAACAGGATTAGTTTTAACAAGTGTAGCACCATACGGAGTAGTTTATGCAGAAGAAACGGGTCAAATGCAAATTGATATAAGAGGGTTCGTTCCGTACAGGTGAACTTACACAACCATCACAAAAGACGCCAGAGAATATAGTGAAAGATGCACTTAAGGAAAAGACGGAGCATGCTTTGTCTCCAAAACAAGTGAGTGGAGACAAAGGGGGAGATTACAAAGTTTTTCAAAAACGTAGTTCTTATGATGGGACTACACTTGTGCGTATGCAACAAATATATGAAGGTAAAGAAGTATATGGACACCAATTGACTGCTCATGTAGATAAAAAGGGTATTATTAAAAGTATTTCAAGAGAAAGTGCACAAAATTTAACACAAGAAGATTTAAAGAATACTAGTAATTTATCAAAAGAAGAAGCAAAACAATTTATTTATACGAAGTACGGAAACAATATTAAATTTATTTCTGAGCCAGAAGTCAAGGAAGTTATTTTTGTAAATGAAAATAATGGACAGGCTAGCAATGCATATCAAGTTACATTTGCCGCTGCAACACCAAACTATGTATCTGGAACTTATTTAGTGAATGCTCATAATGGTGATATGTTGAAAAATATGGTGCAAGAGTCAAGCTTAAAAGTAAGTGAAGAGCAAGTGGAATCTTTAAAGGAAACTAAAAAAAGCAATTCCATATCATTAACCGGAACTGGTAAAGATGATTTAGGGATAACTCGCACATTTGGTATTTCTGAACAAAGTAATGGGAAATATGCGCTTGGAGATTACACAAAAGGGCAAGGAATTGAGACATATGATGTGAATTATAGAGATATTAGTTTTGAAGAAAAATATTATCCTGGTATATTAGCAACTAGCACTTCAACAACATTTAATGATCCAAAGGCGGTAAGTGCTCATTTTTTAGCAACAAAGGTATATGATTTTTATAAAGATAAATATAAGCGTAATAGTTTTGATAATAAGGGGAACAAAGTAGTATCAGTTGTACATGCATGGGATTCTGGAGAAACAGATGATCCTAAAAATTGGAGTAATGCATTTAGTGCTAATGTTAACAATGTTAGTATGCTTATATATGGTGATTCAATGGTTAGAGCGTTTGACATAGCGGGCCATGAATTTACGCATGCGGTTACATCTAGCGAATCTAATCTTGAATTTTTCGGAGAATCTGGAGCAATTAACGAGGCGTTATCTGATATTATGCGAACGGCTATTGAGAAATATATAAATAATGGAGAATTTAATTGGACAATAGGAGAACAAAGCGGATCAGTTCTACGTAATATGAAGAATCCATCTTCAATCAATTTTTTTGATGGAGTACCGTATCCAGATGATTATAGCAAATACAGTGATTTAAACGGAGAAGATAATGAGGGCGTCCATTTCAACTCAAGTATTATTAATAAAGTCGCTTATTTAATTGCACAAGGTGGCACTCATAACGGTGTAACTGTAAATGGTATTGGTGAAGATAAAATGTTTGATATTTTCTATTATGCAAATACTGATGAATTGAACATGACTTCTAATTTCTCTGAATTAAGATTAGCGTGTCTTAAAGTTGCAACAAACAAATATGGAGCGAACTCAATTGAGGTTGAAGCGGTCCAAAAAGCTTTTGATGCAGCAAAAATTAAAGGAACAGTGAAAGAAAACGAAAAAACTGCAGAAAACTAAGTCCCTGAATTAACTGTACCGCTTACAATTACACTGCGTGTTGGTGATACGTTTGACCCGATGAGTAATGTAAAAGCCGTTGATAAAGAAGAGGGTGATTTAACAAATAAAGTAAAACATAAAGGCGATGTAGATACTTCTAAACTAGGTACATACATTGTGAACTACTCGGTCGTTGACTCTCAAGGGGGGAATGCAACGGCTACACAGACTGTAATTGTAAAGGGAAATGGAGAAGTATTAGATTTAAACCCTACATTAACAGTGCCTACTGCAGCGACAATTCATGTAGGAGATTCATTCGATCCAATGGAAAAAGTATCAGCTACTGATAAAGAAGACGGTGATCTTACTTCTAAAGTAGCATATGAAGGTAATGGAGATATCACTAAAGCTGGTACTTTTGAAATAATATATAGTGTCACAGATTCTGTAGGTAATAAGGTACATGCAATACAAAAAGTATTAGTGAAGGATAAAGATACTAGAAAAGCTAAAGGCGTTGCTAATAACAGTAATATCCCGAACAACAGTAATACCGATAAAAAAGAATCTACATATAAAGAGCTTCCCAACACGGGTGCAAGTACAACTAACAGTGCAACAATGGGCATATGGATGATTGTTGTCGGTACAGTACTCACTTTGGTTCGCAAATTTAGACAGATATAAAAATTCATCTAATAATTATTTCTCACACAATAATTATTAGATGAATTTTTTACTTAATAAGATTTTAGTATTTAAGTAGTGTATTTTGCATCTATAAAAATTTGTGCTTGGGCGCTATTTTGCCTACAGACCTACATTACATATAAAGCACGTTACTATTCTCATTCAAATAAAAGAATAGTAACGTGTTTTTTTGATTTAAAAATAGCCTAGATTTAAAAGGTCATGGATGTGGAAGTAATTCTAATCTGCCATTGATAAGTTACTAAAAACACTTTGTTTTAATGAAAGTTTAACTCTATATGACAACATGAGATTTTCGGTATTTACCAGGTGTTTCGTTAGTGAATTTTTTAAAAATTTTAGTAAAATAGCTTTGATCACTAAAGTTGAGCGAAGCACATATGTCTGATAAGGGATAGGTTGTGAAAGTTAATAATTTTTTTGCTTCTTCAATTCGTTCACGTTGAATGTACTCAATTAATGAAATACCGACTTCTTTTTTGAATAATATAGATAAATAATCTGAATTTACGTTTGCAAATTTAGCAAGTTGTTTAACTGATATTTGATTGTAAATATTTTTAAAAATATAGTTTTTGCAAATAGCGATAGTCTTTGAGTATTTCTTTACTTTTTGTGCTTTTACACGGTCTGCAAAAGTACAGAAAACATTTCTTAATAAATCCCAAACAGATTCTGTGTCTTTTAAATCCTCTGTCTTTTGGATGTGTAGATCGTAAATCTTGTAAGCAATCCCGGAAGGAAGTCCTCCTTTTATAGCATATCTAGTAGCAAGTGTGATGGATGAAATACAAATGTTTTTATGACGTCTTAATTGATGGAATGAAGATAAGGATGAAAGAGTCTCTTGTTGGAATTCGTAATAATATTTGAGTACGCTTTCTTTATCCCCGTTTTCTATAGCTCCAAGTAGTTGGTTCTCTATATACAAATTATGACAGATAGATTCGTTTTTTTGCATTGAAATATATACATCCTCGTTTAAGTTATTGCTATGATTTACATGAAATGAGTCACTGTTATTTGAAAAGGTATGTACATCTGATTTTTTTTTGTAGAGAATGTTATAGAACAATATTGCTATATTTACAAAGAAATTTTGATCTTTGACTGACAATGAAAAATAATAATCTCTTGTTCGTTTATAATTCGAAATAAAATTAAGGTTACTATCCGTTTTACTTGTAGAAAAATTTACATGTGTCAAGGGCCCAATAATAACAGTACCGTTCACCATATAATGACTCTTTATGTGAATTAAAATGAAGTGCCCTAAATATTGGTGAGATCTGAAGATGGGCGAATTATTTGAATCATTTTTTTGAAAAAGCACATGTAACTGTTCTATTTTTGATTTATAGAACGAATGTGATTCATCTTTTGATGTAAATTCTAAAAGAATATTTTTATTACAATCTAAAAAACAAACTGGAATTTCAAAAGATTGGAAAAAGATATTACAAATGTACTCTATCTCAACTAGACTGAGCTTTTTATTCATATTATTCCTCCTTACAGTTGTGTGTAATAGTTGAATGTTTATATATTCCTTTTTTTCATAAGTAGAAACGGAAAAACTTTATCTATAAAAATTATAAACTTCTAAGAATAATACCATAATTTAACATGATTAGCACATATTATTTGAATATACAGGTAATAGTTTTAGGGAGTAACGTAAAATATGAATTGTCACACTTATTCGTTGATCATTGTTTATATGTATCAAAAATGATTAAGATTGGATTTTAAATAGGGATAGGAAGGGAGAGATTAATGAATTGAAGTTAAGTAATTAATGAAAATTTGCGATAGAAGTTAATATGTAACGATTTTTGAAGTAGAGATATAAGTGCAATTCAGGGGGAAAACTACATATATCATACGGAGAGACAACGTAATAATAGAAAATAAGAAGAGTGAATAAGTGATTGTAAACAATGGATTGTTGGACGACTATGTTTTAGGTTACTCGTTTAAATTTGGTACTTGGCACACTATTACTTTTAAGAGGGTAATAGTAATAAAGAGATTTTTAAAATGATAGAAGTAGTAAAGGGGATAAGAGAAATGAAAAAAATATTTAGTGTGCTTTTAGTATTTTTCTTAACATTTTCTACATGGTCTAGTGTATTAGTAAAGGCAGCTTCACCATCCAAAGGTACTTTAACGATTCATAAATATGAACAAGAAAAAGATGGCGCACCGGGGCTAGAAGGTGATGGCTCTGCAAATCAAGAGGTACCAACAAATGCGAAACCGTTAAAAGGTGTAACGTTTGAAGTGAAAAGGGTTGCGTCGTTTGAAAAAATTTCAAACGATGGGAAAATCGTGAAAGAAGATGTGAAGCCTGTAATGGGAGCAACTCCAACTCAAGTAGTAACAGATGATAACGGACAAGCTGTATTAAAAGATCTTCCGCTAGGACGTTATGAAGTGAAAGAAGTGGCAGGACCTCCGCATGTTAACCTAAATCCAAATACGTATACAGTGGATATTCCATTAACGAATAAAGAGGGTAAGGTACTAAACTATGATGTTCATATGTATCCGAAAAATGAGATTAAACGTGGTGCAGTTGATTTGGTAAAAACTGGTGCAAATGAAAAAGCATTGGCAGGTGCAGTATTCTCTTTATTAAAAAAAGATGGTACAGAAGTGAAAAAAGAGTTAGCAACAGATGGTAATGGGCATATTCGCGTGCAAGGATTAGAGTATGGGGAATACTATTTCCAAGAGACAAAAGCGCCGAAAGGGTATGTACTAGATCCGACTAAACACGAGTTTTTTATAAAGACCTCCGGAACTATTAACGAAGATGGAACAATTACTTCTGGTACAGTAGTTAAAGTAGAAGTGCAAAACTATGAAGAACCAAATATTGATAAAAAGATTAACGGGAATTTGGAAGCGTTACCAATTAATCCGTTAACTAATTACAATTATGATATCAAAACATTAATTCCAGAAGACATTAAAGAATACAAAAAATATGTAGTAACAGATACTTTAGACGATCGTTTAATGATTCAAGGAAAACCAGTCGTAAAAATTGATGGAGCGGAAGTAAATGCAAGCATTGTAGAGGTAGCTGTAGAAGGCCAAAAAGTAACAGCCACAGTAAAAGATTTCACAAAGTTAGATGGTAAAAAAGAATTTCATTTACAAATTAAATCACAAGTAAAAGAAGGAGTACTATCTGGTTCGGAAATTTTAAATACAGCAAAAATTGATTTTATAAATAAAAATGATGTAATTGGAGAAAAGGAATCTAAACCTGTAGTTGTTGTTCCGACAACTGGAATTATCGAGTTAACAAAAGTTGATGGTGCTGATAAGAAGAAATTAAAAGGTGCGGAGTTTGTACTTAAAGATAAAAATGGAAAAATAGTTGTTGTGGCTGGTAAAGAAGTCACAGGTGTATCAGATGAAAATGGTGTTATTAAATGGACTAACATTCCGTATGGAGACTATCAAATTTTTGAAACGAAAGCACCAATTTATACAAAAGAAGATGGTATAACAGCTTCATATCAATTATTAAAGGACCCTATTGATGTAAAGATTAGCGAAAATAATCAAACGGTTAAATTATCGATTGAAAATAATAAAAGTGGATGGATTCTTCCTGTAACGGGTGGTATCGGAACGACTCTATTTACTGTACTAGGTCTTGCGTTAATGGCTACAGCGGCATTTGTTTTCTTTAGAAAAAAGGTTGCTAATAATTAAGGTTTTAGGAACATGTAACCAAGTGATGTGAAAAGGGGAGAAGCAAAATGCTTCCCTCTTTTCAATATTTTAGTATATGTAGAGGTGGAAATATGAAACGAAATCTTGTTTTAGGAGGTATTTTTTTATTTGGATTAGCTATTTTTTTATATCCTACTATTAGTAATTGGTTGGCGACTCGTGCACATTATTCTGAGATTAGCTCCTACGATAAGAAGATCAAAGCACTACAAAAGAAAGAAGTTGAACGTAGGGAAAAAGAAGCAACCGAATATAATAAACAAGTTCAAACTTCCATGAAAACATTTGCAGATCCATTTTCTGAAGAAAAAAATAATCATCAAGCATATGCTGATGCGTTAAATTTAGGTGATGTAATGGGGTATATTGAAATATCGAAAATTAATATAAAACTGCCAATCTATCAAGGGACCTCTGAGAAAGTATTGAGTCGGGGGGTAGGTCATTTAGAATATTCTTCACTTCCGGTAGGTGGAGAAAATACGCATACTATTTTAACAGGGCATCGTGGTTTACCATCAGCAAAATTATTTACAGATTTAGATAAGTTGAGTGAAGGAGATCTTTTTTATATTCATTCTTTAGACAAAATTCTTGCTTATAAAGTAGATCAAATTAAAGTAGTGTTACCACACGAAACGGACGATTTAAAAATTGTGGAAAAGAAAGATTATATAACATTAATTACATGTACGCCTTATGGAGTAAACACAAATAGATTACTGGTTCGAGGTGAGCGTGTGGAGTTTAACGAGAAAGAAAAACAAAAAATGCGTAAAGAGATATTTATGTTTAATAAGTGGACCGTAGTAGTCTTAATCCTATTATTATGTGTGTTACTAGTCGCAATTTATAAGAAAAAATTAACTCGATAGAATGAATTTATTTATCCTGTATTAATGGGCAGTGGGACCGAAAATCCAGAGATAAGTAAAGAAGGTATATAGGGGATGAAGTAAATCCTCACTGAAAAAAGTTTCACTTTATTCGACTGTAGAAAAAATACGGTAAAGGTGGGAACAAAGGAATTGAGGTTACAATTAAAGTTGGTAAGTATTCATTTTATGGTTTTGTTAATGTTATGTGTAAGTTTTGTCGTATATGCACCAAAAGAAGCATATGGATCCACGACTAACTTAGAAGGTCTAGGGGATATATCGCGTTATAATGCTGTTGTCTTTGGTAACCATATAGCAGTAGGTGGCGACATTGAAGGAGCAATTGCAGTTCAAGGTGATATGGATGCATCTGGTTATACAATTGTAGGTGCAGCAGCGGGAACATCTAATATAGTTGGGGGAAAATGGGATGACGAGGGATATCCATCCTTGTTATTGTCTGGAAAATTTAAAAAGTCAAGAAAGGAATCTTTTATCATTCAAAACGGAATAGTCGTAATGACAAAAGAGAGTGATCCAGATCGTATCATACAATCTTCTTATGATCGTATCGTTTATAAAGAAAAACTAGAAATTAACGCGAAATTTAATGAATTTCACAACATAGTGAACCAAGTTAGTAAAAATGCAGGTCAATATAAAACGAATACCCCAATTCCAAATATGAGTTATGGAATCGGAAAAGATATAAACAATCCTAATATTTATGTTTCATCAGAATTGGTAGGGAAAATCAATTTAGATATAAGAGATGTCTTTTTACCTAATGCTAAAGGAAAAGATTTTATCGTTATGTATTCAGATGCAATAGAGGTTACATTTAAAAATGGTGCTATCTTATATGACACGAACAATATTGGTAGGGCTACAGATATAATTCCTACATCACAACCCTATTCTCCTAATTCACCGTTCACTGAGTTATACGGGAAGGTGATTTGGGTTTTTCCTAATGCAAAAAAAATCACAACAGAGGGATATGGTGTCGTTGGGAGTGTGTTTGCTCCAAATGCTGTATTAGAAACAAAAGGCGGTTCGATTAATGGACAAGCATTTGTCGGTGCTGTACAACAAACTGGTGGATTTGAATTTCACAATTTCAAATTTAATTGGCAACATTGGAACAAGCCTAGTACAGGAAAAGTAAAGATAAAAAAAGTAGATAGTAATAATGATAATAAAGAATTGATGGGGGCAAAGTTTCATATTGAAGATTCAAATAAAAAAGTAGTTGGTGAGTTAGTAACAGATGAAAAAGGAGAAGCGATATCAAAAGAATTACCAATAGGTAACTATACTCTTGTGGAAACAGAAGCGCCTAAAGGTTACGAATTATTAAAAGATAAAATAGCTGTAAAAATAGAAAAAGATGCAGTAGTAGAAATTAAAATAGAAAATAAGAAATTACCAGATCCGATGGGGAAAATGAAGCTAGTGAAAGTAGATACGGGAGATAAAAATAAAAAGCTAGCAGGAGCAAAGTTTCATATTGAAGATTCAAATAAAGAAGTAGTTGGTGAGTTAGTAACAGATGGACAAGGAGAAGCGATATCAAAAGAATTGCCAATAGGTAACTATACCCTAGTGGAAGTAGAAGCACCTAAAGGTTATGAATTATTAAAAGATAAAATAGCTGTAAAAATAGAAAAAGATAAAGTAGTAGAAATTAAAATAGGGAATAAGAAATTACCAGACCCGACTGGGCAATTTGAAATTGAGAAAGTTGATGATAAGGATATTAATTTAAAACTAAAAGGTGCTGTATTTCAAGTATTAGATAAAGAAGGTAAAGAAGTTACTAGATTAACAACGGATGAAAAAGGAAAGGTGATTTCCAACCAGTTAGTACTTGGAAAGTATACGATTAAAGAAATAAAAGCGCCAAACGGATATATGTTACTTAGAGATCCAATAGAAATAGAAATTACAGAAGCGGTAAGGACACAAAAACTAACAGTGAAAAATGTGAAAAATAATTGGGTAATTCCTAATACTGGTGGCAGCGGAACAACAAGTTTTTATGTGATTGGTTTTGTGCTAATGTTTGGTGTGTTATGTTTATATAAGAAAAATCGTATATAAATAGTATAAAAACAGTTGTGTATTATGAACTGATTCCATAAAGTTAGAAAATCGTTTGGTTAGAAAAATTTCCAGCATGAGTTCGGTATTGTACTGGATTCATGCTATTAAATTTGTTGAAGAAGGAAGGATAATAGTAAACATAGAATATATTAATAAATCAAAATGTTTATGAGGTGAAAGTGATGGCAACAAAACAAGATGAAATTAAAGTAGTAGTCGGCGCTGGCGTGTTTAATAATAATCCAGGTTGGATTCAAACACAAGAAGATGAACTTAACTTATTAGACAAAGCTACGTGGGAAGAAAGATTTGAATACAACTCTATTTCAGCTATTTTAGCTGAGCATGTATGGGAACACCTTTCTTTTGAAGAAGGTATAAGAGCAGCTGAAATTTGTTATGAATTTTTAAAGCCAGGAGGGCATATTCGTTGTGGTGTTCCTGATGCATTTTTCCGAGATGAAGCATACCAAAACATAGTTCAAATAGGCGGACCTGGCCCGAAAGATCATCCAGCAGCAAGTCATAAAATTGTTCATAATTATAAAACATTAACGGAAATGTTTAAATTTGCTGGATTTGAGGTAGTTTTACTTGAATATTGTGATGAAAATGGTCAGTTTTATTACAACGAATGGGATGCAAACGACGGTGTTATTTTCCGTTCGAAAAGGTATGATTCTAGAAATAAAGGTGATAAGCTTGGCTTTCCATCGCTAATTGTGGATGCGATTAAGCGGTAAGTCATTCAATAAAAGCAGGGATTAATACTATAATTTCATGAGTCGCAAATGCGGCTTTTTTTATTGGTGCGTAAGTCTATATTTAATAAGGAAACGGATATACATGATAATTATTTTTCAACATTATATAACTCGACTTGGAAAATATTTAAGTTTTTCTCATTACCATTAACTTTAAATTAATACTTCGTTGACATAAAGATTTATTTTATATTTATATTCGTGTAAAATAGAGTGAGAACATACATTCTGTATAAAGGGGCAATCAATATGATAGCTGAAATTGGGAAACTAACTAATGGGTATATTGTAAAATTTGAACGCCGATTTCCAAATACAATAGAGGAAGTTTGGTCTGTTTTAACAGAAAACAGTAAGCTTAAAAAATGGATGTCTAATTTACAAATTGAAAGTCTTAAAACGGGTGGAATAATAAAGTTCGACATGATGGATGGTTCATTTATAAATATTGATATTTTAGAGTGTCAACTAAACACAGTACTAGAATTTAGTTGGGATAAAGATCGTGTCCGATTTGAAATACATAAAGAAGAAAATGGTACTCTTTTACTTCTTAAAGAATACATTCATGAGTTAACAGATCATACACCGAAAGATATAGCTGGTTGGCATATTTGCTTAGATCTTTTTTCTTCCGTACTAGAAGGAAAAGAAAAAGAATTTTCTAAAGATGAATGGCAACAATGGTTTGAAACATATAAGGATAAGATCCTTGAAGTGAGAGGATAATTGTATAAAAGGTTATAGTCATTATGTAATTATTACACTGTAAAAATGATTTTAAAGAAAAATAAGAATAGAGGTTAATATGAAAGTAAATCAATTAATTGCTAATAACATAAATAAATTAGATACAGTGATTCCATTTAATAAGTCGTTTGGAATCGCTGGTTTATCAGGCTCAGGTAAAACAACCTTTTGTCAAACGATTGGTGAAGAATCAAAAAAACGATTAGTTTCTTTATTGCCAAAGGCTGAATATCAATATTTATTTCCTAACATTATGGAAACGAATTTTAGTGCTATTAAGATAGAAGATATGCCTTTAGTTCTTTTTCTAGGAAAATCATCGATTTCTTCCAATCCACGTTCAACAATCGGTACACATACTGGTGTTTTCACAGAGGTACGTGAAAAACTTGCTGATGTATTTCATCTTTCACCTGAGGTTTTTTCGTTTAATAATCAGTTAGGTTGGTGTATTGGTTGTAAAGGCCGAGGTACTACTAAAAATATTGAGTGTGAAAAATGTAAGGGAAAACGTTATAGCGAAGAAATCGAACAACATACGATAGATTTATTTGCTAAACCACATACAATTTCAAATATTAATGATTTAAGTGTTGAGTCTATTCTTTCGTTAGCGGAAGAGTTAAATATTAGTGAAGCAAAGCAACATATACTGCAAAATATAATTAATATGAACATTGGTTATTTAACATTAAATCGAATTATGGGTACGTTGTCAGGTGGAGAGTTAACAAG
The DNA here is from genome assembly GCF_053345335.1 of Bacillus sp. M5A3_1b. NCBI lineage: Bacteria > Bacillati > Bacillota > Bacilli > Caryophanales > Bacillaceae > Bacillus > Bacillus sp. M5A3_1b. Next base: position 351,332 of record NZ_JBKEZY010000006.1, on the reverse strand, counting down.
ACTATATTTGGCTGAATTTATGGCAGTAAGCGAAAATACTGTAATTATTATTGATGAGATTTCAGTTGGACTTGATCATGAAACATTATTACAAATATTAGAAGAGATTAAGCAGTTAGGGTGTAAAAATCAAATTTGGCTCATTGATCATTCAGATACAGTACTGGATACAACAGATGAGCAATTGTTCTTTGGACCTGGTAGCGGAAAATATGGTGGACAAATTGTGAAAGAATCGCCAAGACCAAAACCAATACTGTCGGATCTAAATAAAGAAGTACCAACAGAATATTATACATTCCAAGAATTATATTGTCGCAATATCCAAATGGCGGAATTTCAAATTCCTAAAAATAGGCTTGTGACGGTTACAGGAGAGTCTGGATGCGGGAAATCTACACTTGTCAATGAATGTTTAGCTACAGATTTCTTGAAACGATATCCAAAAGATAAACTAGTTATGGTAGGGCAAGATCGCAATCAATCCATTACAAGTCGATCAACTGTAGCAACTTTTCTAGATATTAAAAAGAAACTAACAAAGTATAGTGAAGAAATTGATGATATTTTTGAGCGTTCGATTGAAGATATTATTGATGAACTTCCAAATGAAGATATTGCGTTTAAACGCTTGAGTCTACTAATTAAACTAGGACTTGGTTATTTAACGTTAGAACGAAAAACACAAACATTATCAACAGGTGAGTTCCAATGTGTTCATTTAGTTTCAGAGTTATTTGCAAACACAAGAAATCCACATACGTTATTTATTTTTGATGAACCTTCAAAAGGTTTATCGCAAAATATTTTAAATCAATTTATAGACAGTGTTAGAGGAATATTGCAAGATGAATCAGTATCCATCGTTATGATTGAACATAATAGTTACATGTTAGAAAGCTCTGATTATATTGTAGACTTCGGGAAAAGACAGCTTGAGGCTATCAATCATCTTGAAGTAGTAAGTCATGATGATTATTATCGTCAGAAAACCACTGTGAATAATGTTGAGCAAATCCATATTACTTCAGCGCTTAAGCATAAAAAAGGCGTTCACTATTTAGAAGAAAATCATATTAACTATTTTAAAAATGCTGAAAATGTTTATAAGGGTGGTATTTTAAAAAGTTTATCATCAATGGCGCGTTTAATTTATGGTGAGTATGAATCTAATACAATTGCACCGGTTATTGCTATTGATCTTGAGAGACATTTATACAGTCAATATAGTTTTTTATATGAGGTTGGTGGATTAATTAATCATATTGTAGCTGCTCATCCAACTAATAAAGATACGAGAAGTTTTGATTTCTATTCACAGGACAATCATTGTCCATCTTGTTCTGGACGTCTTCAAATTGAAGTTTTCGATAAAGATATTACAATCCAAAATAAAAACGTTCCATTTTGGGACGGTTTATTTGATCCAGAAATCATGAAAGTATTAAAATTTTATCAATATGAGAAAATAGAGTTTCTATTCGAAGAAATTAAAAATGAACTTGGTCACGATTTGTCAAAGAGCTATAATGATATGTCAGAAGAAGAAAAGCATACGTTTTGGTATGGATATTTTGAAAAATCATTTTATGATAAAAAAGGAAAGACGCGCAGAACATGGGTAGGATTTAATACGATTATTGGTGGATATATTGTTATTTCAAAAGCACCTGTTAAAGAAGAAATTAAGGCTTCTAAAGAAATTGTAACATGTCCAATTTGCGAAGGGACGGTTTTAAACCATCATAAACCACTTAAATTTGGCAACTCAGATATTCGTGAAATTATCAATCAACCAGTTAATGAAGTGTTGAAAATAGTCGGTGATTTACCTGAACTTCATAAATTGAAATATATTGTTGGTGGCAATATGAGATTGACAGAAGATGTTTCTTTATTGCCAAGAAAAGCACAAGTTGCACTAAAAATGTTTGAACTAGAACAGGCAAGCTTTTTAAACTATGAAATGGTGTTACAAAATGTCTTACCATTCTGGGGCGAAATTAAAGGGAATATCGAATCCATTAGTGTTAATAATCAAGTAACTGTTTGTGATTTCCCTAATGTTTATGAAACGAGAGAAAACATAATAGATCAGTATTTCACAAATGGTAAATATAAAAAACTTACGTATGTATACGAAGCGTTTGGATACAAAAAATTAGTTACCCAAATTAATAAAATTAAAAAAAGTGATCCATGTCCATTCTGTAAAGGAAAGAAAGTTATTACTGAAGATAATTTGCATGATGGTGTTTTTAAACTAACAATTCCATGTGTAACTTGTAATGCAAGTGGTATTAATGACGAAGGTCTAAAAGAAGTTGTTGAGGGTGTGGATGTAAAAACATGGTTAACTGGAAAAGTTAGTGATGTTGTGGATGAGAACTTATTAACAGAGGCAGTTGCGCAAATACCAATTTTTAATCGTATTCGTGAATTGGATAAACGAGATATGATGGCGATTTATGAGTGTCTTGAGCGTAATCAGTAAAGTTTTATTAGCTTATGTGTTATTAACATAACTTATATAAAACGTATATTCTTTATAATGTTTATAATAACGCAGTATGAGTATTACAAGGTAATGAAAGAAGATCCAATTTCTTAATGTGAAAATTAAGGAATTGGATTTTTTAGTATTTTTATGTCCCGTATACTATATTTCCAGCTAAGATATGGAGGAGAGATAGAGAAATAAAAGGGACAAACAGTTGATATATTATGTAATTATTATATTATAAAAGTAATTGTTAGGGGTAAAAACAGTTCGCAAGTAATATCTTTTGCTTATAATATCTTCGTTCTGTTGTCTGATTTTTTGGATTTAACAGAAATATATACTTGAATGAAGTATATATTTCTGTTAAATTTATCCTATGGATAGAACGAGTTTAATTAAAGGTCATTTAGAAATGTGTGTATTATCTATTTTGTCGAAAAAGAAAAGTTATGGTTATGAGATTATGAAAGAACTTGAAGTAAACAATTTAAAACTGAAAGGAGTGGGAAGTATTTATCCCATTTTAACTAAGTTGAAAAATCAAGAATGGGTTAATACTTATCAAGTAGTAACAGACAGTGGTAAAGTTAGGATTTATTATGAAATTAATGAAAACGGGAAAATACGTCTTGAGAAAAAAATTAATGAGTGGTTAGAATTGCAATCGGATATTCAAACATTATTAAAAAGCGGTTTGAAAGGAGACCTTCTGAAATGAGGAATAGATTGATAGGTAAAGAAAAGCAATTTTTAACAGACGTACTAAAGGAATTAAAGCAATACGATATAAGTTTAGAAGAAAGGCATAATATTAAGCGACAAATATTAGAACATATTCAAGAATGTCGTGAACATGGTGAAGATAGTATAGATGATTTAGGTACACCTCAATTATTTGTTCAGGATTTTTTAGAAGTAAATGAAATTGATTTAAAAGTTAAAATGAAACAACTTCAAAATGAAAAGGACAAATATAACACATTTATGTTACGTGGCATATTCATCGCAGTTATTACTTACCTCAGCTCACAAACTATATTTTCAATATTTTTAACTGAATCATTTAATCCAACTAATAGTAAAAATGCATTTCAGTATAATCTTTTATATCGCATATCAGAGAATCAATGGTGGAACGCATTATTAATAATGACTAGTTTGACACTCTCTGTAGTAGTATATATTAGCTTAGTAAGTTATAAAAAAAGAAAGCATCTAAAGTATAATGAAGAATACGATCTATAAAGTCTTTCTAATTTGTATTCTTTGTAATGTATTTATGCTATGTATCACACATCCAAAAGTTTACGCTCAGCAGAATGTTAAAGTTACATTAGATAAGTATATTGAAAAATTTATAAAGGAACAGAATATTCCAGGAGCTGCTGTTGCAATTGTACATAATAAAGAAGTATTCTTCACAAAAACGATGGGGGTTACTGGAGAATCTGAAAAAAAGGTAACTAGTAAAACGCCATTTGCAATCGGCTCAATAAGTAAATCTTTAACAGCTTTAGCTATAGTGAAATTAATAGAAGATAAAAAAATAAAATTAGAGGACCCAGTTCAACGATATCTCCCTTGGTTTAAACTAAAAAATCCTCAAATATCCTCAACTATAACAATCCAACAACTACTAACTCATACAAGCGGAATCAACACATATGAGGGCTTAGCATTATCAGATAAGCAATCCAAAAATTCTACAGCATTAAAAGAAAATGTAATGACGCTTTCAAATGTAAAATTAACTGCTCCACCAGGTGAAAAATATCAATATAGTAATGCGAATTATATAATACTTGGTGCGCTTATTGAGGCCGTTACAAATGAAACATATTCATCATATATGGAAAAGCATATTTTTCAGCGATTAAATATGAATGGTGCGGCAGCAAGTAAAGAGACTGCATATGAAAAAGGTTATTTAACAGGTTATCAGTCTTGGTTTGGCATACCGAAAAAAAGTATAGTCGCCTATGATAATGCCGGGGCACCGTATGGCTATATTACTGCAAATTTAGAAGATATGATTCAGTATACTATGTTTTTGAATCGGTCAGAGGATGCTCAATTCTTAAAGCAAGAAAACATGGATCTTTACCTTTCACCACTTTATAAAATAAATTCAGAAAAAAGTTATGGTTTTGGATTAAGAACAACAAATATAAATGAAAGTGAAACGATGATTTGGCATTCAGGATCAACGCCCGATGCTCGTGCAGAAATATTTATTTTAAATAAAAGTGGCTGGGGTGGTGTGATTTTAACAAATAAAAATCATGTTTTAGAAGAATCAGCACTATCGGAATTGAAAAATGGGATTATTAGTATTTTGAATGAGGAAGAACCGGTTGATATCCCTAATAACATACCATTAACACAAATTATTTTGTTGATAGTTACACTTATACTTTTCATAATATCAATTATATTAATTAAAAAGTATAAATATATAAAAACTGTAAAAAAGCTAATTTGGTTATTCACAGGGAGTCTATCCCTACTATTATCCATTATTTTCATCCCACTGCTTACTTATAGTACAAGTTCACCTTGGCGTACGATTAAAATATTTGCGCCAGACGTAGCTGTATTTACAAGTATTATTGTAACTTTATTAGCTGCGAACGGACTAATATCAATTCTTATAGCCTTAAGAAGGAAGTAAGTATAAGGGGAAAGAATGAAAGAAATATAAGTTAAGTGTTAGAAACAGTTGACTCTCACACAATGTCATTGTTTAAGATGAAGTTGAACTTCGAAGTAGATGTAACTTATAGGAGGAAATCATGTTTAAAATAGGAGACTTTTCAAAACTATCTTCCATTAGTATTCGGATGTTGAGACACTACGATAAAGTGGAATTATTACAACCAATAAAAGTTGATGAGCAGAGTGGATACCGATACTATTCAGCAGCCCAATTAAAGAAAGTAAATCAAATTCAAACGTTAAAAAATATGGGATTTAATATCGCTACCATTAAAAAAATAATAGAATGCGATAATATAGAGGGTATTAAGGAGCAATTTTTAAATCGTAGTGCTCAAATTAAAGAAGACATGACTAACCTCAAAAAACAATTACGTCTCCTCGAAGATTCAATGAAAACGATGAGAGAGGATGTTGTTGATATGAATTACCACGTTTCAATAAAAGAAATTCCAGAAAGATATGTAGCCAGTGTTAGAAAGGTTATTCCATCATATAATTGTGAAGGCGATTTATGGACCATGTTAATGCAAGAAATTCATATGAAAAATATTAGTATGGCCCATCCGAGTTATAGTATCGCTGTCTTCCATGATCAAGAATACAAAAAAAATGATGTAGATGTAGAAATACAGCTAAATATCTTAGGAAAGCATAAAAATACAAAAGATGTTTATTTTCAAAAAAAAGAGCCAATCAAAGTAGCTTCTGTAACAGTAAACGGAAGTTATGAACAAATAACAAACGTAAATGAAGCAGCCGCAAAATGGATTGAGACAGAAGGTTACGAATTAGCAGGCCCGATGTTTAATATTTATCATGTGAGCCCAGCGATGGAATTGGATCCTAATAAATGGGTTACAGAAGTTTGTTATCCAGTTAAATGATGATAAAGAAAAAAGGCATTATAATATGCCTTTTTTCTTTATAAACTTATCCATAAATTTTAATTAACCAATCATACATAATTATCTTTCCTTCCATCATAGCTTTCGTATCGGACTACATAGTGCAATAAAAACTTCAAGTAACTTCGTAAAGGCAGCTAAAGCAAATACATACACTGGATTATAAGCTGAAATAATGCCTCCTACTAATGCCCCGAGTGGCATAGCTAATCGTGTAAGTACACGTGAAAATCCTAAAACTCTCCCTTGCATATTTGATGGAACTGTTTCCTGGCGAACGGTGGCTACAATTGTATTCCATGCAATATTGCAAGTCATTGCAACACCGAAAGCAATTCCAGGAGCGAACCAATATGTATTCCAAAGCGCGCAAGTTAAGCCAATTGCTCCAACAAATAGGAGTAAAGGAATTAGTATGCCGCGCTGCAACCTTTTTTCTAAAGGAACTGCAATCAAGCTTCCTAAAAGACCACCTATTCCAATTAATGAATAATTAACCCCACTTTGTTCTGGGGTAAGTTGTAATGTGGATAATAAATAATACATGAATACACCTAAAACCGCACTTGCTCCAAAGTTTCCTATCATAGCTTGAAAAGATAAAGCTAAATTTAAGCGGTCATTTTTGAGCCATGTAAATCCATTAACCAAATCAGATAGTACATTTTGAAGTGTATTTTTATCTTCACATTTTTTATTTGTGTTTTTCATAGACGGTAATAACATCACAGCAACTAATGTTGCAATAAATGAAAGAACATTAATCCAAAGCAACTGAAAGCCGCCAATAAAAGAAATGAAAACCCCAGCTATCATTGGACCAAATAAACTAGCCAATTGATTGACCATTTGATAGAAAGAATTGGCCTTCGTTAAGGATTCTCCAGCAATTTGCGGAATGACTGTAACAGTTGTTACATCAAAAAGCATAGACATAACTGCTAAGATAAAAGTAATTACGTATAAATGCCAGATTTCTAATAGATGTAATGCGTGTAGAATTGGTACGAGACTTACTAAAATAATATTGGTAATATCCGCTATCCAAAGTAATTTTTTTCGATCGTATCGATCAATTATTACACCAACTAAAGGGCCGAATAAAACAATTGGCAATACATTAATAGAAAATAAAGAACTCATAATTACAGCTGAACCGGTTAATTGATAGGCAATCCAAGGCAATGCAAAAGTATATAGTGAATCCCCAATTCGTGAAATGAGTAAACCAAAAATAAAAATCTTGTATTCTTTAGAGAAAGTTGTCTTTACGGTAAATCTTTGTTCTTGTTTAAGTTTCACACTATTTATACCACCTTTATTATAGAGGGATTTGAAAAAAATCCGTTCAATATTTGTTATATATAGAATTCTATGATTCTTTTGTGAATCCTACTTTTTAGATGTATTTTAAAATTTTAAGGAGGGAATAAAAATGAAGGCTTTGGATTGAAGATTATTTAAAAACATAATAAAATTATAGTAAACTATTTTGCGAGAAAGTTGATTAAGGAGGGGAAATATTGATACATATAGATAAAAATGTACGAACATCTGGTGCATATGTAATATACGAGAACTTATTTGTTTTCCAAGTTGGGCCAACGAGTAAAGGAGATACATTAGGTGTAGTAAGGCTCGGCGGACATAAAGAAGATGAAGAAACAGCAGTAGAAACTGCTAAAAGAGAAGTGAGAGAAGAAGCTACTATCGATATTACTATTTTGAGTTCACCAAGTACATATTATAAAGAGAACTGGAATGTGCAATCAAAGAAAATAAAGGTAGCAAATGAGATCAATCCAATATTAATTATTGATAGTCCAGATGAAACTTTATCTATTATGTATATGGCACATTCAGAAAATAAGCCATATACATCTTCTGAAACGAATGGACTTTTATTACTTACTTTAAGTGATATTAGGCTAATTTGTAGTAAGGAAATAACACTAAAAGATTATATTAAGCAAGGTGGAATAGCTATATTGAAAGAAAAAATGGATATAGACTTAATCTTACAACCTTATCCGCAACTTATGTTTTTAGCAGGAATTTTAAAAGAGGATCCTGTATTACTGCAGCAGTTTCTAAATTAGCAACAAAAGCCACCTTAATAAGGGGCTTTTGTTTTAAATAATTTAATGGTATGTGTATCCTCCATCAGGAAACAATACATTGCCTGTAGTAAAACTATTTTGCATTAAATATAGAACAGTATGTGCAATTTCATCATTATGCCCAGGCCTCTTTAGAAGAGAAAGAGATTTATAAGCTTCATAAGCAGCTAGTCTATTTTCGTTTTGTTCATTTTCCCTCCGTATCGTTCCAGGGGAAACAACATTAACTCTTATAGGAGCTATTTCAACAGCTAAAGCTTTCCCTAAACTCTCAATAGCACCATTACAAGCTCCATAAGCAGGTGCTCCTTTAAGTGGTCTTTGACTAAATGCACCGGACATTAATACGATAGATCCGGAGTCTGAAAGAAAAGGAATTGCATATTTTACGGCATAATATTGTGGCCAAAACTTGCCGATAAAGCTGCTTTCAGCAATATCATCCGTAGCAGTAATTGGTCCAAGGGTATAAGAGGCTCCTGGGGTGAACAAATGATCAAAATTCCCAAGCTTTTTGAAAAAATCTTCTAGTTGGTTTTTATCCTGATTATCCAATACATAAGTTTGAAGACGGTTGTTACTTATTATTTCTTGAGCAATCATTAGTTTTTCTTTCGAACGCCCTGCAATAATAACATGTGCTCCTTGTTCGATTGCTTGTTTTGCTGTTGCTAATCCGATACCTGAGCTCCCACCAATGATAACGATACGATTATCTTTTAATGTAGTAATAGACATATTTTAGCCACTCCCTTAATAAAAACTTTAAAATAAAATTGCTATGCTTTTATTATTCGCTAAAAGATAGCGAGTGAAAAGTACGCACTTTATATGTACATAGTCGCAAATTTCGTACTAACCGCTATTCATGTGGATTTGAGAGGTGAAAAAATGGATTTACAAGAACCGAAATTAAAAGGAGTAATAGCGACATTACAAATCATCGGAGGGAAATGGAAGCCACTCATTTTGTTTATATTATTAACTGATGGAACAAAACGATTTGGTGAATTAAAGCGATTAATACCAGATATATCTCAAGGGACTTTAGCGAAGCAATTGCGTGAATTAGAGCAAGATCAACTAATAGAACGAGAAATTTATCAAGAAATACCACCTAAAGTGGAATATAGTTTATCTGAGCATGGAAAAACAGTAAGTACAGTGTTAGATAGTATGTGTGGTTGGGGAAGAAGACATTTAGATTATATAAATAGAAATAAACTATAAAATTATTATGTAAACTATTTATGCACAAGGAATATATTTTCCTTATAACTTGTATTTTATAATATATAATAGAAAGTAAGAATATTTTGGTAGTCGTTGGATGAAGGGACTTTATTTGAAAGGAGTGATGTTTTATGAACAAACAGAAGAAAACAAAGTATGAGGTAAAAATAATTTGAGTATGCGTATCATGCCTCTATAAACTACGTTCGCTCAAAGCTAGGAGCAGCGCATGATAAATATTAAAATTGGAAAAAATGAATACCCAATAACATTAGCTGAGGATCATAATTTTGATTGGTTAAAGGATGTAGAAGTATTTACTATTTTTGATCAGCAAGATTCAGGGAATATTAGTTTTGGTATTATTGAAAATGGAAAACGCTATTTTTTGAAGTATGCTGGTGCACGCAATTTAGAGTACAAAGGTAATGTAGAGGATGCAATCCAGCGATTAATGAAAGCAAAAGAAGTGTATGAACAAATTCAACATCCTTTACTAGTTCCATATATTAATTCGATTCAAATGAAAAATGGATTTTGTTTAAGGTTTCATTGGATTGATGGGGAATGCATGCACAATCATTGGGACTTTACACCGTTTGAAAAGCACCATGCACCAAATTCGCCTTTTGTTAAGTTAAGACAATTATCCGTGACGGAGAGACTTAACATATTGACACAAATTTTTGAGTTTGCAGCCTATGTGGAGTCATTAGGCTATGTCATGGTTGATTTTTATGATGGCAGTATTTTATATAATTTCGAGCAATCAAAATTGACGATTTGTGATATTGATTTCTTTCAAAAAACACCTGTATTCAATGAAATTGGGAAAGATTTTTGGGGGACAGCTCGCTTCAAAGCACCGGAGGAATATGAACTGCATGCACAAATTACAAGCGAAACAAATGTGTATGTATTAGCTGGAATTGCTTTTGCCTTTATTGGCGGAAAAAATGATAAAAGCTATGAAAAATGGGAGAGCACACAAGAATTATATAATATATGTACAAAAGCGCTACATAAAGAAAAAATTAATAGATATCGTACTATTCAAGCATTTTATGAAGCTTGGCTTTCATATATAGAATAAATAATTGATGATTCATTTTAAATTATATGTATTAACAAAGGGGAACACATAAAATGAACGAATTAGAATACAAAAACTTTTATGATAAAGTAGGAAGATTAAATGGATGGGATTTTAGTAAAATAAAATGTGAAACTGTAGGAGATTCATGGGACTTTTATAGAGAGGTAAAAGAAAGATGCAAGCCATCACATATTTTACTAGATGTTGGTACAGGTGGAGGAGAAAATGTACTTAACATAGCATCTTCGGCTAAATTGTTAATTGGAATAGATAATTCTAATGGGATGATTGCTACAGCACATTCTAACTTAAAAAAATCAGGCATACAAAATGTTGAGTTTCTTCAAATGGATTCTGAAGCTTTAGTGTTTCCGCATGCACATTTTGATATAGCTTCAAGTTGTCATGCACCATTTATAGCATCCGAATTAGCAAAAGTAATGAAAAAAGGCGCTTTGTTTTTAACGCAACAAGTTTGCGAACATGATAAATTGAACCTAAAAGAAGCATTTGGAAGAGGACAATGCATAGGCGAAAGAGATGGAACTTTAAAAGAAAAGTATATGGGTGAACTTATAAATGCAGGATTTGAACTCGTGCAAGTACGTGAATATGATGTTACTGATTATTACAGTACGCCTGAAGATCTTATTTTCTTGTTAAAACATACACCTATTATTCCTAGATTTGGAGAAGAGGAAGATGATTTTACTATTTTACAAAAGTTCATTGATGCAAATAGTTCTGAAAAAGGGATTTATACGAATTCAAAAAGATTTATGATAACTGCTGTAAAATCATGATTTGTTTTATTGTAAAGTTGCTTTTCATTTAAGGAAAGGCAGCTTTTTTGTATGGAAACAATGCAGGATAAATTTAAATATTCATACTAAAGTTGTAGCTTTTATATGAAAAAATCCACCCTTCTGTTTGATTTTATCTATTTATAAGTGTAATACAATACGAATAGATAATATGAAACAAGGGGGAATGTAACGTGATTACACATATATCAGATATAAAATTACAAACGGTTTCGATAGAAGGGGTAAAGCAAGTATATAAGGACATATTATCTTTTCCAATAAAAAAAGAAACGGCATCTTTTATTCAATTTGAAGTAACACCATATACAACAATTAGTTTTCAAGAAGTATACGAACCAATCGCACCTGCACATTTCGCTTTTGAGATTCCATATTCAAAATTCCACGGAACAGTAAGATGGTTAAAGGATTCTGGATTACTCATTGTGAAATGGCAAAATGGAAATGTAATTGGTGAAGAGAGTGGTCTATTCAATGTATACTTTAAAGACAGTGATGGAAACCTTCTCGAGATTATCGCACATACGTATGTGAAAGAAGATGTATTAGTTCCGCAGTCACCTTTAAATATTTTATACGTAAGGGAAGTTGGTCTTCCTGTTAGAAGTGTACCCATATTTCGCGAATGGTTGAAATCAAATTTAAATATGAAAACGATGGAAGATGGGGATATTTTCAACTTTGTAGTTGGTGGCACTGCCTATATTGTTGCGACTTGGTGGCAACGACCTTGGATTCCGATTGCGATGAAAGCTTTACCACCGAAAGTGCATGTTTCTTTCGGAACACCAGATCTTGCATTTTTACAGCAAATCCAAATTAACTTTAAGAGAAATTGTGTACCATTTCAATGTAAACATAATGAAGTATCATTTATTGAGCAAGGATATGCATTTTCAATTGTGCATACACCACATTTTCCTTCCGATATTCCTAGTAAATTAAACTTACCACTTTCTATTTAAGGATAGAAAGTGATAAGTTTTTTATATTTTCGTAGAGAAGGGTTTCCGCATAATTACAATGAATGTATAAAGGAGTATAAGGTGTTAGCTTAATTTACAATAAGGAGAGAAATGAATTGAATTTAGGAAATCCGATAGCTAAAGGGAATACAGCGGAAATCTATCTCTATGATAGTAAGGTTGTAAAATTATTTAAAGAATATCTTCCAGATACAGAGTCTATAAATGAAGCAAAAAAACAAAAATATGCTTATTCATGCGGGCTACCAGTTCCAAACGTATTTGAAGTGACAAAGATACAAAATAGGCAGGCAATTATTATGGAATACATAAAAGGAAATAGTATTGGTGATCTCCTGCTAAATAATCTAAATGAGGCAGAGCATTACATAAATATTTGTGTGAATGAACAAAAGAAGGTTCATTCTATTCGTATGAACACAGATGAAATAGAATCAATGAGAGAAAGATTAGAGCGACAAATTAAATCTGTTTATAAATTGGATGAAAAACAAAAGGGAAATATATTGAATAAGCTACATTCAATCAAATTTGAACCAAGATTATGTCATGGGGATTTTCATCCGTTTAATCTAATTTTGAGTAATAAGAGTGTGAATATTATAGATTGGGTTGATGCTAGTTCAGGTGACATTCGCGCAGATGTGTTTCGGACATACTTGTTGTACTCACAATCTTCGGTAGAATTAGCTGATATGTATTTACATATTTATTGCAGAAATACTGGATTATCGAGAGATGAGATTTTTCAATGGGCACCTATTATTATTGCGGCTAGAATATCTGAAAATGTAACTGCTACAAACATTGAATATTTAAGTGGTTTGGTAGCGCAGTATTGTAATTAAAGAAAAGCTCTTCCTAAATTCATTTTTTATTAAATTCGTTCTAACAATGCAAATGGATGAGTAAGGTTATTGAGATTTGTAATCGGGTTTTACATTTGTAAAGAAGGAGTCCATTTTATGAAAACTGGTGAACCAATTTCAATGCATACTGAATTTGAGCAGGTTGCTCCTGCGCTACAACTTTCGAAATTACATAAGCGTTTCGGAGAATTTATTGCAGTTAATCATATTGATTTAATTGTACCAAGAGGATCATTTTACGGAGTTGTTGGGCCTAATGGAGCAGGGAAAACTACATCATTATCGATGGCCGTTGGTTTATTACGACCAGATAGTGGGAGCGCAAAAGTTTTTGGAATTGATGTTTGGAGTAATCAAAAACAAGCTAAAACGCTAATTGGGGTATTACCAGATGGGTTAGCTTTACCGGAAAGACTTACTGGTCGTGAATTATTAACATATATGGGATTGTTAAGAGGAATGAGTGCCAAGGAAGTTGCTCAGCGAACAGAAGAATTACTTACAATATTAGAGTTGAATAATACTGAGGGGACTCTAGTTATTAATTACTCTACTGGTATGCGTAAGAAAATCGGTCTTGCACTGGCACTTCTTCATGCGCCGAAATTACTCGTTCTCGATGAACCCTTTGAGGCGGTTGACCCTATTTCTGCAGCTACTATCAAAAAGATTTTACAGAAATTTGTTAGTTCGGGTGGTTCTGTAGTATTTTCAAGTCACGTCATGGCGTTAGTTGAACAACTTTGTGATCACGTTGCAATTATTTCAAAAGGAAGAGTGCTTTCTTCAGGAACAATGGGAGATGTTTGCGGTGAAGAAACTCTCGAAGACATTTTCGTTCAGTTAGTAGGCATCCCTGCTGTTAAAGGAGAGGAACTGTCTTGGTTAGTGTTTTGATTCGAATGAAGTTATCTTTCCTTAAAAATTCAATGAATAGTGGTAAAGCAGTTCTTTTCATTATTACAGGAATAGTTGGTTTATTGATTGCAATTGGAACCATTCTACTTTTTTCTTTTTATCCTACGGAACATAACGTTTCACATAGTATTCTTTACATTACATTTGCTCTGTGGACAGTAGGGTGGGTTTTGGGTCCAATTATCGCTGGGGGAGATGGAATATTACGTCCTGAATATTTCGCGTTGCTTCCATTTACTTCTTATAAACTTGCTAGGGCGTTACTTGTTGTAGCTTTTATAGGATTAGGACCAATCGTTAGTTTAATAGCCTTCATAGGACTATTCATTTACGCAGCTAGGGTTAGCTTAACTGCAACTATAGTTGCAGTTCCAGCAATTATTTTACAGTTAATATTTGTAGTATTGTTATCAAAAGTAGTAGTTAGTATTATTGGTGAGACGTTGAAATCAAGGATTGGCATGGAAGTGGGAGCAATGCTCTTTGGTTTCATTATAGCGTTTCTAAATGTGGGATGGTATGTACTTCCTGCTATTAATAAGATGACACTTAGTGATTCAACTTTACTTTACATGTTTCCGTCTAGTTGGGCGATGCTCGCTGTAGAGTATGCGATTCAATCCAATTTGCTATTAGCTTTTGTTTTTTTAATGCTTCTAACAATATTATGTGGATTTCTCTTTTTTATATGGACTACATTATTGATGAAAAGTACAGAAACTAAGAAAATCGAGGGAAGGATTAATACTAATAAACATAGAAAAGCTTTACGTTTCTTTTCAGACACGAAAATAGGAGCAACAATTACGAAAGAATTAAAAAGTTGGGGAAGAGATCCACAACGAGGCCGTTTCCTCCGGATGGGTATTTGGATAGGGGTATTTTATGGTATTTTAGCTACAAGCGCTAATATATTGTACTTAATGCCTTGGGCAGGGATAATGATGATTGTATTTACAAGTATGTTTTCCTGTAATATATATGGTTTCGATGGGAGTGCATTATGGTTAACTTTGATGACACCTGACGCAGAACGAATTGATGTGCGTGGCCGTCAATTTGCATGGTTGCTAGCGGTTGGTCCAATTGCGATTATAACAACAATTATTTTCACAATCTCTAGCGGACTTACTTTCATTTATCCTTGGGTATTTGCAGTAATACCAGCATTACTTGGTGGAGCTGCAGGTCTTATTATGTTATTTTCTGTATGTAACTTAGTACCAATAACTGATCCTCATCGCCGCGGGAGAGGGAGTGTTATCTCAGGTGATGATATGAATGCGAGTAAAATGTTTATAACAACGTGGTTAATGATGGTGATGGTACTAGCAACAACTATACCCGCTTTGTTAGTTGTATGGCTTGGGATATTACTACATGTACAGTTCTTACAATGGCTAGGTTTATTGACTGGCATTTGTACAGGAATGTTTTTTGCTTGGTGGTTTGGGCGAATTGCTTACTTAAAACTTGAAAAAAGTGGATCTGAATTGCTATTTGAAATGAAGAATGGCATGAAAATATTGCATGGGGATAACAAAAAGAAAGATAACGGAAAAGCGGTTGAATTACCTAAGAAAAAACTAGCTATTGTTGTTCTTTTAGTATTTATGGGTATCTTTTTTTTGATACATCAAAGTGTAGTCCCGTTAATTTTTGAGATATTTAGTGTAGATGAAAAAGTTCGTCTTTTCTTTCTACCGCGCTATGTTCCACATATTGTTCGTATTCCTATAATCATCCTATTTGCTATATTAGGTACAGCATCTTTGTATAAAGCAATTGTAATTAAGAAAAAACATGGGAAGGAACATCAATTTATAAAAGATGAAATGTAAAATACTGTTTAAAATAATCTAGTAATTATAGGATGTTGTTCAACTATCATTACCATGTAGTTGAACAACACTTCTGCTAAATATTAATGAGAGAACGATTATTTTCGATTTTCATCCTATAAAGATTCATTATCCGTACTTGTTCCTCAGTTAATTCTTCTTTATCCCAATACATATGCATTAAGCTATATTCAAAAATCTCCTTTAATTTTATAAACATAGGCAACTTGTCTATCATCTCTTTAGGTAGTTCATTTTCTTCTTGATACCCTGCAAATAGTGCTTTTGTAATAGAATGCTCATAGTCAACGATATTCCCATTTCCAGCAAATGAATATTCAATCGCACTATAAATAGGAACTGCTAAATCAAATAGGTAAAAATGTTTTTCACAGTCTTGAAAATCAATCATTGTTATATTTGAATTGTTTTCAACTAAAATGTTTTCTAACCATAAATCACCGTGAATTAAGCCGTAATTCGAAGTGGATTTTTCTAACCCCTTTATAGAAGTTAAAACGTCAGAGGCAATTTCTCTTATAGTAGTTTCGTCTTTAGGGATATACTTAAGAAAATTATATTCTTCATTTTCATACCAATCGTTTATATGTTTAACCGGTTTAGTCTTTTCAAAGCTTTTAGAAATACGATGTAATTTTCCAATTTGTTTACCAAGATTTCTAAATATATTAGAATTCCATTCGCACCTTGGTAAATGTATACCTGGAGCAGCTTTATATAATACAGCAAAAATCTCCTTGTCTAATGTTAACTTTTCTATTAAATTCCCATTAAGAGAATGTATTATTGGAGGAACTGCTAAACCATTTTCATATAAAAAGTTCGTATATGTAACTTCTTCTAACTGTTCTTCATATGTTTTGTAGTTTGTAATTCTAATGAAGTAAGTACCTTGTTGTGCGTGACATTGATACATTTCATTCGTTATAGATTTAATGTTAATAAAATTTAATGGATAGCGTTCATTTATTAATTTGAGTAGTTCTTTTTCTAGCTTGTTCATTGTAACGTCCTTTCCAAACTTTAATTTTTCACTTGAGAATGAAAAGATTCTTCATTTACAACATTCGTGTTTTATTTTTGATATCCTTTAAAATGAAGCATGATGTAATGAATGGCTCATTTTATAAAACACAAGAAATATCAAAAGAAAGAAACGAACCTCTTTTATACTTATAAATAAGGAGTGAAGAAAATGAATGAACATATACAGAAGATGATTGATTGGATTGAGAGCAATTTAAAAGAAGAATTTTCATTAAATGAATTATCTCGTTATATGGGTTATTCTCCGTATTACTGTTCTTTTAGATTTCACCAAGTAACAGGCATTAGTATTAGACGCTATATTCTTTTGAGAAGATTGTATTTATCTACGGAGGATTTGACGAATAATAGAAAGATAATACATATTGCATTGGATTACGATTATTCTTCGCAAGAGGCTTATAGTAGAGCTTTTAAGAATGTTTTTGGAATGAATCCAAGAGAATTCCAACTTAACAAAATGCCTGTTCAGTCATTTATTAAACTAAAAATAGAAGGGGAGTTTAAAATGAATGTTTCTAGAAAATTAGAGGTTGAGCAGTTACGAAATGCGAAAAGAGAGCTGTTTGATAAAGATGTACTAAACATATTAAATGGTCAAATGATGTATGAAGACTTTAAAAATGAAAAGCTAATGGGTGATTCTGAATACGCACCATTTAATGAGGCAATGTGTGTGAACCAGGCTACTACACAAGTTTTTAATGAAGAGTTTATTAAAACAAGAGCAGACGGACATAACAGTTCAGTAGAAAGTTATACAAAAAAGGTTATAGACCCGTTAGAAAACCTTTTTACGAAAAAGTATAAATGCATTGTTTTATGGTTTGGTGAAGATATGTTTTGCCAAATAAATCTACTTACTATTCTTTCATATCTTGAACAGTCTTGTTATGAAGGGAAAGTATACTTAAATAGTTTCAGAGAGGATGAATTTAAAGTAAATCAAATTGAACTTGAATTGGGGAATTATTCTTCTATATACAATGAAGTATTAGTAAACCATAAAAAGACTTCTCATAAGGTACCACCTGTAATGTATCAGGCTATAGACTTATATTTAGAAATGCTAAAAGAAGATAATATCGTAATGAAATTCATCTTTAAAAATCAAGGTTTATCAAATCAAGAATTATTAATAAAGTTGTTTCAACTTTTTCCAACAATCGGATATGGTGATACTCAGTACATAAATCTAATAAATAATATAAAGAAGAAAGCTGAACCTAAAATATAGGAACAGCTTTCTTCTTACAATTGTTCAAGTAACGCTAATTCACTCTCTACAAATAACATTAGTTCTTTAATCGTTTCTCCAGAAAAATCAAAACGAATTCCAGCCGCTTCATATACTTCCGTTAAAGATCTAGAGCTACCTAATGATAAAGCCTTTTTATAGTTTTCTATTGATTGTTTAGGATTTTCTTTATATTGTTTATACATTTGTAACGCACCAAGTTGTGCGATAGCATATTCGATGTAATAGAATGGTATTTCGAATATGTGTAGTACAGGTAACCAGCCAGTTGCGATCCAATTTTCATACCCTTCAATATTTACGACGTTTGATTGGTAAGTGTTATGTAATTCTAAATACTTTTCATTTCTTTCTTTAGCGGTATGGTTAGGATTCTCATACATCCAATGTTGAAATTGATCAACGATAAGCATTTGTGGTAAATACTTAACAATATCTTTAAAGAAATCTAATTTTGCTTTTATAAACTCTTCGCTATTTTCATAAAATGTATCCCAATACTCCATCGAAAATAATTCCATCGTCATGCTAGCGAGTTCAGCTGATTCTGAAGGGATCTCTACATATTTTTGAAGTTCTAACTGCTTCATACATTCATTATGAATACTATGGCCCATTTCATGGAGGAAAGTAGTAACATCATAATGTGTATGATTAAGATTCATGAAAATGAAAGATAATTGAGAAGCAGGTAAATATTCGCAAAATCCTCCTGGTCCTTTTCCTTTACGACTTTCTAAATCTAAGCAATTATTTTTATGCATACGGTCCAGCAATTTAGAAAATTCAGGATCTAGTTTGTGTAAAATACGAGAACTTTTTTCGATTAATTCACTTGCGTCTTCGATAGGTTTTAATGCTTTTTGATTTGGTGCGGTTGCTTTTAGGTCCCATGGACGAAGACAATCTACTTGAAGTTCAGATTTTTTCTCACTAAATATTTTATCGATAAGTGGTACTACGTATTTACGAATAGATTCAGCAAGCTCATAGCAGTCATCAGGCGTATAATCAAAACGTTCATGTTTTTTAAACATATAATCACGATAATTATCTAATTGAATGTTTTTCGCCTTTTGGTGACGGATTGCAATTAATTCATTTAATATATGTTGTAACTTATTTTCAACAGATAAAAACTTTTCGGAAATGAGTGTTTTTGCTTTTTTTCGTATATGACGATCCGGATCTTGTAAGTAAGACTGTAGTTCAGTAATTGTTTTCTCTTCACCGTTCCATAGTGCAGTTAAACCACCTGTAATTTCGAAGTACTCTGTTACTAGTTTGTCTTCAGTTATCTCTAAATCAATGTTTTTTTCATAAAATAATGTTTGCGCATTCTTAATTTTTTTATCTAGTAAGCTATACGTTTTTGGATCAAGTTCCATTCGAAAAGGAGACTCTAAATATTTATTATCAAATGAATTTTGATAACGTTTTAAAAGAGGCCTTACAAATTGTTGATCATGTTCAAAAGTATCTTTTATTTTTTTATTATCTGTATTACATTGAAAGGCGATATAGTGCGATCTTAATTGTTCTTCAATTTCCCAAATGAATGTAGATTGTTTTTTTAACCAGTTTTCAAGTTCTAGTTTTGAAGAAATCACTTCATTTTCTAAAGTAGAAAGAGTATTTTCTAATTCTAGAACGTTACTAATATCAATCGTATTTAAGTGTTGCATGAAATATCCCTCACTTTTTATTTATTCATGGAGATATTCTTCTTTTGCATTGCAATTCCTTTTTTACCCCAAAAATTTGTGCCTATTATACCAAGAATAATCATTATTGTACCAATGATATGAAAATAAGAAATTTGCTCGTGTAAAAAAATAACGCCAGCGATAATTGTAATAAGTGTAGATAAATTACTAAAAACACTTATTTTAGCTGCTTCAATATAAGATAAGGAATAGTTTAATAGCAATGCCGTTAGCAAGGAAGATAGTAACCCTAAATATAAAATGGAGATAAGAAATGTTCCATTCGTAAACGGTTTAAAGTATACCATTATTGTACCTTTATTTATATGGCTGGCGATCGCGATTGAATTAAAGCTAATAAAGCCGATTACTGTCATTGTGTAAGTTAAATCCATTAGTTTGAATTTCTTCGTCATTTTTCTAGCTAACACATTATAGAAAGCAGATGATAATGCCGATAGCAAAATAAGAATAATACCTATGAAACTAGTTTCATGAGTCCCTATACCATTCATGATAAATATATAAATGACACCGATGACAGAAATGAGTACAGATATTTTTTGCCATGTATTTGTATATTCTTTTAAAAAATAGGAAGCTAACATCATCGTAAATATAGGAATCGCCGCTTGTATAATTCCGGCTTCGGATGAACTTGTATACACTAAGCCAAATGCTTGGAAAGCAAAAAATAGTGCTGGATAAAATATTGCAAGTGGTAATAGGGCAAGTATATTTTTGAATGACATATTTAACTTTACGAAACCGAAAACAATGGGAATGCTTGCAGCTACGAAAGCAACTGTAAAACGATGAGCAAGTGTATCAAGGGGGCTCGTAACGGTTAATGCTAATTTCACAAACATAAAGGAGAATCCAATAATAAATGAATAGAGTAAAGCTGATAAATATGCCTTTGTTGTAAGTTTCATAATTTCACCTCATAGTAATTGATTTCTTACTGGCCAGTATACGTACATAGTAATCTTTATGATCTAGTGCTACAATGTGAATAATCACAAACTGTACCGGTACAAATTAAATGTTGAGGTGGTAATGATGTATAAGTATTTACATGTTTTCAACGACTTAGAAAGTATGATTCAAAATGGGGAGATAAAAGAAGGAAAGAAACTACCGTCTATTCGGACACTAGTTACGCAATATGAGTGTAATAAGGCAACAGTTATACGAGCGCTACATGAATTAGAAAAGCGTCATATTATTTATTCCGTCCCTCAAAGTGGATACTACGTTGTTCGAAAATCAGGGGCGGTTATAGAAAATAACGAGATAATTGATTTTGCTTCCTCAGCACCAGATCCAGATGTTTTCCCATATTTAGATTTTCAGCATTGTATTAATAAGGCCATTGATACGTATAAAAATGACTTGTTCGTATACGGAACGCCGAAAGGTTTACCGTCTTTAATTCCGGTCATTCAAAAACAATTAGCAAACTATCAAGTCTTCACTAAAGAAGAAAATATTTTTATTACGTCAGGTGTACAGCAAGCGCTAGCGATACTAACTTCTATACCATTTCCAAATGAAAATGAAACGATATTAATTGAACAACCAACATATCATCTATATATTGAATATCTAGAAATAAACAAAATTCCTGTGACCGGTATTAAACGTACGAATAAAGGTATTGACTTAAATGAATTGGAACGTATTTTTCGAACAGGTAAAATAAAATTTTTTTATACAATACCAAGATATCATCATCCACTTGGAACGTCTTATTCTAAAGAGGAGAAAGAAAAAATCGTGCTACTGGCTAAAAAATATAATGTATTTATAGTGGAAGATGATTATTTAGCAGATTTAGAAACGGATTCAAAAGCAGATCCGTTATATAGCTTGGATCATGGTAATCATGTAATATATTTAAAAAGTTATTCGAAGATTATTTTTCCAGGTTTACGAGTTGGTGTAGCAGTAATTCCACCGGTTATTGCGGATGCTTTCCATACATATAAAAAGATTTTAGATATTGATAGCCCAATGATATCTCAAGCTGCTTTAGAAATTTATATAAAGAGTGGCATGTTTGAACGTCATAAAAATAAAATTAAATCGTCCTATCACGATAGATCTAAAAAACTAGCAGAAACATTAGAAAGAATGCATAATGAAAATCAGCTTTTTACATATACAAAGCAAAACACAATTGGAATCCACACTTGTTTAGAATTACATAAAACTAGTATTTCAGAAATACTTTTACAAAGACTAGGTGAAATGCAAATAAGCATTGATACGATTGATAAAAATTATGTGAGAGGTTTTCCGAAAGAAAGACTATTAAAGTTAAACGTATCGAATGTGAAGGAAGATAGGATTGAAGAAGGAATTCGTAAAGTAATGGAGGAAATCAAACAAGTGGAACGTATAACCTTTCAATTTAAAAAAGAAAAAAATGAATTAGGAAGTTTGTTGTGAGTCGCAAAATAATTCTCTTGTTTGTGTGTATCGCTATAATAATTGAGGATATTGTTGAAACTGCATATTATAATAAAGATGATAATTATAATCCTTAAAAGATACATGGGTAGATTTATCAGAAGATAATCCCTACAGCCAATTCTTAATTACGGGGTTATAGCGGGTGTAAAGCAATTAGAACGTGATCTGATCCGTAGGCGGAAACATAAAGGGATTGAACTGAATAAGAAAGAAGGAAAATTTAAAGGTTGGTTAAAGAAATATCATAAAAATCATGCAGGAATGAATTATGCAGTAAAGCTTTATGAAGAGGTAGATATGAATGTAAATCACATTTGTGAAATTACAAATGTGTCTAGGGCCTCATTATGTAGAAAGCTATCGGAAAGGAACAGTTGATGAGTTATACTAAAAATCAGAAATATATAATAAGGGATAAATTCCATAGAGAGGTGGAATTACATGCCTAAAATTGATAATATGTTAGCGATTCTATGGATGCTTCGCTCAGGTAAAAAAATTACTGCAAAACAAATTTCAGAAAAGTTAGAGATGAATATAAGGACTGTGTATCGCTATATTGATACAATTTCAACAAGTGGTGTACCTATAATTTCAGAACCAGGACATAACGGTGGATACACTTTATTGAACAATTTTATTGAGGCTCCTCTTTTCTTTGATTTTGAGGAGCAAACTTCACTATTTCACGCTGCTGTTTTTGCAGAAGAAGCCGGATATTATGGAGGTGAAGCATTAAATAGGGCCATTTCAAAACTAAGTAAATACTCAAATCAAGAGCAGGAAGCAAAGATAAACCGACATTTAAGTAGTCTAGAAGTAATAAGTCGATTTAGTTCATCCTCTATGGAACATTTTTTGAAGGAGTTGGAGCAGGCCGTAACTGATGGGTATTCAGTAAAAATTCTTTATTATAAAAGTGGGAAAAAGCAATTAAATTATAGATTGGTCGATCCGTACAGAATTATCTATTGGAATAATAAGTGGTATGTAATTGGATTTTGTCATCTTAGGAATGATATCCGTAGTTTTAGAGTAGATCGAATTGAAAATTTAATACTAACCGAAAATAAGTTTAACCGGCCAGAAAATTTTTCAGCACGTGACTTTTTTATAAAAAACCTTCTTCCAACTATAGAAGAAAAGGAAGGGATTATTTCTTTGGTTATTAGTGGGGATAAAAGTGTATTGGCTGATATTTGCCAACATTGGTTTTTAGGACATTATTTACAAGTGCGGACTTCAAATAAAGCAGTTTTTCTTCTTGAAAAAGATATGATACATACATATGTACCTTATTTACTTTTACCGTATAATAAATCTATTAAAGTTATTGAGCCAATAAGTCTTAAGAAAAGACTTATTGAAGTTCTGTCGGAATTAATAAAATTTCATGAAGTATGATAACTTCCCTGACGTTAACTGTCAGGGAAGTTATATTATAATATCCATATCAATTGTGATTGGAGTGATATGGGATGCAAACAAAAAAAGTTTTTCTATATGTATTTAATACAATGTCGGACTGGGAATATGGATATTTAATTACCGAACTAAATTCAGGAAGATATTTTAAAAAAGATTTAGTACCTTTAAAAGTAATTACAGTAGGAGCTAATAAAGAAATGATTACTACTATGGGGGGATTGAGCATAAAACCAGATATTTCCCTTGATGAATGTACTTTTGAGAGTAAAGATCTTTTAATTTTACCAGGAGGGACTACTTGGAGTGAAGAGATTCATCAACCTATCTTGGAAAGAGTTGGCCAAGCTTTAAAGTTTGGTACTATTGTCGCTGCAATTTGTGGTGCAACTGAGGCCCTTGCAAATATGGGATACTTAGATACTAGAAAGCATACAAGTAATAATTTAGAATACACTAAAATGGTATGTCCTAACTATAAAGGAGAAAAGTTCTACGAGTTGGGATCTGCGGTATCTGATGCGAATTTAGTTACTGCATCAGGAATAGCTCCTCTTGAATTTGCGATGGAAGTACTGAAAAAATTAGATGTATTTGCACCAGATACATTACATGCATGGTATAACCTAAATAAGACTCATAAACCTGAATACTTCTTCGAGTTAATGAATTCATTAAATAGCTGAGCTGAAAAATCAACTTAGCAGATTTATATTTATTTAAAAAATAACCATGCTCTAGACAATGTCAAAGCATGGTTATTGAATATAACTTAAAAATGGTTATAAAGTAATGAAAATTCCTTAACGTTGTATATTCGTATTTTCCTGATGTTACCTCTATAAAAGGAAATATGATAACAATCATATACCGGAAGTGATAGAACTGAGTTATAAAAAGTAGAAGAAAAGTGTTACGTTAATACTTTTTAGAGCACTCAATTATTGAGTGCTCTTTTTGTTTAGGACATAATTGTTTTAAATGGAAATAAACTACCAATAAATGATATCCTTAAAGTATAGCATTTACTTTGAATAGGAGGGTAATCGAGTCTATGGGGGTACGTATAGTCGATGATTTACAACAATTATCGTTGTTACTTATGTTCTTTAGTACATTTATATTTTACAGATACTTAAAAAAGGTAAGACGAGAGAGAAAATTAAATGGTTTTGAATGGACAATGTATTTTGTCACTCAATTTGCGACATTAATTTGGGCAGTCACTTATTTTATTAAACACTTAGCTGAATCCTAATTTCTATTCATTTCATCTAGCTTCCTGTTATCTATTAGGGATATAAATATAGTCCGTATATAAATCAATGACAACATCGCTCGTGATGACTTCTTGTAGTAATTTTGGAATTTTTTCATAATGGTACTATACACAAAATAAGCTTAGAAGATCTTCATTAGATATCTCTTCATTTTTTACATGTAAATAAATTGTTCTTAATTCGTTTAGAGAATAGTTACGGCCAATAACATACTCATTCATTCTGTATCCATCAAATTCAATTATCATGTTATTACTGTTAGATGCTAGCCAACGTTATAGCTTGAATTTTAGATGAATCTATTATACATTGTTTAAAATCTAGTGAGAATATATTTTTATAAAATGTGAGGTCATAGATGGAACAAAATAAATTAGTTTTAGAAGGACCAAAACGTCTTAAGTGGGAAACATGTAAAATTAAGTCCATGCAGGATGAGGAAATTATCGTTAAAACAATTGCAGGTGCAATAAGTATTGGAGCAGAGTTACCACAGTATAAAGAATCGGATGGTTCAGATACAAATCCTATTTATCCAAGAAAAATTGGATATGAAAGTTATGGTGAAGTTATTCAAGTTGGTAATAAGGTAACAAATTTAAACGTAGGTGATAAAGTAGTCTCTTTTTATGGACATGAAACGGTAGGAATAGTTAAGGGAGATAAAGTAATTCGAGTGCCTAGTTATATAAAATCTAAAGTTGCTTTATTATCTATTCTTTCGTGTGATGCTGCTAAAGGTGTATTGAAACTAAATCCGCAAAAGGATGCAAAGGTACTTATAACTGGAATGGGAGTGATTGGTTTACTCACGTGTTATTTTTTAAAATACTATGTAGGTGTAGAGCAAGTGGATGTTGTTGAACCTAATAAAAATAGAAGAGAATTTGCAAAGAAGTTTGGTGCGAAAAATCTCTTTGATTTGGAAGAGAAAGTTATAAATACGTATAATTACGGTTTAGAATGTTCTGCTACAAATAGAGGGTTTCACACATTGCAAAAGGCTATTAATAGTAATGGGGCGATATGTATTCTTTCTGATGGTAATATAGAAGACCTAACATTAACCGCTGACTTTTATCGAAAAGAATTGCAAATCATTGGTTCAAGTGATGGATATGATTACCAAAAACATGCAGATTGGTTTTTTAGTCAAATAGAACAGACGCCATGGATAGAAGAGATTTTTCAACATGAAATTCATTATACTGCACTTAAAAAATGTTTTGAGGAATTAAGTGAAGGAATAATTACTCCTTTAAAAGTATTTGTCTCATATAAATAAAATGACCATGTACTTATCACGTAGCTCACTTATATTTCGTCACTAATATGATAACAAAACGAGGAGTAGAATGTACGGGGATTTTTAATAGGTACAACGGGTTGTGTAAACAGGGAAGGGGTTTTGCTTTTTCATTATGTACAAATAGTATATTATCTTTCTCAATGTACATATTAAGTAAGGTATTTAATATCATGTACATAAAAGGCGGGGTAATATGGATGAAAATAAGAAAAATGAAGAATTGATTAAATTTAAGAAACAATGGTTTAATGAAGATAATCAACCAGTAGCTGGTATAGAGTTAGCTTTACCGCCTGATATAGGTAGCATGTTAGACTCGAAATCAGTTGATGATAAAAGTGGAGAAAGTAATAATGAATAAGTTTAATCTATACGCATCCATTTGGGTGCTTTTGTTTTTTTTGACATTAGAAGATGGATCATCAAATCCTTATTGAAAAAAGGTTGGGCTAAATAGATCCATTTTCTATATATGTAAGTTTTAATTTTCACAAAAAAGTTTAATTAAAGTTCATTTAGAATGCTATATGAAATGGGAATGCTAATAACATTTACCATTAAAGGATTGGGCAATTATGCATATTATTGTTGAAAGCATTATTTTAATTCTCACTGGGATTCTTGCATTAAAAATGACAGGCAGTAAATCCGTTAGCCAAATGACAAGAGCTGAAATCATTATAGTAGTATCAATTGCGCGTATTATTGTAGAGCCTGTATTAAGTAGGAAAGTAGTCCCATCTATATTTGCAGCTGTAATATTTGCAAGCGTACTTCTTATCATTCATTTCTTTGAACTGAAATCAAGGAAGGCGGAACAATTTCTAAATGGCAGTAGCTTTGTAATTGTTGAAAACGGAGAGATTATTAAAGCGAACTTGATGAAGGCAAAAATGTCTGAACAACAACTTTATATGCAATTAAGAGAAAAAGGAATACATGATTTAAAGAGTTTGCAGCAAGTTACAGCTGAGCCGAATGGGCGTATTGGTTATCAATTAATAGAGAAAGCTCAACCGATAACTTTAGAAATGTTAGAAAAAATATTAGATCAGTACAATACAAAAAGGTAATTTCTCTTGAGAAAAGCTAATACCACAAGGGAAGTATTGGCTTTTTTGTTTTTCTAGAAAAGCATAATGGTTAATAAAAAAGAGTGGATTTTACACCAATCTTTAAATTAGATATAGGCTTATTAATATGCTATATTCAATGGACCTATAGTGACTGTGGTGAAAAAAGCAGCGTTACAATGAATAGGTCTTTCATGTGATATTAAACATGAGATAAAAATAAGGAGATAGAAATATAATGGAATTTTGGGAATCAAGCTTTATTGAGAAACAAACGATGTGGGGATTTGAACCTACAGAATCTGCACTTTTGACAAAAGATTTTTTTGTGGAAAAGAGCGTTAAAGACATATTAGTTCCGGGTATTGGCTATGGGAGAAACGCAAAGGTATTTATCGAAAATAGTATAAATGTAACAGGTATTGAAATTTCGAAAACGGCGATCGATTTAGCAAGAGAAAATGGACTAGAAGATGTTAGTATGTATCACGGTTCAGTAAGCGAAATGCCTTTTGATAATAAACTGTATGATGGGATATTTAGTCATGCACTTCTTCATTTGTTGAATGAGCAGGAAAGAGAGAAATTTATTAAAGATTGTTATAATCAGTTAAAACCTGATGGATATATGGTTTTTACAACTGTATCTAAAAAAGCTCCAATGTATGGAAAAGGAAGACAGTTGGATAAAGATTATTATGAGATAATGGAAGGTATAAAAATGTACTTCTATGATTCTGAATCTATAAAACAAGATTTTAATAAATATGGACTAGTACAAGTTTCGGAAATTGATGAACCAAATAAGAATGTAGAAAATAAACCTTCAATTAATTTCTTAATGATAAAATGTAGAAAAGGCCTGTAAAAAATTAGTATATATTAATTGTATATTATGTATAAATAATAAAACACACAAGAAATTATGAATGAATTAGAAGTCTTAATAGCGATAGGTCTAGAGAAACAAGATTAGATAGCGCTTAAAATATGGGGAAATACAGTGATAAAATGAGAAACAAAATGTGTTTGATATTTTTTGTGGAGTTTTAATGTCAGAAAAAGAAGAAATGGAGAAAATAAAATATGATTTTAGGAATTTCATATTTTGATATTTTTCGTACCATAATTATTGTATTGTTTTTTTTCATTTTCTGGAGATTGAATACTTGGTATAATAAGAAATATAATGTTCCTAAGGTTTTTCAATGGCTTCCTAGAAGATGGGGGGAAAAGAAAAGTTTCAGAGCATTTGTCTCAATTAGATAAAAAGTTAGAAGCTGAAGGTAAAGGTATTTGGGTTACAATCTATGCTATAGATTTGTACATTGTAACTATTCCTTGTACCGTAAAAAAATATAAATTTTAATACATATATATTTATAGAAGGGACCGTTTCTTTTAAAAGATACAGTCCCTTCTATAAATTTGTCAATGTAATTAAGTGATGCGTAAGAACTCGTATCGTTATCCCAAAGTATCGCCTTATATACGTTTAATGAGTTTTATCCCCTCAACAAAGAAAAGCACTAAGTGTATAGTGTTCATTACAAACCATAACATGAGCTTTGAGTTCTTCACAGTTTTCAACTGACTTGATTTTGTATTAGACAATTCTATCTTTAAAGACATTAATATAATAGTATTAGACATAAAACCTAACAATATAAATCCGAATAAAGGTAAGTTTGTAATAGCGCCTATTACCATAATTGCTATGTATACTATAGTTAGCTTTTTAATATACTGTTTATCTTCTTTTAATTTATCTATATTTTTGGTTTTGAACCAGTTTCTTACTATTCTTACAAAAATAATAGTTTGAAATACTAGTACAATTATACTAACAAAGAGAAGGAACAAAGTTCTTAAATTATTTTCCATTAAACCGTTCATTTCGTATGTACCCCTTTTATTTATGTTTATAGTATGAAAATGTAATTTTCAAAGAACCTGCATGTGATTAGTAACGGTACTCGTTCTCTATTTTCATGTTACTCTATCCTTGTTAATTATGGAAAAGGACAAATCTAAGCATTTAACTGTTAGTATGGTATACCCTTTATATATTTTAGGTTAATTTTGATTGTTTGCATATAATTTTATATTGGAATAAGTAATACGTCAAAATGTTTTGTGAAAATTTCGACTATTGATTGCTTGTACAAAAGAAAAAGATTAGTAGGTGGTCATATCGTAATGGGCGAGGTATACCTTATCTGTTGTCTGCTTAAAATGAAGTTTAACCATGTTGAAAATATGATTTTCATTTTGTATTTCTAGAAACAATAATGTGGTTAATTATGGTGAAATTTAAAATGGAGGAAAAACGTTAGACCACTAGAGTGAATATATTCAAAGCCATATCATGTGTAGTGTTTAATATAATTAGGGGGAACTACATGACAAGAAAACAGATAATCATTACCTTATTTTCAATTACAGCATTCATACTAATTTTAGTATCACTTGGTGTTTTTGAGGAAGAACTAAAAGAAACAGATTATAGTGAAGTTGTACAATTCATGGAAGATATGAAAAACAAAGAAGAAGTTGAGATTGATGTAGTTACTTACTATTCAGGTAAGGCCTCTTTAGAGAATAGTGTACTCAAACAACCAAATGGTTGGATTATTTATCGTTTAAAAGCTCGTTATGATAAAGTAACAAATCAAAGTTGGATAGATGTGACGCCTGATCTTAGCCGTTTTAAGAATGTGGAGAAAATTTCTGGGGATCTCATTACCTCGCACCAACAATGCGGCTATATTAATCATAATACAGACGAGAATAAAGGAAAAGTAGGATACATGTTAACAGAATGCTTCCATAAGTGGGAATACGATGTGAAGCCATCAGGGTTTGAAGGATATAGGATTAATTACACAGTATTACCGATTTTAGGTTTAAAATAAATTTAGTATTTGTTTTATCAATTTGTTAATCAATTAGCTGATACTGTAGCTGAACAAGTAATGTATGATATTAAATTTATATTTTAATAATAGTTTTGGCTTATCTTTTTTAGGCTATTTGCAATGAGTTGAATAACCTTTATTCTAAAATAGTAATTAAGGAAATTATTTAGTGTTAATATAAATTCTTATATATTGATTATGCACAAATAAAAAGGACAAGCATATAATAGAAATACCTATTAACTTTAAGTAACCTTAACTTTCGTTAATAGGGTATCTCAAAATCCCCAAAAAGAGCACTTGCGGAAACAAGTGCTCTTTTATTTTTTGTTTATTGAAGATGATTAAATTTCGTCCGACTAATATGGAATTTTAAACCATTATTTTATATAAAGTGGTAAAATAAGTAGGGGGAATTTGTAAGGGGGCGAGGGATTTGAAACTAAAAGAGCTGGCGGATTTGTTTTTGATTAAAGAAACCATTGGAGATATGAATGTAGAAATTACGGGATTAGAAATGGATTCTAGAAAAATAACTAGTGGAAATTTATTTATATGTGTATCAGGTATCGATGGTTTTCTTGAAGATCGACATCAATTTGTTGAAAATGCAGTAAAAAATGGCGCTGTGGCGTTAATTGTAGAAAGAGATGTAAATATTGAAATACCTAAAATAATTGTTAATGATGCACGATACGCTATGGCAGTTATTGCGTCACATTTCTATGGTTACCCGTCTAATAAAATGAAGCTAATTGGAATTACAGGAACAAATGGTAAAACAACCACTTCCTATTTACTTGAAAAAATTTTAACTGATTATGGATTTCAAACAGGGCTTATGGGGAATAACGGAGTGAAAGTTGGTTCGAAATGGTATCCTACTGATATTAATACACAAGAACCTCCAACGCTTCAACGGAATTTGCAAATGATGAAAAATCAAAATGTAGATTATTGTGTTATGGAAGTTACTTCACAAGGGTTACATATGGAGAGAGTTAAAGGATGTAACTTTAAAACTGCTGTTTTCACAAATTTAACGCAAGATCATTTGGATTATCACGGAACATTTCAGGAATATAAGCACGTAAAAGGTCTTCTTTTTTCAAGATTAGGAAATGATTTTTCTACTATAGATCAAAAAATTGCTATTTTGAATGCAGATGATCCATCGGTAGAATACTTTAAAAAAGTTACTTCTGCTGAAGTGATCACATATGGGATACATAATGGAGCAGATGTTCAAGCGAAGAGCATAACTTTAAGTTCAAAAGGAATTCAGTTTTTAGTTTCTTCCTTTAATGGAGAAATAGAAATCAATCTAAATCTAGTAGGCCGCTTTAATGTCTATAATGCATTAGCAGCAATAACAGCTGCATTGGTTGAAGGTATTCCGCTTACAAACATTAGTGACAGCTTATATAACTTAAAGAGCATTGAAGGTAGAATGGAAATTATAGACGAAAACCAAGATTTCCTTGTAATAGTGGACTACGCTCATACACCGGATGCGTTAGAAAATGTCCTCTCTACAATTAGCGAGTTTTCAAAAGGTAAAATCATTACTGTTTTCGGTTGCGGTGGAGATAGAGACGCGAAAAAACGATCTATAATGGGTGGAATTGCTGGAAGTTATAGTGATTTTGTTTTTATTACTTCTGACAATCCACGTTCGGAAGACCCGAAGGCAATAATTAAAGATATTGAAAAAGGATTTTCACAGAATAATAATTTGAATTATAAAATAGAAGTAGATCGTGAACTAGCTATAAATCATGCAATACACATGGCATCTACTAATGATATTGTTTTGATTGCAGGGAAGGGGCATGAAACGTATCAAATTTTAAAAGATTCAACTATTCATTTTGATGATAAAGAAAAAGCTCGACAAGCAATTATTAATAAAATGAATGAATTCAATTAATAGCTAAATAGTATTTCTAATAAAAATAATGTTTTAAATGAAGTTAAAACTAATAACGAAGCAATTTTCCAAGGATTTATAATTGAAAGGTAAGGGTGTTTCTATGAATATAGGAGGAAAAAACCTTACCTTTTATAGTTTTATTTATTAAAAACAAATGTTATAGCATTTGTTTTTAATAAAATGTGTCTTTCGTTTCGGACTATATCATAAGCTA
This sequence comes from Bacillus sp. M5A3_1b, assembly GCF_053345335.1. Lineage (NCBI taxonomy): Bacteria > Bacillati > Bacillota > Bacilli > Caryophanales > Bacillaceae > Bacillus > Bacillus sp. M5A3_1b. The sequence continues at coordinate 318,654 of NZ_JBKEZY010000006.1, read as the reverse complement.
ATTCTTTTATTTCAACTTTCATTTCCTTCCAGTCTTCATAAATATTTTTTAATAGATATATCATTTTATCAGTAGGAAGGTTAATTTCAACTAAAGCATCTAATTCTTCATTTGTATGTAAGTCGATTTCTTGTATGTTCGAGTTAATAATTAAACAATTGATACCACCAATCTTTGTACCTTTTTTCATAGAATGGAGCACGTTTTTTAAATCTTCTTCTGATTGAACATGCTCTAAACTTGATACTGCAATGATGTAATCATAAGTGTTAGGGGCAATATAGTAGTTTTCAATAGCTGCTTGTTCTGTTTTTATAACTTCAAATACATCATGTTCTTTGCTATAAGTTTGTAATTTTGTTAAAGCGGAATCCAGTAAGTCCACACAAGTAACAGTGCCGCTACCATTTTTTATTTTTTGTGCAAGTGGAATACTATTTCTTCCAACGCCAGAGCCCAGGTCAAGTACTTGTAAGTTAGTTTGTCCTTCAAAGTAATCCATTAAGTCCATAACGGTTTTAACCGGTTTGTAAAGCCAAGAGCCGGTTTCAAATAGTTTATATTCTTCATAGCAAAGGTCATGATATTTCTTTTCTTCGTTTCTTATGTAATCGATACGGTTCATATAGTTTCAGCTCCAATATTTTCATTCTAACATGGTCTTTCAGCTAAACTTGCTTTCGCATATAAAACTAATTCTATATTACTAATCAAGATTTTCACCTCGCTTTATAAGATATTTATATAATTCGATAAGAATAGAGGTAAACCTTTAGTCAGAGGATATTAAGATTTGTACTATAGAAAACTGATTTTCTTAAGTGATTAAAAAAATGTATAAACATGGAGAGGAAAATGCATATGATGTTTTATGAAATTGTTTGCTTTTCTTGCAAAAATGTATTTCGTGTTTACGAAGGTAGTGAAAAATATAAACGATTTAAAGAGAAACCGAAAGGAACATATTGTTGCGATGAGTGTAGCCACAAAATTCAATTAGAAGCGATAAAGCATTTATTTAGATAGCTTATATATCCGGAAAAGTTTGACAATAAAAGCATTATAAATTATCATATGAAAAAACTAATATATAAAGTGGCATGGAAGAGAAGAGTAGTTAAGAAAGGTTACGTACAGAGAGCTCTGGTTGCTGAGAATGAGCGGTATAAATCTTAATGAAAAAAGACTTGGAGCTGCGCAAGGAACTAATTTGTTTAGGGATGGTGCGACGGGTTCTCCCGTTATAGAGATAGGGTATACGCAAATTTTGCCGTACCTGAAGAGGTTAATATGGCGACATATTAACAAACTGAGGTGGTACCGCGAAGTTAACAACTCTCGTCCTCAAGATGAATAATCTTGGGGGTGGGAGTTTTTTTATTGCATAAAACTGAAAGTGTGAAAACAAAAAATCAATTGAGGTGAATAATATATGCATTGGGCGTATGAAGTAGCACATGAATTAATAAGGAAACATCCAAACAAAGAAACTTTTGTTTGTGCATCTGGAATCAGTCCATCTGGTTCTGTTCATATCGGGAACTTTCGCGAAATAATAACGACTTATTTCGTTGTAAGAGCACTTCAAGATTTAGGGAAAAAGACTTGTTTTATATTTTCATGGGATGATTATGATAGGTTTAGAAAAGTCCCTAAAAATATTGATCTATCTTTTGCAAAATATATTGGTATGCCATACTGTGATATTCCAGATCCATATGGCTGTCATAATTCGTATGCAGAGCATTTTGAAAAAGAGTTTGAGAAATCGCTTCAAGTATTTGGGATTGAAGTGGAATTCATATACCAACATGCTGAATATAGAAGCGGAAGGTATAACAAAAACATATTAGAGGCTTTATATAAAAGAAAAGAAATATATGATATTTTAATGAGTTTTAAAACTGGAGAGTGTAGTGAAGAAGAGCGAGAGAGCTTTTATCCGGTTACGTTATATTGTGAGAGATGCGGGAAAGATGCAACAACGATTACACATTTTGATGAAGTATTAAAAATAGTACGGTATGAATGTGAATGCGGAAATCAAAATGAGTTATCGGTATTAAATACATATAAAATGAAATTGAATTGGAAAATCGATTGGCCGATGAGGTGGATGATAGAGGATGTTATTTTTGAACCGGGTGGAAGAGATCATTCATCAGAAACGGGTAGTTATAATGTATCAAAGGAAATTGCGATGGAAATATTCAATCGTGAAGCTCCTCATTATGTTTCTTATGATTTCATTGGCATTAAAGGGAATCATAAAAAAATGTCTAGTTCCTCAGGGAATAGTATTACACCTAGCGAGCTGTTAAAAGTGTATTTGCCTGAAGTGATTCTTTTTATGTTTGCTAAATATAGACCAAACGCAGCTTTTCATATCGGCCTTGATGAAGATGTGATTCGCAATTATACAGAGTATGAACGATTAAAAGATAGTTATGAAAATAAAACGCTCAAAAATGAAGGTTTATTTGATGCAATTAAACTCTCTAAAGTTGATAGCGGGTTTAAAGAGTACCCAAAGTTTAATCAGGTTGCTGGAACGTTACCGCTATTAAATTTTGATTCATCTATTTTACAAGGTATGTTAGAAAATACAGATAGGAGTTATGCATTAGATGCTATGATAGCGATATGTAACCGTGCAGAGTATTGGATAAGAAACTTTCAATCTGAAAAATTAATTGCGGTAAATCTAGAGAGAAATACAGAGTTTTACAACACATTAGATGAAAGACAGAAAAAATGGCTAGTAGAAGTTTGCAATATACTTCGTTCTAACAAAGATTACTCTAACTTAATGGAACAATTGTATTCGATTTGTCATCATGAAAATAAAAAAATAATGAAAGAAAATCAAAAACAATTATTTATTATTATATATAGGCTCATAATAAATCAGTCTAGCGGCCCACGTATACCGTTATTAATACATGTAGTAGGCATTGAAAAATTCATCACATTATTAGATTTCTAAAAAATAAAGGAAACGCAAGTACTCAGAGATCTAAGCTAAGTACTTGCGTTTCATATTTTGCTACCGTGAATACATTTTCGGACATTCATCACCACGTGGTTCATAAAAACAATGACTTTTAAACTGTCCTACAAACGGCTGATTATACCATTCAGGTGGACAAGCACCAACTGGACGGAAATACCAAAGAGCCCAACGTGCTGGCCAGCGCCATTCACCTTGTAAAACTTTTCTAGCGATATCTTTTTCTGATTCACGAGCGCGTTGATAAAAATATCCGTATTGCACTGCTTCAAATCCGCCAGGGCTTTGATATACTGCATCACGTACAGATCGAAGTTGTTTAAAATCTAAGCAATCACAAAATACACGATTTACTACTACGCAGCCAACAAGTTGTTCACCTTGTCGACCTTCTCCTTCAGCTTCAGCACGAATTAAACGAGCTAGCAAATCAACATCGCTTTCGTTATATGGAATAAGGGGCATAGTGCTACCACCTTTCTTTACCTGTTATAGTAAAGAGTGTATGTATGAAAATAAGCTAGGTGCTTTTCTATATGTAAATTTATTAATTTTTCAGAGGAGCTTTTGTGAAAAAAGCTAATTAGTAATTGTAGACTAATATAAATGGGGAGACGTCTTGTATTTGAAACATATGATTGCTTTGAAAATCAAATTGATTCTGAAGATGTTCCGTTTCAAGAATTAGATTGGAGCCGAATTAATCCGGCGACTGGACCTGTATATATTAAAGGTGCAGAACCTGGTGATATATTAGTTGTAACAATTGAAAAGATAAAAATTGCAGAGCAAGGCGTGTTAACTACAGGTGCAAATCTTGGTGTAATGGGTGAAGAGCTAAATGAAAATACAGTGAAAATTGTCCCGATACATAATGAACATGTTTTATTTTCAAATGAACTGCAAGTCCCGATTAATCCAATGATTGGTGTAATTGGTACTGCGCCGAAAGAAGAGAGCATTTCATGTGGCACACCGCATGATCACGGCGGGAATATGGATTGTAAAGAGATAAAAGAAGGGACAACATTATTATTACCTGTAAATGTTCCTGGTGCTCTATTAGCGTTAGGCGATTTACACGCAGCGATGGGTGATGGTGAAATTGGTGTTAGTGGAGTAGAGGTTGCTGGTGAGGTGACGGTAACTGTTCAGATTATAAAAGGAAAGAAATGGCCACTACCGATGGCGATCCAAAAAGAAAAACTTATGACGATTGCTTCAGAGAAATTGTTAGATGATGCAGCGAATCGCGCTGTACGTAATATGGTGACATTTTTACATAAGGAATTAGAAATGTCTAAAGCAGACGCAACGCTTTTATTATCAGCTGCAGGCGATTTAAAAGTATGCCAAGTTGTGGACCCGCTGAAGACTGCTCGAATGGAACTAGGTATGAATTATGCGGAGAAGCTAGGTTTTAATTTGAGTGAATTTCATATTAAATAAGAATGATAGAAGAAGGATGCTGTTGTATAAAAGTATCCTTTTTTAATTTACGGATGATATAAAAACAGGTAGTATTTATTTTATATAATTGAATATAAGATTGTGGATCGAAAAAGGAGTAAACATATGGTTAAAATTATGATTGTAGAAGACGATATGAAAATTGCAGAACTATTATCAACACATGTCGCGAAATACGGGTATGAAGGAATTATTGTATCGGATTTCCAAAATGTATTAAACATTTTTTTAGAAGAACAACCAGAGTTAGTTTTATTAGATATTAATTTACCAAGTTTTGATGGGTACTATTGGTGTCGTCAAATTCGCGGAGTTTCTACATGTCCGATACTATTTATTTCAGCCCGTGAAGGTACGATGGATCAAGTTATGGCATTAGAAAACGGTGGCGATGATTTCATTTCTAAGCCATTCCATTACGAAGTTGTAATGGCTAAAATTCGTAGTCATTTAAGGCGTGCTTACGGAGATTATGCACCGAAAGTAGAAGAACGTATGGTTGAACAACAAGGTCTTTGTTTATATCCTGAAAGGCTTGTATTGAAGCTTAAGAATCAAGAAATTGATGTAACGAGAAATGAAGCTATTTTATTAGAAATGTTAATGAAAAATTATCCGCGTGTTGTGGGTAGAGAAGTGTTGTTGAATAAATTATGGGATAGCGAATCTTATGTTGATGATAATACTTTAAGCGTAAATACAACTCGTGTGCGAAAAAAGTTAAAAACGTTACAGATTGAAGATGCGATTGAAACGATTCGTAGTGTCGGTTATAGATTACATATTACTTGGGATACTGGTATGGAGAAATGATAAAATTATTTATTCGTGATCATATACCACTTATTTGTTTTACAGCAATCCAATTACTAGCCATATTTCTTGTATATTGGTTTGATGGGCATAACCATATTGCAACGGCATTATATGCAATGTTTTTAGGTGCCTTTTTTATGGTAGGCTATTTAGTATTTCGTTACTTTACTCATCGTACTTTCTATGAACGATTAGCAAACCCGATGCAATCTTTAGATGAATCTGTTCAAAAATCTGATTTTGCAGCTGTGTCGACTGCTCTTCAAGAACTTCTTGAGATGCAATATCGCCATTATCAAAATCAGCTTCAGATGCAAGAGAGAAAAAATAATGATCATTTAACCTTTATGAATCAGTGGATTCATCAAATGAAAACACCTGTATCTGTAATAGAATTAATCACACAAGATGAAGTTGATCCTCGTTTTGAAAGTATAAATGAGGAAGCAGATAGGCTGAAAAAGGGGTTAGAGATGGCTCTGTATGTCGCGCGTTTAGAAGCATTTACACAAGATTTTTATGTGGAAAGAGTGCAACTACATAAAATAGTAAATGATTCCGTACATGAACATAAACGCTTCTTTATCCGGAATTTTGTATATCCAGAGCTTAAAATTGATAAGGACATTAGTGTAGAAAGTGATGCGAAATGGTTACAATTTTTAATTGGACAAATACTATCGAATGCGATTAAATATTCATCAGGTAGTAGAGAAAAGATTAAAGTGAAAGCTTGTAAGGAAGGTAATACAGTTATACTTGAAATTGCCGATAATGGCGTAGGGATACCGAAGCAAGATTTACCAAGAGTGTTTAAACCTTTCTTTACAGGAGAAAATGGCAGAGATTTTAAAGAATCAACTGGAATGGGGCTATATCTTGTATATGAAATTACGAAACAATTAGGACATAGTGTAGAAATCCATTCAGAAGTTGGTAAAGGTACCGTTGTACGAATTAAATTTTTTAATGTGTAAATAAGTGATCTAGGCTAAAGAACTGTGGAGATAAGTTTTTTAGCCTTATTTTATCCCGCTTTAATGGGCAGTAAGACCCCCACTTCAAAATTCAGCGAAAGCAAAGAAGTTAGGTGGGGGTCGGGCTGCCCATAAAAGTCCGATTGGTTCAACTAATAATCAGTGGGGGATGAAGAAAACCCCCATTGATTAAAGTTTCACTTTATAGCGATTACATGAGATGGTAAAAGGTCATCTTAGTATGTATAATGACACGCTAATAAATATGATTTTTAAATTAGAAGGGTTTAATAAAAAGCTGATAAATAGTTTTTGTAAGAAAAAAGCCATCTCTTTGAAAGAGACAGCTTCATGAATCCATCCTATGAATAAGTGTATCAACATTAATAAGTATAATGTTTGAATTCGTGATATGTATTATGGGATTATAATAGAATGAGTCTTTTGTTTTTTCATGATATTAAGCAAACAAACTTAATAATGTATATCCAATTAATCCTAAAATAGTGATAGGAACCATCATTAAGAAAGAAGAAATTCGATTAGCATTAGAGCGTTCTAATACAAGAATCAAGATAATGCCGACTATCACTTCGGTATATCCAACAGGTAACATGTGACTATAGTCTTCAAAATTTAAAAGAATGTGAAGTCCATCCGTTACAAAAACTCCACTAATTAGCGCGCTTCCGAATTTATGAAGTGGATTCGTAGTATCTTTCCATAGAAAACCTGCAGTTCCAAAGATAGTTCCTCCTATACATGCACACACAATCCATACAGATATAAAATAAATAGAGTGAGCTACATTTTTAATAACTATTGCATAACCATAGTAGCCTAATACCATACCGAGTAGTGCAAGGGTGCCAGAAAGTATAGCTGTACGCTTAGAATAACTAAAGCTAGCCACAAAAAAGGATGGAACTAACCAAACGCTTCCTAGATTGGCTAATGAATTCCAATGTCCTGGAAGTATACCTTGCCCTAATTTAGTTAGTATACCAACAATTATCCCTACTATAATCGGGATGAGAAAACTTCTTACAAACATATTAAACTTTGTAATTTTTAATGTACTGTCCATAAATTCAATCCTTACATTAATATTTTCTGTAAAGATATAATAGCTTATTACAGGTAGATAATCAATAAAAATTTATCGAAAAACAATAAGTGGTTATTGGATAACGAATAACATTTTGTTATTTATAATTGGATGAATAAAATATCAAGTACTCGTTACTCAATCAAATGGTAAATCAAATAATACATGCAAGTAATGAAATTGCCCAAAACATGTAATTCAACTTAGTATAAATCTCTCGTATTTTCATGAAATGATTTATGATAAAAAAGAAACGCAAAGGGATTGATATAGTTTCCTCCTGTTTTTATTTATAATTTATTAGAAGGAGGGATTTTTTACTAGTTGTGAATGTTAGGGGGATTGTAATGGATATTCGAAAAATAAAATATTTTATAACGGTGGCAGAAGAATTAAACTTTAGCCGTGCAGCAGAACGTCTAATGATGGCACAACCTCCTTTAAGCCAAGAAATTCGTAAATTAGAAGATGAATTAGGGGTCCAACTTTTTCATCGAACAAAAAGAGTGGTTGAGCTTACCGATGCTGGGAAAATATTTTTAGAAGGGTCTCGGCAAACGTTACTTCAAGTAGAAAGAACTATTAAAGAAACACAGCTTGCGGATGAAGGAAAGATTGGACATTTAATCATCGGTTTTGTCGATTCTACAGAAACGGTTATAAACATATTAAAAACATTTCGAGAACGCTTTCCTAAAATTCAGCTTATATTACGCGAGATGACAACAGACCAGCAAATAAAAGCACTCTATGAAAAACAAATTCACATTGGATTTATTCGTTCTAAGCAGAATAATGAAATATTGTCTTCCGAAGTTTGTTCTAAAGAACGTTTAAAATTGGTTTTACATGAAAATCACGCATTAGTTTCGTTACCTAATATTTCTATTAAAGAACTAGTAGATGAACCATTTGTTTTATTTCCTCGTCATTTCGGTACTAACTTTTATGATTTAATTATTAGTTACTTTTGGGAACAAGGAGTAAGTTTAAATATTGTTCAAGAAGCAATTCAAATGCAGACGATTGTTAATTTAGTTGCAGCAGGAATGGGGATTTCTGTCGTTCCATCATCGGTGGAGAGTTATAAAAAATCGGGAGTCATATATAAAGATATTCAGGAACATACACCGGAAATAAACTTATACGCTGGATGGAGGCAGGATGAAAAGTCTGTCGTGCTCGAGAACTTCTTATCAGTTGTTAGAGAGATTTATACGACTTCACAATTTGAATTTGAAAAGTAAAGGCCCATCTTGATTGGATGGGCAGTAGTGATTTGGGAAAGGTACTATATTTATTGTTAAGTCACTGACGATTTAACCTGTTTTACTTGGGTCATACTCAATGAAACCTTTTAATACACTATCAATTTGACCCATAATTTCAGGTGACAATGTAACGCTAGAAGCAATTACATTTTCTCTTATTTGCTCCGGATCTGAAGCGCCAATAATTGCAGAGGAAACAGCTGGATTTTGTAGTACCCAAGCAACTGCGAGTTGAGATAAGGTAAGATTATTTTCAATTGCAATAGGATTAAGTTTCTGTATAGCAGTAAGTACATTATCACTCATCCAACGTTGTACGAGTTTATTGAAAAATGGTTTTCCTGCATCTGAATTAGCACGTGAGTGGGCAGGGATTGGTTTACCTGGTTGATATTTTCCAGTGAGAATACCTTGTGCGAGGGGAGACCAAACAATTTGGCCAAGTCCTTCACGTTGGCATGTTGGAATCACATCAGTTTCTATAACTCGCCACAACATCGAATATTGAGGTTGGCTAGCGATAAGAGGGATTTTCAATTCTCGTGCAAGTGCTGCACCGCGTGTGATTTGTTCCGATTTCCATTCACTTACGCCTAAATAAAGGACTTTTCCTTGTCTTACAAGATCTGAGAAAGCTAACATTGTTTCTTCAAGAGGTGTTGTTGTATCGAATCGATGTGCATAATAGACATCAATGTAGTCTGTATGTAGCCGTTGTAACGATGCATTACAATTTTCTATAATATGTTTTCGTGATAAACCTCGATCATTTTTTCCAGGTCCGGTCGGATGACATACTTTTGTACAAAGTTCTATACTTTCTCGGCGTGTTCCTTTCAAAGAGCGACCAAGTACTTCCTCGGCAATAGTGTCCGAATAAACATCTGCAGTATCGAACGTTGTAATACCAACATCTAATGCGGCTTTCACACATTCATTTGCGGTATCTTCATTTACTTTTCCGCCATGGTTTATCCAGTTCCCGTATGCAATCTTGCTTACTGTTAATCCACTGTTTCCTAGTTTGCTAAATTCCATTGGAGAATCCCTCCTTAAAAATGATAACTTTATTATAAGAACTGAAATGTAGTCTGTATAATATAAAATTAATCATACAGTTATATAAAAATTATATAAGAGGGCGTGCTTAGAAGGGAATTATTAGGGGAATCTTAAAATAAAGGTATGGTTGTTCAATTTGAAGTTAAGAAATGATAAATAGACCTAGAAGAAAGCAATCATAATAATAGCACATATAATTGCATTTACTCATACAGTACTATCATGGTACAATATGGTTACTAACGACGGAAAGGAATGATGGGTGGACGATGATTAACTAATCTTATTTTTAAATGTTGAAATTCAATAAATTTCAATTTATAAAAAATAGGATTAGTCTGCCCAATTTCCATACAACGGTATTGCTATTTATGTTACGCAATAGCTTATTTGGGTATAAATATTTTAACGACTAATCCTGCCAAATTTATTTGGGAGGATTTTTTTATTCTCCCTTAATGAAAGGGATCGGTATTATGAAAGAACTATTAAAATTAAATGATGTTTATGTTGAAATAAAGGAAAACACTTTGTTAGAGAAAATGAATGTGACAGTAAGACAAGGGGATGTTATCGGGTTAATTGGTAAAAACGGGGCTGGTAAATCAACGTTACTTCAATTAATAGATGGGAAAATTGAACCATCAAAAGGTACTGTTGAATGGATGCAAATGAATATGACAACAGCATATGTTGAACAAGAAAAAGAATCATTTGTTAGTAAGGATATAATTGCAAAAGAAGCGGAACTCCTTGCAAAATGGGGCGTGCCAACGAACGATTTTCTAACTTTAAGTGGTGGTGAAAAGCTAAAAGTTCGATTAGCAAAAGGATTTGCTGAAAATCCTAATGTATTAATATTAGACGAACCGACAAATCATTTAGATGAGATGAGTACGGAATTTCTCATTAAACAAATAAAAAATATGAAAGGTACAGTTATCGTCGTATCGCATGACCGATACTTTTTAGATGTTGTCGCAACTAGAATATGGTCAATTGAGGATAAGAAATTAATTGACCATAGCGGGAATTATACGAGTTATATGAAAGCACGTGAGCATAAAAGAATGACGCAGCAGCGTGAATATGAAAAACAACAAAAGAAGATAGAACAAGTAGAAACTCATATAAAAGAATTAAGTTCATGGTCACAAAAGGCACATGCGCAGTCTACAAAACAAGAAGGAGTGAAAGAATTTTATCGTGTAAAGGCGAAGCGAATGGACGCGCAAGTTAAATCGAAACGAAAACGCCTTGAAAAAGAGCTGGAAAAAACGAAAATAGAAAGTGTGAAAGAAGAGTATTCAGTTGAATTTTCTATTCAAGCGAGTAAAAAAGTAGGAAAACGTTTCTTAGAAGTAAAACAATTGCGGAAAGAATTTAATAAACGAACATTATTTGAAAACGTTAATTTTACAATTCAGCATGGTGAGAAGGTTGCGATTATTGGACCAAATGGTAGCGGGAAAACAACTTTACTGAAGATGATTATGGGAACAGAAACTGTTGAAGGAGAAGTATGGATTTCACCTTCAGCAAATATCGGCTATTTAACACAAGAAGTATTTGATTTACCACTTGATAAAACACCAGAAGATTTATTTTATAAAGAGACATTTGAAGAAAGAGGAAAAGTCCAAAATTTAATGAAACATTTAGGATTTGAATCTTCCCAATGGAAAGAGCCGATTCGACATATGAGTATGGGTGAACGAGTAAAGTGTAAGCTAATGGCTTATATTTTAGATGAAAAAGATGTACTTATTTTAGATGAACCGACGAATCATCTTGATCTTCCTTCACGTGAACAGCTTGAAAATACATTAGCTGAGTATAATGGAACACTCGTTATCGTTTCTCACGATCGATATTTTCTGGAGAAAACAACTAACACAAAACTCGTGTTTGTAAACAATACGATACAAAAGCAACTTGAAGAACCTACGAAAACAAGGGATGAAATTGAAGAGCTACGTTTAACGTTAGAAACAGAAAGACAAGAAGTATTAGGGAAATTAAGCTTTTTAACTTCTAAAGACAAAGAATATAAAGAACTAGATGAACGGTTTATGGAACTTACGAAGCAGATTAAAGCGCTTTAAAGTAAGGAAGGGGGATTAAGATGGGAGAAGAGAGGTTGACTAAGTTATTTAGAATAGATTGTGGTGATATATACCTACGAGAGTATACGGTCAAAGATGCAGAGAGTATTTATAAAATATCAAATCAACCAGAAATAGAAAAGTTTTTACCAGACTGGAAATCAACGAAAGAACAAAGAGTTAATTGGGTTACAAATGATGAAATACCAGAAAACAAAGCGTTTCTTCATGCTGCTAGAACTAGGAATAACATAGATGATCACATATTAAGGCTAGGAATATTTAAGAAAACCACAAATGAATTTATTGGATGGTGCTGCACAGGCATGAAAGATGAACTCCCTGCACCGAACAGAGAAATTATGTATGCTGTTTCAAGTGAATATCATAATAATGGTTATGCAACGAAAGCGACTAAAGGCTTAATCGGCTATTTGTTTGAAAATACAAATGTGGATGTCCTTAACGCAATTGCATTAATTAGTAACGTACCGTCAAATAAAGTTATTGAAAAATGCGAGTTTGCTTATTTGAGTCAACAGACGATAGAAAACCAAATTTATAATCATTATGTATTGAGTAAATCCGAATGGATAAAAAATAGTGCTCTTTAAAAGGAGCGAAAATGAAATGAAATCATAAAAAAGCTTAGAGCTAAAACTCTAAGCTTTTTTACATTTTGTGCTTTTCACCAAAAACAGATGTATCAAGTTGTACAAGCAAGAACCATGTTATAAAAAACATATTCGAAAAGGAATTTGGGAAATTTTGTCGAATGTATTCATCTGTGAAAACACTAAATTTTCACTCGAATTATTCTGTAAATGAATTACTTTAAGCTTTAATAAAAGCATAAAGGGAAAAAAGAGTTTGTAACTAAAATTAACGGTAAAGTTTTAGTGGATTACATTTTTTAAAGTATGAAATAGTTTAAAAGAGGGGGGAGAAAGCGTATTATAATTTGGTTTCGTAACTTACCACAAATAAGTATGGATTTATCAGAATGGAATCCTTTTATACAGAATAATTGGCATAGGAAACATTATATGAAGTTTGTATATGTACTTCAAATCATTATTTTTCTAATTCCGAATTATTTTGGAGCAAGTTTCACTGATCTTAATATATTTTATCTAATCATCATAAGCATTTTGGTCTTCATCATTCATGAATGTCTACATATTATTGTTATAAATAATAAAGGTGATATTAGCTTAACCCGTAGTGGACTATTTTTTTGGCTAAATACGAATGCAATTCTATCCAAAGCGAGATTTTGGATCTTTATGAGTTTACCTATTATTGTACTATCGGTCATTCCAGCCATTATATCATCTTTTGTATCAGGCAATATTAAATCAATCTTATTATTTGTATGTTGGATAAATGCAATAATTTCTGCTTCAGATATATACAATTCTTTGTTAATTGCGATTAAACCGAAGCACTCAATTTTTTGTAGAGGGTATTATAAAGTGAAAGAGAATTAAAATGGTGAGTCAAATACATTTCAATTAAAGGCGTAAGTTAAAAATATAACTTTGGGAAGGAAAAGACCGATAAAGTAATCGGTCTTTTCTTTTTCGTATAATAAAGATAGGATATTGTATTTCCTACCACTATACAATTATTATAAGATAGTTATGCGTTAATTTTAATTTGTAAATAGTGTTATTATCAGTTTTTTTAGAAATCTTACAAGCGTGTAAGATAAATGAAAGATGAATCAATATGAGCTATAAGAGAATTCATTTACACTCTATTGTGAGAAGTGCAAATGAAGGGAGAATAGAAATGGAAATTTTACATGCGAAAAATATTAGTAAAGTATATAAAGGGAAAATACCTTTTAAAGCATTAGTAGATATTGATTTATCAATTCAAGAAGGTGAATTTATAGGGATCATGGGTCCATCAGGTAGCGGGAAAACTACGCTATTAAATATGGTATCTACTATCGATTCTCCGTCTTCAGGAGAAATTTTAATAAATGGTACAAATCCTTTCCAGTTATCATCAGAAGATTTAGCTTTATTTCGTAGGAAACAATTAGGATTTGTTTTTCAATCATTTAATTTACTTAGCACACTTACAATAAAGGAAAATATCGTACTGCCGATGACTTTAGATGGTGTTGCTGTGCAAGAAATGAACAAACGAGTACAAGAAATTGCAGCGAAATTAAATATAACAGATATATTGAATAAAAGAACGTTTGAAATATCAGGGGGCCAAGCTCAAAGAACAGCAATTGCTCGTGCAATTGTTCATAAGCCACAATTATTACTTGCAGACGAACCAACAGGGAATTTAGATTCTAAATCTTCAAATGATGTAATGGAGATGTTAGATACTCTTAATAAGGAAGAAAAAGCTACGATGATGTTAGTGACTCATGATCCGTATGCAGCGAGTTTTTGCAGCCGAGTAATTTTTATTAAAGATGGTCAACTATATAACGAAATTTATCGTGGTGAAAGCAGGCAAGCATTTTATCAAAAGATTATGGATGTCCTTTCTTTGTTAGGAGGGAAAAGGCATGACTTTTCGTCAATTCGCATTTAATAATATTTTTCGTAATAAGCGTACATATGCTGCCCATTTTTTAAGTAGTGCATTTTCTATAATGATTTTCTTTACGTATGCTCTTTTATTATTCCATCCTGATTTACAGGGGGAGTTGAAATCGACAAGTAAAACAATAAGTACATTTGGTACATTAGGATTTGAAGTTTCTCAAGGTTTGATTTTTGTCTTTTCATTCTTCTTCATTCTATATTCAGTGAGTTCGTTTTTAAAAACGCGTAAGAAAGAATTTGGCATTTTAATGATGCAAGGTATGTCAATGAGACAGCTTAAGAAGTTATTGTTAATTGAAAATATGTTAATTGGACTTGGTTCAATTTGTATAGGGGTTCTTATTGGACTTATATTTTCTAAACTAGTTTTATTAATAAGTGCCAGTGTATTAATGATTAGTAACGGCTTACCTTTTTATATGCCAGTGAAGGCGGTATTATTAACTGGCATCACGTTTCTATTCTTATTTTTAATTGTTTCGCTAGTTACTTTTAAAATGATAAAAGTAACAGAACTTGTGGAACTTATTCAAGCAGGGGAAAAGCCAAAGCCTGAACCGAAATCGTCAATTTTATTATCAATTTTTTCTTTATTTAGTATAGGATATGGCTATATTTTAGTATTTCGCTTTATCCCAAGTTATAGTTTTATTACGCTCGGAATGGGTGTTCTCCTAGTAATTATAGGAACGTACTTTTTATATACACAGTGTAGCGTTTATATATTGCATCTTGTGAAAAGGAGTGAATCTTTCTTTTTAAAGAGAACCAACATATTAACATTTTCAGAATTAATATACCGTATGAAAGATAATGCAACAATGTTTTTTATAGTATCTATTATTTCAGCAGTTGCTTTTACAGCAATTGGCACGACAGCAGCTCTTGGAAACAAAGATTTGGTAAGGATGACAAACCCGTATACATTTCTGTATACAGCTCCTGATAAAAATAAAATAACGGATAAACATATCTCGATTATAAAAAAACATCTTGCTGATTCTAATATTCCATATCGAATGGCTTCCACTTCAGATATTTATACAGAAAGTAATGTAAATGTAATGAAGTTAAGTGAATATAACGAACTTGCGAGAGCACTCGGGTACCAACAAGAAACGATTGAAAAAGAAGATGAAATGTTATTAATCCCTGGAGTCGTATCACAAAAACAAGAGTTTAAAAATGGTGATTATAAAAAGAATATTGAAGTCATTCAAGGCGATTGGACAAAGACATTTCATGTGAAAAAAACTGTAGATAATTTAGTTTTGCCACACGATACAGAAGGGATTAATATTGCGATTCAAGATCATGTGTATGATGAGATTCCGCTTAATAGTAATCTAGATTTTGAAAATATTATTCAATATCGAACTTATGGATTTGTTGTAGATGATTGGATAAAAACGAAAGAGATTTCAAACCAATTAAGTGACATATTCGATCAAGATCCTAGAGACATACATTTTGAATTTAGAGCACTAACTATAGAGTTGTTAAGTGCAAAACAAACAAATGGGTTATTACTTATGGCAAGTGTTTTAGTTGGAATCGTCTTCTTTACTTTCGCTGCTAGTTTTATTTATTTCCGGTTATATACTGATTTGGACCGCGATCAGCAGCAATATAAGATGATTTCGAAAATGGGATTAAGTAAACGAGAGTTGAAAAAAGTTGTAACAAGACAATTAGTATTAATGTTCTTCTTACCGATTATAGTTGCAGTGATTCATACTGTGGTCGCTTATATGGCATTACAACAATTAGTCGATTTTTCTATTATGAATAGCTCTATCATAATTTTAATTTCATTTATATGTATACAAGTTTTATATTTCTTTATAACTCGTTGGCGTTACTTACAAAAGCTTTATAAAACTATGGAACAGTAGAGAATGTCAGCAAGTAAGATTGCAGAAAAGCATGTAAAAAAACAATTTGAGTTATGAAAGGAACTGTGATGAAAAAACCACTCTCTATTTTCATATTAAGTATATTAATTTTAATAAGTTTAAGTGCATGCTCTAAAAATGAAAACAGATTTCCAGCTAACGGCGTATTAATCATTGGAGATGAGAATCATACTTCAACAGTTATGAAGCGTTATAAGGAAAATACGAAAGAACATGAAGTTTTTTCGGTGAAAACAGGTAGATTTGATCAAAAAAGGGTTTTGATATTAAATGAATCTACTGCAAAAGCGATGATTACAGCAAAAATTTTTCGTAAAAGAGATCATACATCTCATTCTAAACCTTTAGATACGTTACCGAATTTTCCAAAAGAAAGTTCACTATTATTTATAAATGAAGAAGAAAAGAATATAAAAAGTATTGAAATAGAAGGTAAAGCGATACCAGTTACATATGAAAGTGATGCTTGGCTTGGTAATAATCGAAATTATGGAACACTATGGTATGTAATTGTGGCGAGCAATAGTGTATATAAAGAAATACAGGCAAATGAAACAAAAATGCAACTTCTTCATCTGAAAAAATCTTTAGGGGACGAAAAACCTAAAATGTCGACAGATAATACATTGACTAATGAATATGTAAAAGTAAGAAAGTTAATTAAAGATTTTGAGAAAGAAGTATCAGTTCAATTTGTCACGATTGGAGAAAAATCATAAAAAAGAGTTCAAGGTTGATAGGAATTTTATCAGCCTTGAACTCTTTTTAATTTAGACCATTTAGATAACATAGTTTACATTACTTCATTTAATCGCGTCTCGCTCAGTTCTTCAATCGCATTTGAATTTTGAACTGAATTATTTTGAGATTCTTTTTCCTTACGAGACCTTTGTAGCATTTCAAGTATGATCCATAAAGGAACACCTTTATCTTTTAACATCTTCCATAAATCTAATCCGTTAAATTTATGCTCAGGTTGTTTCATTTCTTTTTCAGATGAACGAATATCAAACTTGATAGGATCATTTACTTTCTTACTTTCAAGTTTAGTAGAAGAGATAGTATTATGCTCAAGAGTAGATGGAGTTATGTTAGTAGGTTGAGATAATGTATGAATATTTGATCCGATTTTCATGCTTTTTCCTCCTTTTCAAGCAATGAGATTAGTTTTCTTATGGTTTTTAAATCTATTTAACATGAGGAAACTATATCTAATTATAAATTCTAATAATCAGATTTACAAGTTGTATTGTAAACAGTAAATGTTTACTTGAATTAATATTTATCAACATTTGTATATGTTTTCTATATATACAACGTATATAAAATGCTTTACATTATGTTTAAGTTATTAAAGCATGCTGTGAATTTTTTTAAAGAAAAATGTAAACGTTTTATTAGGGGGGGAAGTATGGGGAAGTTATTTTTAAAAATATGTTTTTTCGTATTAGTGACTGTATGTTCATTCGCAATGAAAATAACGTACGCTGAAGAGAGACAACAAAATAATTATCCTATCATATTGGTGAATGGATTTGCTGGATGGGGTAGAGAAGAAATGCTTGGCGTAAAATATTGGGGTGGTGTTCATGATATACAGGAAGATTTGAAACAAAGTGGTTATATGGTACATACCGCAGCTGTTGGACCTGTTTCTAGTAACTGGGATCGTGCATGTGAATTATATGCGCAAATTAACGGTGGTACAGTAGACTACGGTGCCGCACATGCTGAAAAACATGGACATAATCGTTTTGGTAGAACTTATAGTGGTTTTGCACCGAATTGGAGTGAAACAAATAAAGTTCATTTAGTTGGGCATAGTATGGGTGGACAAACGATTAGAACATTAGTACAGCTATTAAAAGAAGGTAGTTTTGAAGAAAAGAATTATGTGAAAAATCACCCAGACACCAAAATATCACCACTATTTGAAGGCGGAAAATCATATGTTCATAGTGTTACAACATTAGCAACCCCTCACAACGGTACAACACTTGCGGATGGTAGTCTTCTGCTGCCGTTCGTTAAAGATTTACTCATTACAGCTGCAAGCTTTGGAGGAAACAATAATTTATCGTTATATGATTTTAAATTGGATCAATGGGGTATAAAGAAGAATGCTGGAGAGTCCTTTTTCCAATATAGTAATCGTATTCTAAATAGTTCAATTTGGAAAAATACAAAAGACATTAGTCAATGGGATTTAAGTACTGATGGTGCAAAGGAGTTAAATAATTGGGTAAAGACGCAACCGGATGTGTATTACTTATCTTATAGTGGACATGCATCAGAAGCAGCACCTATAACAGGTTTGCATTTACCTCATATAACGATGAATAAAGTGTTGATGGGGAATGCATTTTTCTTAGGTTCTTATGCGAGATATGAAGAAAACCGTCCGTTAGTTGATACTTCTTGGTGGCAAAATGATGGTGTAGTAAATACAAATTCTATGATTGCACCATCTTCTAATGTTGCTGTAAATAATAATGAGCCATTACAGGTTGGAAAATGGAATCATATCGAAACGAAAGCGAATTGGGACCATCTCGACATGGTAGGATTAAGTGTTTCAGATACGTTAGGTTTTTCTAGCATTCAAGAATTTTATAGAACAATTGCTGAAAAGCTATCACGTTTACCGAAATAGGTAATAATAAAGCGCTCTCGATGGAATTCGAGAGCGCTTTATATTATATTGAAAGAGGGATTTGGTAGAAAAATATGGGGGGATATTATGAAAATTCAAGTTGTATTATCAGGATACGGAACAGTAGGCAGAGAGTTTATAAAATTATTAAATGAAAAGTATTCATATATATATGAAACATATGGGATTCAATTAGTTGTAAGTGGCGTATTAGGGAGAAATATTGCAATACATAATGAAGACGGCTTATCTCTTCATCATTTATTGATGTATGGTGGCGGTACCGCTGCAATTGAAAAATATTTAGAGTATCATCCGAAGGAACGTGCTACAACTAGCATAAGTGGTACTGTATTGGTAGAATCAACAGTTACAAATCTTAAAGATGGAAATCCAGGGAAACAATATATGAAACAAGCGATTGAGAAACAGATGGATATAGTAGCAATTTCTAAAGGTGCGCTCGTTACAAACTGGAGAGAAATAAATGAAGCAGCAAGAAGCGCAAATGTACGAATTCGATATAGCGGTGCAACAGCCGCTGCACTACCGACACTAGATATCGGACAATTTAGTTTAGCAGGTTGCAGTATTGAAAAAATAGAAGGAATATTAAATGGAACAACTAATTATATTCTTACGAAAATGTATGAGGAAGATATTATGTTTGAAGAAGCACTGAAAGAAGCGCAAAGTAAAGGGATTGCTGAAACGAACCCAATATTAGATGTAAGTGGTTCTGATAGTGCGTGTAAATTGTTACTTTTGACAAATAGTTTAATGGGAACAGAAAATACGCTTACTGATATACATATAAAAGGAATCGAACATGTTACAAAACAACAAATTCGAAATGCTAAAGAACAAAATAAATATATTAAATTAATAGCTTCAGCATATAAGGATAAGGACGGTAAAGTGGTTCTTCATGTGGAACCGTACGAAATAGATAAAGATCATCCGCTAGCAAAAGTAAATGGGACAGAAAAAGGAATTACGTTCTTTACAGATACGATGGGGCAAGTTACTACAATTGGTGGTGCTTCCAATCCACGCGGAGCCGCAGCAGCAGCTTTAAAAGATGTAATTAACTTATACCGCAAAGATTTATCCCTTAGTAATAGGCAGTAAAATGCCTGTTACTAAGGGATAATAATCAGTGGGTGATAATCAGCCCCATTGATTAAAGTTCCACTTTATAAGACCGTACCGCCCTTTATAAAAAATACATATGTAGTGGACCTTTTGAGAATGAAATAAATATGCAAAAATGATTGCAGGGGGTAAGGAATTGTTTAAAGATTTTAAAGTTGTGAAAGATCGTCCCGTTTATATTCAATTGAAAGATTATTTGAAAAAGATGATTATGAAAGGTCATTTGCTCGGGGATCAAAAAATCCCTTCAACTAGGGAACTAAGTGAATTACTAAGTGTGAGCAGAAATACTGTACTCGCTGCTTATGCGGATTTAGAGCAAGAAGGACTCATTTATGCAGTTAAAGGGAAAGGGAATTTTGTAGCGAAGGTTGATATATCGAACACTTCGTCTGTTGAAATAGATTGGAAAAATAAACTTAATACCGTTACCTTATTAGCGGATGAATTAGATTTAATGAAACATGGTGTTCGCTGGGAAAAAGGAATGATTGTTTTTAATAGCATTGCTCCGGACGAAAAGCTATTTGATGTGGAAAATTTCAAAAGAGCTTTTCTTACTCGTATGTCCATTGAAGGGGATGTCGTATTAAACTACGGATACGCAAAAGGTTATAGACCGTTAATGAATTATCTACTTCATTATATGGAAATGAAAGGTGTAGATATTTCGAACAAAGATATTTTAATTACAAATGGATTTACAGAAGGATTAGACATCGTGCTATCCTCGTTATCAAAGAAATCAGGGCGGGTTATTTGTGAGAATCCAACTCACCATGCTGCATTGAAGCTTTTCCGTTTACATGGACTTGAAGTTCACGGAATTAATATGAATGAAGATGGCATCGATACGAACGAAGTAGAAAAAAGTTTGCGTGAAAAAGAGTTTGATTTCGCATATTTAATTCCTTCCTATCATAATCCAACCGGTATTGTTACGAGTTCGGAGAAAAGAACGGAACTGATGAGATTATTCTCAAAATATAAGGTTCCTATTATAGAAGATGGATTTAATGAAGAGCTACGTTATTCAGGTTCACATTTAGCACCATTATTAACTTTTGCTGGCGCTGGTAATAATGTAATTTATATTAGTAGCTTTTCAAAGGTACTTTTCCCTGGTTTACGTGTAGGCTGGATCATCGCAGATAAAGAGCTGATTCATCATTTAGAAAGTGTAAAAAGAGCAAGAACGATTCACACATCTACGTTAGATCAAGCTGTTCTATTTCAATATTTACATGAAGGATATTTTGAAAGATATTTAAAAAAGGCAAGATCAGTTTATAAGAAGAAATATGAGTTAGCTGTTGGGGCGTGTAACGAGTACATTCCGTTTCAAAGAATGACCGGTGATGGTGGACTTCATTTATTTATAGAGTTAGAAGAAAAAATTCATGCCCGTAGGCTTTTGCAAAAGTGTTATGAGCAAGGGGTTACATTTTCTCCTGGAGATGTATTTTATTCTGATGGAAGAGGAGCGAACACTTTTCGATTAGGATTTTCACGTCTGAAAGAAGAAGACATAGTTCGGGGAATCAAAATAATTGGTGATACAATAAAAAATGAAATTTGGAGTTGAGGAAATGAGAATTGGCGTTATTATGGGTGGAGTATCTTCTGAAAAACAAGTATCAATTATGACTGGAAATGAAATGATCACACATTTAGATAAAAGTAAGTATGAAATAGTTCCAATTACGTTAGATGAAAAAATGGATTTAATCGAAAAAGCGAAGGACATTGATTTTGCGCTGCTCGCATTACACGGAAAATACGGAGAAGATGGGACAGTTCAAGGCACGCTTGAAAGTTTAGGTATTCCTTATAGCGGGAGCAATATGTTATCTAGCGGTATATGTATGGACAAAAATATTTCGAAAAAGATTTTACGCTATGAAGGTATAGAAACACCCGATTGGATTGAACTTACAAAAATGGCGGATCTAAATCTTGATGAATTAGATAAGTTAGGATTTCCGTTAGTGGTAAAACCAAACTCTGGTGGATCAAGTGTTGGGGTAAAGATTGTATATGATAAAGATGAATTAATTTCAATGCTGGAAACTGTGTTTGAATGGGATTCTGAAGTAGTAATAGAGAAGTATATAAAAGGTGATGAGATTACATGTTCAATTTTTGATGGAAAACAGTTACCTATTATTTCAATCCGACATGCAGCTGAGTTCTTTGATTACAATGCAAAATATGATGATGTTAGTACAATTGAAGAAGTTATCGAACTTCCAGCTGAATTGAAGAAACGTGTAAACAAAGCGTCACTGGCTTGTTATAAAGCATTGAAATGCAGCGTTTATGCAAGGGTGGATATGATGGTAAAGGACGGAATTCCATATGTAATGGAGGTTAATACATTACCAGGGATGACACAAGCAAGCTTACTACCGAAAAGTGCAGATGCAGCTGGTATTCATTATAGTAAACTATTAGATATGATTATTGAAACTTCATTAAAAGTAAGAAAAGAAGAAGGGTTTTAAGAAGCGCTATCATGAATACTTTTGACAGTAACATGAAGTATGTTATGATGAATGCAATACGAAAATTAAATATTTATCCACTAGGGGGGCCTATTATAGGCTGAGATCAAATGAGAATTTGAGACTCTTAGTACCTGATCTGGTTAATACTAGCGTAGGGAAGTGGGAAGACATTACTATTTTATGAATAAATACTGTCAATTTCACTTTCTTTACGTTTGTAAAGAAAGTTTTTTTATTTTACAGATTTAATAACTGTGGGTAAATACTTAAATTTTATACTTTATTGGAGGGATTTAAATGACATTTTCACAATCATTACGTCAAGAAGTAGATTCAATTTGGGAAGCTAGTTTTCATCATCCTTTTGTAAAACAACTTGGTGAAGGAACGTTAGATTTAGCTAGTTTTCGCTATTACGTACTTCAGGATTCATATTATTTGAGTCACTTCGCTAGAGTACAAACTTTAGGAGCTGCAAAGGCTCTAGAATTAGAAACGACAGCTCGTATGGCACATCATGCTCAAAATACATACGAGGCGGAATTATCTTTACATGAGAACTTTGCGAAGAAACTAGGGATAACACAAGAAGAGAAAAATAATTTTATCCCTGCTCCAACTGCATACGCTTATACTTCACATATGTATCGTGCTGCGTATGAAGGACATTTAGGCGATATCATTGCAGCAATTTTACCTTGCTATTGGTTGTATTATGAAATTGGTGAACGTTTAAAAGAGTGTCAGCCAGAAGAGCCAATTTATAACGAATGGATTTCTGCTTATGGATCTGATTGGTTCAGAACATTAGTTGAAGAACAAATTACACGGTTAGATACAATAGCTGAAAAAGTGACAGAGGCAGATCGAAATCGAATGAAACAGCACTTTATTATTAGCAGTCAATATGAATATTCATTTTGGGAAATGGCCTATACTTTAGAAAAGTGGCCAGTCAATACAGAAATAAAAGATGTAATTGGATAATGAGTAGAGGTATTGTTATTCACAGGTATGAATAATACTTATGTATATGATTTCACAAAAGAAGTATCGCAAAAAGACGCATCGATCTAAGTGCGTCTTTTTTCAATTTATAAAAATGAGCCTATGGGAAAAATAACCTAAAAATAGGTATATGAACAAGGTACATTATCTAGTGATAGGTCATACTTTGTAGGTGTACGTATTGAACTTAGTTGATAGCGCTATTTCTACTTAGATTTAACGAACAGAAATATAGGAAAGTATTGAAAAGGTTGAAGTTTATAAACGGAGGTCATGAAAATGAATCAGTTTCAACAAGAACTACAAGCGTTAAGCCTTAATGATTACCAGCCTGGAAATATCGTGTATTGGGACCAACAAAACCAATATCCATATTACTATATTGAAGATGCTGTTCGTCGCTGTGGAGGTTGTGGTGGTCGTTGTGGAGGTTGTGCAGGTCGCTGTGGTGGATTTCGTTGTGGTGGATTCCGTTGTATTGGTTGCTTTGGTTGTTTTGGTTGTGGGGGCTGCGGAGGTTGTGGTGGCTGTGGTAGTTGTTCAAATTGTTTTAGTGGTTTTAATGGTACTACTGATACAACTGGTACTATTGTAACATATGAATATTGATAAGAGAAAAAAGGAATCCATTAGTGAAGCATTATATAATTTTTATTAAAGAATTTAATAAAAACATATGTAGCATTCAAGTGAAAGAATGATATTTAGATTTTTAGTTGTAAATCAAGATAAGATATATAAAGCAATGACTAGACTTAAAACCTAATCATTGCTTTTTTATATTTTTACCATCAAATAAGGAATCTGTTGCTTCTAGTTAGTGGGTAGCAAAAGAAATTATTACAGCTATGTAAGGTTAATGTAATGTTAATCGATAGTAAATGAAGATACTTGAGTGTATTTTAAATAAGATTTAAAAGAACTGTTTATTTTTAAAATATTGGGGTAAGTAAAATTATATTAGGAAGTGTATTAAAATGATTGAACTTAAATCTATTATCCATTCGTACAAACTAAAGAGAAAAATAGCAAGGGATTTATACGGAAACAGAGATGAATTGACACTGTTATTAAATGAATTTAATAAAATGAAACACACAGTAACATGTGAAAAAAAGAAAAATAATATATTATCTCGTTTACAATTAAGTTATCAACATATGAAATTAGATAAACGGTATCCTCTTCCAATTACTTTTAATAGTAAATTATTGGATCAATTAGAAAAAGAATCTCTTTATTCTATTGAGGAAGGTATAGCATGTCTACAATTAATGTTAGATATGAATTATGAGAAAATAAAACAATATGGATCGAGTACAAGTAGGTCATTTGTTCCATTATCGCAGTCTTCCATTTGTCTTGCTGATTGTATTTGCATAACTGGATTTGTATTAGGATTACTAGGTGCAATTACATTTGGGGGATTAGTTTTATCTGTATGTTCAATTACATAAAGGTTGATATTTGCAAGAAGGGCACCGACTTAAGGTATTCTTTTTTAGTTTTAATGTAAAGTTATTGTATTAAAATAAAGATTTTAGGGGTGCTGTATAAGCGATTAAATGTCATTCATGATGAAAAAGATGCTCTTCGAAAAGAGTTAAGTGAAGTATCAAAAAAATGAACAAAATAGTTATTTTAATAAAATAAGGGGAGATCAGGGGAGTGAAAAGAAAAGAACCCTCTATTTAAAGAGTTCTTCTGGTGATTTAATCTATTACTTGCACTCATGGTAATATTCATCGTACGAATCATTCTTATCATTGCAACAGATGCAAAAAGTTTTTTTGACCAAAATATCAATAAAATCAAGGATTTCAGTATTATTAGTGAGGGTAAGACTTTGGAAATCTTCTACTTGAAATACTCTTGTTTCATCTGGGACAAGGGTGGCGATAATTGGTGTGGGGGACCTTCTTGTTCGAATAGTTACTTCAATCGAGCTAACATCACTGGCAACAGATATTTGAATTAATGTTTTATTGTGGTTATTGGTGAAATCTTCAAAAGCAGTTCTTGTAGTGTTAGCTGGTACGTTGAAATTTAAAGCTGTATTCGAACCAGTTATTGTATAGGTTTTGATAAAACAGTTATCTTTTTGATGGTGAGAATACGATTGTTTTTTATAATACTTTTTACCACCTTTATAAAAATAATCAGCCATATGAATTTATAGCTCCCTTCTTTTTGATGTTTATATAGTCTATTTAATAAAGCGAAGTAGTGCTTGTACAAAATTATAAAATTCGCTCTCGTAATTACTTGAAAATGTTATTTGAAAATTAAAGAGCGCCATCCAAGGCGCACTCGGATAAAACCTAATATTGAAAAAGAATACCACATGATATCGTATGTATGCTTCTAAGGGGTGTGCGGATTTAATATAAAATAGATATTTGAATGAAATGAAGAGTAACCCATGTTTATTAATGAATATATATAGTGAGCAGGCTCATAGTTGAGGAACGGGATTTTAGTGATTTCTAATGTGAAAAGAGAGCCAGGGGGCCCCCTTTAATAGTTATTGGATTCGCTAGAAAAACGAAAAGCTTCAGATATATTAATGTATTAAAAATTTTGTGAACATGAAGTACAAGGTCCACCAGTAGGTTGGAATACAACATTATCAACAAAAGCTGTTGCGCCTTCTCCACCCGTAGCTAAGTTTTGGAAACTAATACATGCTGTAGTTACATCAGCAGGTATACACACAACAAGGGTATAATGTTGGAAGGCAGCTTGTTGTTGAGGTGCAACAGGTACAATGTGCGGAATGTTTAATGGTCCAAGTGTTGTAGGGTTAGGAGGACATCCTTGACCAAGTTCTGGAAACGATACAGAAGCAACAAGGAGTGCTCCGTCTCTTATATCCCCAGCAAAAGAAAGGGTAAAGCAACAACCTTCGCCCACATCAACAGATTGGGTCATAATTCCTCCAGGTCCAATAGAAACAGCTAAAGCACTCAAGGTTCCATTTGGAAGAAAACGACCGCTGTGCGCATTTGGAAATCCTACTTCTGAAACATTTCCCGTTACAATCCATCCTGGAACTGGAGTACCTGGTGTTGCAGGTTCATCAAATCCAGGGTTATCAAGAACATTCGTACATGGGCAACATGCCGTAGCAGCTGGTCCTGTAGCCCCGGTTGGTCCTGTAGCCCCGGTTGGTCCTGTAGCCCCGGTTGGTCCTGTAGCCCCGGTTGGTCCTGTCGGCCCAGTCGGTCCAACTTGAGGTGGGGGTACAGGGGGGAGAAAACAATCACATGGAATATGAAATTTCTTTTTAAATTCACTCATTTTTACACCATCCTTATCACTTATTCACCCACTTACACACTACAACTTATGAATTGGTTAACACACAAGTATAAGAAAAAGGCCCTTGAAAATTAAAATAAATAAAAAAATAAGCCCTTATGTCACAAATATAAACCCATTCCATAATATATAAGGAACATGGGTTCACTCCAAAAATCTTTTAATATATATATGAAGATTCGATTCCTGAATCAATACAGTTGAACCTGTTTCTCCTGTTGCTTCTGTTGGTAAAGTGAATGACGAAAAATAGATAGAAGTGTTGAATCGATTAAACTTGATTTAATAGCAGTTCCATGTAAAACAATATTTTCTTCATTCATTCCTTTACCTCTTATGATTGCTCGTCATAGGAGGTAAAGGTAGCAAAAAGCAAATCATGAAGTTGGAATGCCATTATCTAGAAGTGTAAGGATTGTTAAGAGGAATTAAAGAATGTATCGAAGTGAATGAAAAATGCAAGAAGAATTATACGATCATAGTGGTTAGATAATATATGATGGTGAATGGGTTGAAATGGACAAGCAGTTTTATTTTATAAATTAAACAAAAATTTCAATTGATAAGTATTCAAAAATCAAAAAAGAGCACTTAATAAAGTGCTCTCGTGACGAGATTCATTTTGTAACGACTATTTTATAAAGAAAGGAACGCAGAATATTATATGTGCGTACAGTCAATTGAGTTCTTTTTTTACAAACAAAGTGCAGCTAGCAAAAGCTAACTGCTCGTTCTAAAGGTGACAATCTAGATATGTAAATATAGTCTGGCCAAAAAAGGAGAACTATTCAAGTAAGTAGATCGAACGGAGAGGAACCGTATCGTATGAATCAATTGTTATTTTTTGAAGACATCGATGAAAAGGAGATACGAAGACTTGTGGTGAAGGAGCTGAAAAACTACAAAGCATTGTACGTCCGGATGAAAAATCAAGAAGAACAGGCTCGAGCGGGGGGGGCATCGTTCTTTTTCCTAAAATGAAAGGTGACGAAAAGAATCATGAGATACGTGTTAAACAAATTGAACGGACGTTGTAACATCTCTTGATGAAGAGGAACGTAGGATAATTGAAATGAAGTACTTAGGGAATCGAAAGGTTAAAGATTCGTTTGTGTACAACGAATTTATGATAAAGCGTGATCCGTTTTATCATAAAGAAAAAAGTGATATTCAGTTGATAGCTACAGCTGTGGGGATTATATAAACTTAGTTTTGAGGTATCGGAAATGGGATTCTAGTATTTTGTAATGTTGTATAGATTGGTTAAGATGAGGTTGTTCCGCTTTACATGTTATATTATTTCCCTGCCCTGCCAATTGGTAGGGTTTTTTCATTCTATTAAAAATAATAATAGCTCGTCCAAACCTTTTAAATCTATCTTACATAGTATGTAGTAATAAATTTAAAAGGGGGAAACTAGTATGTCTTATTCCTACTATGATCATTGTAAGGATAACAAAAAGAAATATCATGATTGTCATAAAAGTAGTAAGAGTTATGACAAATGTGATAAAAAACATGATGAAAAGCCTTGGGTTAATGTAAAAGTGAATTGTTGTTCTGATGATAACCAATACAATCTTGTAAGAGCATCTGCTTTTAGAGCTGTGAGCACAGTTAATCAGATTGTGCCAGCAAATACTTTTGTAAAAGTCTTATTCCAAAATGAACAATTTGATTTAGCAAATGAATATAACCCTGCAACATCCATTTTTATACCAAAGACAAGAGGTGTTTATTCTGTTATTGGAACAATTGCGTTCATTCCCAATAATCTAAACGTAAACTATAGAGCGCGGGTAGAAATTCGAGTTAATGGAAATCCAGCAATTGCAATAGATAATGATTTTTTTGGTCCAATAAACTTTGCTAATGTTGTTGCCGTTTCATCAATAATTCAATTGAATGCTGGGGATGTAGTCGAGGTTTTTGCACAAAGTAGCGTAGCTGGAGTTATCTCTACTGTAGAAAATAGTACGCATTTTGAAGCTGCAAGATTTCCGTCTCCAACAGAATAAGTGATATGAAATCCATCAGTAATCTTATCTAAGTAAAGTCACTAATTTATATTTGACCTGCATAAATGCAGGGCTTTTTTTCGATAAAAAGGGAACGTTTCCGGGGATTTCTCAAAACAGAATCAATATTACTCTATATCTATACAGTTCTTTGAAAGAAGAATAGTGTGGGGATAGCGTAGCCCCTTTATCAAAACGTTACCGGAGAACGGGCAAGGGCGGTAAGAATCCGCAAGAAGGACGAAAAGATCAATTGAATTTATATAGTCAGCCACGATGTGTGAGTGTCGTGGCTTTTGTGTTTCTTATTGAACCTGGTATATTTGCTGGGGTGATTGGTGATATAAACGTTTGATATACAGGTGCTTTAATTATATATAGGGGATTGCTCTTTTTCGTTTGCCCCTTTACATAAATTGAAGAGTGTAGGACAGGCTCACTCGCTTGTATCTACCTTATTTCAATACTCATAAGAAACTCTTTATCACATTAAGAGCATCTACTGGCGCAGGTGCTCTCTTTTTATTGAACAAAATGGGGGAGGGTTGTTATAAATGATAGGGCTTAATCCACTCCATGAATGGTGGAAGATGAGTAGTTACACAAAATGGTATCACTACTTCTGGTTGACGCCAATAATTGCAGTGTTTCTCGGAATAGCTTGGGTAGTTTTAACAATCGTTGATTCTGTTTTATTTAAGAAATAGGAATGATGCCGAATGATAAGACCTATATCAATTATCGTAGACGCTGCCATGATCTGGTTGGTGTCTTGTTTGTTGTTAAGGAAAGATAAGGGGCGAGGCAGACTTGCAAATTGGAATATTATTAGTGTAAAACAAAAAACATAGGCTAGTAAACAAGCTGTTTTCAACTTTTATTCATAGAATATGATGAATTCTATTTTTAGAGGAGGGAATCATATCTATGGGATGCAACAATAATTTTGGACATTCTCGAGATTGCAATAGATTTTGGGATGATTTAGTATTTTGCGGATGCGGTCGTAGACGCAGAAGAAACGATTTTAACGACTGTCATTGTAGACGTGACTGCGATTGTGATGAGTGTCGTCGCAGACGTAATCATGACCGTGATCGTGATGATCGTCGAGATTGGTAAAGCCTTT
This sequence comes from Bacillus sp. M5A3_1b, assembly GCF_053345335.1. NCBI lineage: Bacteria > Bacillati > Bacillota > Bacilli > Caryophanales > Bacillaceae > Bacillus > Bacillus sp. M5A3_1b. The sequence goes on along the minus strand of NZ_JBKEZY010000006.1, from coordinate 288,549 downwards.
TAATAGAGTGCATATCTTTATAGCACTCTTTTTTATTAAGATTTTTAATACTTAATAATTTGAAAGGCGCAGTCTCAATTGGATTTAGCGTTTAACAAAACAAACGAACGAAAAAGAAAAATAAGAATCAAATGATTCCTGCTAGGTGGAGATATAAGATGGATAATCCGATAGTGCTAATAAATTCTGGTGAAATGTAAAAATCTGATTTAAATCCGTTTGGTGTTTTGATTTTAAGGTTCATGTCCCGACTCCCTTAGCTCTTTTTTATCTTACATTGCTATATACAAACCAAAAGGAAGTTCGTAACAAATAAACGAGAAATATTTTTAAATAAAATTTATTTAGCAATCAGCATAAGTAGTGAACTCATGAAAATATAAAAACTTGAACGTGAGGTGACAGGTGAAATGTAGATGGCGAGACAGCGTAGTCCAGACCGTGATAAAGTATTTAGCTTAGTTACATAAAATAGAAGATATGAGTAAGTGAAGAAACGGCATAAAAAGAAGCGTAATTCGTCAAAGGAACATAATGATCCATTACCATCAAGTTAAGAAATTTATTGTTTCCGATTAATAGTAACGTTTTTATGTGATTGTTATTGATTTTAAAAAATAAAAAATCGCCTTATTTAAAGGCGATTCATAATTTATTTATAAGAGATTACATTTATAAACAACAAGATAGCAACGTTAGAAGAGTTAGTTCGAAAATTAATAAATGAGAAATCAGAGCAGCCGTAAGCTGTTTTTATTTTGCACAAAATACGGATTTTGTATGGGATTTCCTGCGATAAATTCACCATGAATAAGGTTGTCTCATATCATGTAAAGATTGCTTTATTAAGATGATAAAAGGATGTGAATGTATTGGAAGATGTTTATGTGAAAATTGATAGTTTAAAAGCAGAACAAAAAGAAATCATGCGAGATATTCGTAATTTAGAAACCCGCACAACAATTAATGAGAAAGACATAGCAACAATTAATAAGCAATTAGAAAAGATTAGCATGAATACAACTTGGATTTTGCGAATTATTATTAGCGCAATCACTATGTCAGTTTTGGGTTTAATATTAAAAGGGATGATTTAAAATATAAAAATAAAAGTACTTATTAAGAGAGGGACAAGCGTCTCTCTTTTTTATTATAAATAAGGAGTGAAAAGATGGATCGTATGGATGTATTACTGAAAGCATTTATAGTTTTATTCGGTGGCTTCTGCGGATACTTTTTGGGAGGACGGGATACAACGTTGAAAGTTCTTGTTATTTTGGCAGCAATTGACTATATTACCGGTGTATTCGCAGCAGGAATTAATGGAGAGCTAAAAAGTAAAGTTGGTTTTAAAGGCATCGCCAAAAAGGTGGTGCTTTTTCTTTTGGTCGCAGCAGCCACACAAGCTGATGCAGTTATGGGAACAAACAGTGCAATTCGTGAAGCGACGATTTTCTTCTTCATTGGGAATGAATTACTTTCACTTTTAGAAAATGCAGGTCGTATCGGAATCCCTTTACCATCAGCTTTAACTAATACGGTTGAAATTTTAGATGGGAAACAAAAACAAACGGAGAAAAAAGGAGTGGATCAATAATGGGACAAATCGTAGACATTTCAAAATGGAACGGAGATATTAATTGGCCAGTCGCAAAACAGTATTCTCCATCCCAAACTCTTTTAATATCATACTCACCAGTTAATTCAACAGAGATATTTCGAGCTAGTTTACCGCTATTAAATCCTTTTTCTCCAGTAGAAGGTCACACATTGAACCTTCTACTGGAGAAAGCTATGTATATATGAAGTGAAAAAGGTTCTCTTAACTGAGAACCTTTTTATCTATCTTCAACGCTATTCTATTTCATTTGAATTAAAGTAGCAGCAGGTATACCAATTCCTTCTAAATGATGATTTTTAGATACAAGCCAATTGTTTTCATCCAATAGGATTGGATTTACATCGTCTGAAGGTGGATTGTTTTATAATTTAGATTTTGGTAATTCCCCACATACTGAATTCATAATGATATTCCGTTCTTTCGATACATACGCCGTATTCTAAATCATCACCAACTAATATAAAATCAGCATACCCAGCTAGAAATCTTGATATGGTTGATAATTCTTCTAAATTATCAAATACTTCAGCAATGTTTAGCTTAACTGCTTCAAATTTACCACCCTTAGAGAAAAAGAGTCTTCCTTGATTAACTGGAAATTGAATAGTTTTAGCTGTTTCTTTTAACAGCGCTATTGATAGTCTTCTGTTTTCTTCATAATCAGTGCTACCAAAATTTTTTATGTTTGAATTTTGTTCTAGCGTATTAAATAATTCTTTACAAAATAAATCATTAGATTCTGCATCCATAAATGAGTCCATAGAAATCGTAACAATATTAGAAAGTTTGTCTATCAGTTCTTTTCTACTAGCGTTTCTTTTTGCTTTCATTTTTAGAATTTCGATTCGGCTTTTATTCATATTACTCAAATTTTTTCACACCTTTAGTTTCTTCATTTCTTCCTTTTTTCTTGTATCCTTCAAAATCTTCCGGATAATGTCCAGAGTGTTGATTATATCTTCTTTTTTTCCAGTGGGTATCCTTTTTCATTATCTGCAGTATGGAAATGGGAACCTCTTCCCATTTTATCTTCTCTATGCTCAATTATATATACTTATTCATTCTTAATATTAGAATAGTGGCCAGTGAATACAGAAGCGAAAAAGGTAATAGGATAGTGAAAAGAGGTTTTGATATACATATGTATGGTCAATACCTCTTTTATAATCTTTTGTAAAATTATTGTAAATCCCAAATACAATACGCAACATATACTGTATAATTCGAATGTAATATAATTACGATTTATGAGGGGGCTATGTATGATAATTTCTTTTAACTTTTATCAGAGTCATGTCATTAATATGTAAGTCAGATAAGCGGTATTTGTTATTCTTTTAGATAATTAGATTATGTGATAATACTTTAGTTTTTTTGTGATCAAGAAAAATAAAGAAAGGAAGTAATCATTTTATGGAAAAATTAAAGTTGTTAACATTTAAAAATATAGTAGAACCTCTTTTAAACGAAAGCGTATCATTTATATATTTTCCTATTGAATGGCTTGATATTGTAGAGATACATTATAAGACATTTTTATTAACGAGTAAGTTGAAACGATTGAATGAAAGATTATATGATATGTTTTCTGATATATTATTTATTCAGCATAATCCATATGTATTAAATGAAAATACCCCATGGATTGTATGTAAAGAACCTATTAGAAAAGAACAACTTGATTATATTTTCCAAAGTTGGTATGAGGTGATTCATGATTGGAAACCTAATAAATTAATAGAATTGCCAAAATATGAATGGCATTACGATTTAATTTCTAATTTAACAGTATTACATGATAATGAAGTATATTCTAAGTGGGTACCCGCTTTAATTTCCCATATTTTTTGTGAACGTCCTATACAATTAGAAAACATAAACGAAGAAGACATATACTTTTCTCCTCTTAGATCACAAAATATTTGTGAGGCTATGTCAGAGCCTATTAAAGATGAAAAAACTCAAGATTATTTCGCCTATGTATATCGGTTTGAATGTATCACGCGCGGAGGCGAAAATATTCCTTTATTAAATGTTTCAATAGGAATTCGGAGGTTTTATCAAGAATATAACCATCCAGATATTCCTTTGCTTTTGAGAAGAAAACGAGGCATGATTTTAATTTCTACTCCAGAATTTGCATCGAATAATAAAAAAGTTCGGTTTGTAAAACTAAAAGTACAGCAAGCTACAAACGGTATAAAGTGGATAAAGATATTTAGAAATTTAAAAGATGATTTTCATATAGGAGGAGAAATTGAATTAGAGCATATTCTTCAATATCCGAAAGGTTATATGCTAGGAACAAATATTAGGGTGTTACTTCCATACAATGAGAGAATATATAAAGTTCAAGGTACTAAAATAAAACCTGGTATAAAAGTAAAGGAAAGAGAGTATCTATTTAAAGGGTTTCAGCAAAAATTCTCTTATTTCACATTACTACCAGAATGTAAAAAGATAGCAACAAATAATGAAAATGAATTATTCCCTTTAATTGCACCAAAAGGATTAGAGACTATAACGTTAGAAATATGGTCTGAAAAAATATTGATGGAAGTAGAACAAGCGTTAATTGAAAGTGAAATTGTGTTAGCTCAAATCAGTGAGTCATCATATGTATTAAATGCAGATTCTCCAGTATTGTTAAAAATAGTAAGATATAATATTGAAAAAGTATTACAAAATCCATATAAAATGCAATATTGCCAGAAATACAAAACAAATTTAGTAGAGGATGTTATGAAAGCGATTTATGCTACTGCAGGTGAGCGCAATGATGCGACATTGGCGTTAATCGCAATGGAAAATTGTGATGGGCGTGAAAAAATTGATCCAAAGCAAATCGTTAGAGAAGGGTTTGCACGAACAAACCGTATTTCGGCATTTATTAATTTATTTATTGGCGAAAGTGTATCTCGTAAAACAATTATTAATTGTATTTTTAGTTTATTAGAACAAAGAGGATTTTTGAAACGTAGTTGGAATAAGATAAATTTACCTTGTACATATGTTAATTTATCAATTGAGCGAATCTCGAAATTTGATTTCTTACCTATTTTTTCACAAATAAAAGGAAAAGAAATTTCATATAAATTATACGGGAATACAGAGTGGCAAACGATTGATCGCTTATTATTAAATATAAATAAACATAATACCTTTTTACCGCAACCTTCAAAAAGAAATGATATGGGAATTCAGTTTAAACAATTTGTTTCTGAAACATTAACAGGAATTTTACAACATGCAAAAGAAAAAAATGAACAAGTATATTTTATTATTGATGCAAATTTAAGAAAACATTGGATAAAAGAGTTACAAAATAAAAAAATCGATATAGATACTGTCCCTTACTTTGTTCCAGATGTGTTAAAAGTCCCAAACTTAAATATTATTAGGATAAATACATCTTTTGATGTACCAAAATACGGTGCAATAGAATGTGAAGATGTACTGGATGGTACGAGTTTATATGTAGATGAAAAAGGAATGTATTATAGCACTGGTGAATATTCGCTTAAGGGTAGTGAAACATTGCAGCGATACATACTTGAAATTTTACCGCTAGGTGTAAAAGCAGTAGAAAGGAATTATATTGCCAAAATGATACATTACATGTGCTGTAATACAAGTATGCTTTTGGAAAAGGATGTACACATGCCGTATTCCATGCATATGGAGAAAGTAATAAAAGGCTATATGACGGATATAGATGCAAGAGAGTTTAAAGAGTTTGATGATGAACTGGATGTAGATATAATAAAGATAGAAAAGAAAGATTCAATTATTCTACTTTAAATAATAGACAAATCGATGGAGGATATGAGAGCCGGCATATAAGCCTTTATCGATGAGTTATCCTATTTAGGTGCTAAGAAAGTTGGTTTATATGTCGGTAATAAGCCAGCATATCCTTGCGATTTTTGGCAGTACACGGAAACAGGAAATGTACCTGGTATCGGTAATTGTGATTTAAATCAATTGATAGGAGGCAAGCTGCTTTCTTGGTTTACTGGAGCAGTGCAAGAGCAAGAGCAAGTTCAAGCAACTAAACTAAATATCATCCAATCAGGAGCATTTTCAAGAGAGTATATTGAAGAGGTTATGGGAGCATTGACATCGTTAAAAATGACAGTTAAATTCATTTTACAACCTGATGGATTAGCATATTTTATTTCTGATCCAACTTCAGATGCTCAATTAAATGCGATGAAGGAGTACCTTGATCGTAGAGATTGGTGGTATGAGCATTTGAAGTAAAACAAAAGGATAGCTTAATCAAAAATAACAGCCGACTCAATATAAATGAGTCGGCTGTTATTTTTTTAACTATGACAACAATTCCTCTACTCCGACACCATCTATTAACAATGCTTTTAATGAAGGAGCTATTTTAATTGCTTCTTCAATATCTAAATCTCCAAAATCCACTGTATATAATCCGAATCCTTCTTTTTCATCTACATATAATAATGCTTTTCCGCCTTCATCATCACCGATTGCCAGTGAATTTGGTATATATTTTTGAATATCATGTGCTTCATTCATCTCTATGCAATCAGTAGGGCCCCAAATACGTATGTAAAGTTCATTTTGTACATTAATCTCTGCGTTTGTACAATTTTGGATTACTTCAAATAATCTAATGGTACATCTATTGATGAGAACTTTTGTAATTCTTGAATGGCCTCTTTACTCGTTGGTGATTCCTGAGCTTCTAATGTGAAGGCAAAGTTTCTGAAATGTTTTCTTTAGAGAATCCGGCGCGTTCAAAACCAGATACTAGATTTTTTAATTCATCTTGTAAAGTAGAGCTCCATTTTCCATTGCCTGAACTTAAACGCTCATCACGCCTTAGATTCTGTGCATTAGAAATAATGGTGTGAGGTAATCCTTTTCCGGTTTCAATAGTCACTGTTGGTGCGAGCTTTGGATCATATCCTTTTGTTTGAGGCCTTGTGTGTAACTCGATTTGGTATTTACCTTTATCTAAGTAAGTGTGATAATCTCGCCCACTTGCTTTTTTGGAAGGCATTGCTATAACATCATTAATTTCTTTATCTAGACTAAGATCTGAATTTTATGAAGGAAAACTTCACTGTACTGCAAGTGCCATATATCGATGACAAGGTCATGTGGGAACATCTAAAAGAATATGAGGTGGAAAAACAGAACATCCAGAGTCACATGAAAATTAACCGTCAGATGGCGATACTTGCGACGATTAGGAATTTGCAGTTTGCAACGAGAAGACATTTGATGAGTGTGCATAATATGGGTGGTATCCGAAACGCGAATCGTATTATGGGAGATTTAAAGCAATACGTGAGTAAAACGATGCAAGGTAAGGAGTACGTGTATTATCTCAATAAAGAAGGGCATGCCATGTTTGGTGATGACGGTAAGGTTGTTTCGAGAGGAAAGCTTGCGCATGCATTATTACGTAATGAAGCATGGTTACATTTATTCTGTCCGGACGATTGGCAGATTGAAACGGATATACGATATAAAAAGAATGAAGAAAGAAGATTGTCCCAGATGTAAAATTTCGCGATGAAGAAGGGATACTCCATGCAGTTGAGGTTGATCGTTCGCAGAAAATGAAAGTGAATGAAGAGAAGCTGAAAAAGTATGAAGAACTTACGCAAATTTATAAACAGAAGCATAACGGGAAAATGCCAGTGATTCATTTTTTTACTGTCACAAAATATAGGGAAAAGAAATTGGAAGAGTTAGCAGCTAAGTATGATGTATTTGTGAAGGTTTATTTGATTGCGAGTATATAAGGGCGAAATAAAAAATAACAGTCCTTCTAAGGTGACATATAGCATTACAACTCTTTAGAAAACAATTCTAGTTCATCAAAAATCGATAAGTTCATATCAAAAACGCCATCCTTTCCTATGGTTCTACAGAAAGAATAGCATTTTTTCATTTTATGGATACTAATTTACATTAGCTTTATAGCGATGTGGTGTTACCCAATTGCCATCAACCTATTTTATGGTTTTCGTTTCTAATTACGTATATTTTCATTGTTACTGAATCCTATCACATTAGTAATTTGTCTATATCCAAGGCTGCCTCGTGTGAAAATAAGAATAAGCAAAGCAACAATGCCCAATCCTATCCCTACAAATAAATCTGAATTCTTTAAAACAGGGTTGGTGGTATTAGTTTGTACCAAGCTAAACGTATTTACACTCGCATGAACTAGCATGACAATAAATAAGTTACCGCGATTGCAGTTATAGACCCAAGTGAGAATGATTGAAATGGGCAAACACATCAAAATGAAAATTGGTAAATGAATATATAGGATAGAAAGGTTAGAACCTGGTCCGCCCTTTTGTGCAACAGTTAAGAAATGCGGAAGATGCCAAAAAGCCCATAGGACGGCAAGTAGTAATGTTGCTTTTAACGCTCCAAACTTCAATTGTAACCGAGGGAGAGCGAAACCACGCCATCCGATTTCCTCAGGTAAAGGTCCACCGAAAAAGAAAGTAACTACAAAAGAGATGAGATAGGTTATAAAAAACCTAGAAGTAAGGTCATCGAAAGTAGGTATCCCTCTATTTAAAATCACCATACCCAGAAACATTGCAGCAGGGATAACAATGAGAGTAAATAAGTACCACTTCAAACCGACTTTAGTAGATATGATGCTTTTTCTAACTTTTTTCCATGAATCTTTTCCTTCAAGAGTTCGAATCATGATATATGCTGCTAACATAGGGCCTACAAATGCATTGGCAACAAAGAAAATATCAAACGCTTTTGTTTTAGGTAAAATCCCCCATTGGGATAAGATAAATGGAATTAATACAACCCACGAAAATAAATATGCCATTACAAAGAATGAAGTTAACGGATAGGATTCCAAATACCTTCTCAGACCTGATGATGAGTTTTTTGATTTTGTTAAATACTCCAACATAATCCCCCCTTCAATTATAAAGTACTGCGATATATTCTAATTCTATAAGTTTTCATAAAGAACCTTTTTGATGTGATAAAGTTAAGGTTTTTGTAAGAAAGAAGCGATACGTTACCAACGAAATGTAGAAATTTTTATAACAGTTTTCTTTATTTCTGTATCTATCTTGAGTTCATCTGGGGATAGCACCACATTGCTATCAAGTTAAAAAATCTGTTGTTCACCAAAACGATAAAAATAAACTTCATTGCTATAAAAGACTCTAATTTTTCGTTTTGGGGCAAATATTATATTAAATGATGTTGAAAATAATAGATATGTTTGAATCACTAGTTTCAAAAAAGCCTTGACGCAATGATGATTGCATGAAGGCTTTTGATGTTTTCTTATTTTTTTGTCTCATTGACCCATGTAATAATGTCCTGGATGACGTACTCGGGAACATTTGCAGGGATTTCGTACTCACTTGGAAGACTCAATTCCCCGTCCCCCTCCGTGAAGAAATGATTTAATTTCGGATATTCTTTGAACTGAACATTCCCGCGGTTTGAAAGTCCTTCCTGCCATTTTGTATAATCTTCTTTTACTGTTACTTGATAATCGCGTGCCCCTTGCAGAATCAGCAAAGGCTCTTTTCGTGATTTTGCCTCCTCAACTGGACGCCACCTAGTAACATCATACATAAAATGAGGAGACGGAAACGGAAAATTGTAGCCAGCTGGCGGATGGTCAGGATCGAAAGTAGGATCCAGGATAAAAGCGAACTGTCTTTTTAGTTCATCGATTACTTCCTTTGGCGCCCCAAGGTATTGACTCACATCAATGGCAGTGTCAGTCAAAGGGCGTGCAGGTGGTGCGAGTAAGATACTTCCTCGCACAAGTGAGGAAGGCGCTTTGCTCAGTATTCGCGGCATTGTGCCAGCTCCTTGGCTATGTCCGAGAATGAAAATATTATTTGGATCAATGCCTTCCTGCTGCGCTGCTGACTTTGCTGCATATATGGCATCATCTGTAGTGTCACGGTCTAACGTAACAGGTTCTGCACTCATCTTTAATGCATGTTCTAAGGTACGTTTTTCATAGCGTAACACTGCAATTCCGTTGGATGAAAGGCCCACCGCAAGGTCTCGTAAGATTTTTGTTCCCAAATAGGTAGCATCGCGATCATGGATGCCAGCACCATGAACAAGAACAACAACGGGTACCTTTTCACCAGGCTTATGTTTCGGAACTGTTAATGTGGCTGGTAATGGATAAGTAGAATTTCCAATGACGATTTCACGTTCTTGATACGAAGCAGGTTGGTCATATCTAGGATGCGGAATGTAAGATTCCTGGGGCGGCCTTTCTCCAACTTCATCTACTTTCCCGCCAGGTGTGAATTTAATGAGTAGCGGTATGGTAGTTCCTTCAATAGCTCCTGAAATTTCCACCGTCTGATGGACCAAGTTTCGTTCTTTTATTACAGGTGTTCCCATGATTTTTATCCCACTTTGTGTCCACCAGTTTTGTAATGTGTTTGCTGTAAACTTGGATTGAAAAGCAGCAGACGTCAACTGAAGTGCCTCTGCATACTTACCTTGCTGGAGATATTCAAAAAATAATGATGTCCGCTCCGTTAAAGAGATTTGTTTCTTTTCTGCAGATTTCTCCTCACGTGTATCTGCGTGAATAGCTGTTGTAAGCGGGAAAGATGAAACGCCTAAAGAAAAGAGTAGGGTAAAGGTAAGTACTGATTTTTGTATTTTCTTTTTTTTATTCATGTTTTAACCTCCAATATGTGATGGTAAAAAACAGGTATGGTAATTAGGGTTCTGGTGCAAAAACTTCAAAATATTTGCAAGTAATCTCCAAAACTTTGACATACTGATATTATTACTCTAAAAAACCGTAGATTTCTCTTTTTTTCACATGCATATTAACCCCAGAAACAACCTTTCTTCCTTCACTTTATATTTTAATTATAAGAAACAAAGCTCTCGTTTTTCTTACTTGATACTTACAAATTCCTTAAGTGTTAAAAATCTTAGCTTGATGGATATGTGGCGGTACCCCATGCCCATCAAGCTAAAATTTTATAGTACCCCCAGAACGAAATTTTGTACTAACTTGTAACAAAATGCTCATTTTTTTCGTTTTGAGGTATTTGTATTTCTTAGCTTGATGGTGATGGAGTGGTACCCCTACTAGAAAAATTGTCTCCGCGTGAACGTGAAGAACTTGAAAAATTTAAAAAAGAAGCAATGGAAGAACCACCGGATTTCTTTGAATATATTCAGTCTACCGAAAAAGATAATAAATGATACATAATACCTCCAACAGAATATTTATCAAATTGATAACATATGTATGTATTCCTTTCAATTTTTACAGAAATTGTAATAATATAAGTATATGCATATAGAAGGGGAGGCATAGATTCTATGAAAAATGTTAAGTTTTATGGGTTAATTCTAGCATTCATCTTGCTACTGGCAGCTTGTAGTAGTAATTCCTTTGAAGGTTATACATCAAAAGCTGATAAGAACATTAAGGATAAAAAGTATAGCGAAGCTATAAAGAATTATCAAGAGGCTTTGAAGTTGAAGGATGATAAGAAGATTAGAAGTAAGTTAGAACAAACCGAAAATTTAAAGAAAGCGCAAGATGCTTTTGATAAACATGAAATCGGGAAAGCTATGAATAATGTTCAAAAGGCAAAAAGTGAAGAAAATAATGAATTAACAAAGCAAGCCAATGCATTGCAGGATAAGATTCAACAAGAGTTTGTAGCTACATTTAGTAAGTTGAGCATGAATGATATTACTGGAGATGTAAAAGAAGCTCGTAAATCTTTAGATGATCTTAAAACTTGGATTCAACAATCTGACCTATTGAAATCTCAAAAAGATTTAGTTGATATGTTACCTAAAAAAGAAGCAAGTATTTCTAAATTAGAGGAAAGTAAAAAATAAAGAAAAGAGGTTGCCCAAAGGTAACTATTCAGCTACTTTTGGGACAACCTCTTCTTTTCGTTGTGTACTTTCAAGAAAATTTAGAATAAAATAAAAATACAGTCATCTACCTATTATTCACTAATGAAAAGAAAAGGGGGTAGCGAAATGCAACTGAAGTATGGGAAGCACATTAATATATTATCTATTGTTCTAACTTTGTTCTCTTTTTTAGCAATTGTAAGTTTCTCTACCTGGTTGAGTGAATATTCAATTCCCAACCTTTCTAATATGCTTAAGGTAACGATGTTGAGTGCATTTATTCTTGGAATTATAGGGTTTAGACAAGAGAAAAGCGCACTAGCGATTATAATTATGGGAATATGTGCCTTTGCTCTAGTCGTTCTATATATTTATGCAGTTATAAGTTTTCTTGAGCATTGAACACCATGAAAAAGAAACGAACATTTTTGTTCGTTTCTTTTTTTGAGGATGATTATTATAAAATAGCCTCTTCTAATGATTGAGTGCTGAATCCAAGAATTGATTTTTGAGTGTTATTTTCATGATCTTTTACAATGATATATGGAACGCCCTATACGTTAAAGGAATTATACTTTTCTTTTCCTTCTGGGGTATTAGGGGTACCACCACACATCCATCAACTTAAGATCTCATAATACCCTCAGAACGAAAAACTTGTACATTTTGCCCGCTTTTTATTGTTTTGGGGTAACTCATTCTTTTTAGCTTGATGGGCATGGGGTGGTACCACATGCCCATCAAGTTAACATGTTATAGTGCTACTAGAACAAAACAAATATAGGTATCTTGGTATTTAAAAATGAATGGAGTGAAACATATGTATTGGAAAAAGGATAGAGATTTTCCACCAATGAAGTTTGAATTGGGGGAAAAAGTATCGTTTAAATTTGGAAATCAGATTCTCATAGGAACAATTGATATTAGAGATTTTGGCGGTTCAATTGAACACCACTATCATTCTTATGATATTCTTGTCAAAAAAGAAAACATGTTATACAAACACATTCCAGAGCGTGATGTTTTCAAACTTACACATTCGGAAAATATCCACTAGGACAAATAATTCACTACAACCGCAGCAAATTATTTTTGGGAAAAGATAAAGAAAAAATCATGATTCCTACCGAACAATATGATGGTATTCTTTGGTTAGAAAAGACTTCGCCTTCTAATTTGAAGCAAAAAAGAGCATTTTTACTGCATAAGGATGATCTTTTTCCTGTCATGATGGTGCGTAAACAACATTCCATTGGATAAATTTAAATACTAACAATCAAACAATGTATTCATTATAGGGAGAATACCACATCTCTATAGATTGTGAAATTATTACAAATAAAAAACTAGTGTTAGCCCCTTATAGGGGGGATTAGAAATAATGTGACTATATTCCGAAAAAATTGGTATAATTTAGGTGGAAATATATTTTTAACAAAGGAGATTAATAATGAGAGGTTTAAAGAAAGTATTTTCTTTAATTTTTAATAGTAAAAAGAAAGAAATTAAGAATAACACCCATAAAGAACTAGCCTCAAAAATAATGAACTATTTTATTGAACTAGAACATTTTAACTTTATGAATTGTGATAAAGAATCATTAAGCCTTTTTAATTTAAAAAATTATTTTCATAGAGAACCTACTATTGATTACTTTGACTTTATAAGGCCTAATGGTTCACCTCAAAATTATATGCAAATATTTCTACAAAAAAAGAGAGAAAGTGCAAAAGGTAAGTATTTAATGGATGCAAAAGCATCGTTATTCTATTTACCTGTTGCAAAAGAAGAAGTTCTAAGATACTTTTCTAATGAATTTGATAAGAAAATTAGTTTTACTGATCTTCAAGGATTCCCCAATAGTTTTCTTATTCATATTCAATTAGATCATATGCTTAAGCCAATAAAGGATACAACGATAGAATCCAGTGTAGTAGTTAGTCCTATAATTAAGTATTTTCTCCGACCTGGAAAAAGTTTGAAAGAATTAGAGGTGGATTTAATAAGTACAATAACGTCAGTAATCGAAAGTGGGAAGTATAGTAAAATAAGTAATGATTTAGAGTTTGCTGAGTCTGAAGAACACATAGAATTGGCTAGGGCTATAAAATTTATACATGTTAGATATAAAAACTGGTTAGAACTTTCTCGAAACATTCAAAGCACTTTGAAATCATACATAAAACATAGCCACTTCGATAAAGAGGGGGTTTTCCGATTTTCTAGTGATAAGAATTACGAGAAGAATATTCGACTTACATACAAAGAATATGTTGGAGTAAATAGTTTCTATATTGAAGATTTAAAGGAAGTAAAATATAACATTAAGCATGAAAAGATAGGTAAAGCATTAAAGACATATTTAGCCTTAGATAACTGGGAAACATTAAAAAATTCAGGAGAAAGAGTAGACTTTTTTGATAATAAGAGTGTTAGTGAAATAAAAAGGATTTTACGAAACATCCCAAAAACGAGATGGCCTTCAGGTTTTCCTCTAGGACTTATGCAGCAGGTAGCTTTAAATCTTATAATTGAAAATTCAAAGGAAAAAGAGGGTTTTATTTTTTCTGTAAACGGTCCTCCCGGTACTGGTAAAACTACATTATTAAAAGATGTGTTTGCAAATATTATTTTTGAAAAAATTAAGTTTTTAAAGGAAACACAGGACTTATTTACAAAAATACAATTTTCTGAGGGACAAGAGGATTATTATTATTCTTTTCATTCAAAGCTTAAAGAATACCGTATTTTAGTAACATCAAATAATAATGCTGCTGTTGAAAATATAAGTATGGATTTGCCTAAAGATGAGGACTTAATGAAAAACAATTACAAGTTTTTAGGATATAGTAAGGTTGAAAGTCGCTGGGGGAAAATATCAGCCGCAATGGGGAAATCAGCAAATATAAAGGAATATTTTCAAAATATTTCAGATGAGCTTAATGATCTGTGCAATATACATGAAAATGCTGAGTATTCCTTTGATAGTTTAGAAAAACAGATATCAAGTATGATTAAAACCGCGCAAGTAATAGATGAATTTGATGATATAGATGACGAAAAATGGCAATCATCAAAAAAACAATTTGTTAATATTGATGGTGATGATGAAGATAATCGTATTAATTGTGTTCGGAGTAAGCTATTCAAAACAATGATGGAAGAATATTGTACTTTCCTAATTAAAAACCAGGACAAAATAGAAAAAAATTTAACTTTAGCAAAGGTCTATTTTTTAGGAGGGAAAGAAAAAACAAATCTTGATTCCCAAATTAATGAAAAGCAAAGGGAAGAATTCATTCAAGCAATGTTTGATACCATATTCCTACTTACACCTATAATTTCTTCAACATTTGCTTCTGTTTCAAGATTTTTAAGGGATTTGAAAACGGAAGATATTGGTTGGCTGTTTATTGATGAGGCAGGTCAAGCTACACCACAATCTGCAATTGGAGCCATTTGGCGTGCTAGAAATGTTGTGGTGGTAGGTGATCCATTACAAATACCTCCGGTTGTAACGTTGAGTGATGATCAACTCAAATTAATAGCAAACGAAAGTGCTGGAATTACGAGTGAAAGCTCATTTTTCCATCATTTAACTAGAAGTGAAGTAAGTGTACAAGAATTTGCTGATCTTAATAACAAATTTGGTGGAACAATGAGTGACTCCAAAAATAACACAAAGTGGTTGGGCTCACCGCTTCGTGTTCATAGACGTTGTGACAGCCCCATGTTTGAGATATGTAATAAAACAACATACCAAGACAAAATGTTACATGCGACTAAGAACAAAGATATGGTACAGGATCCAATGTACATGAGTCAATGGTTGAATATTGGAGGAAGAACTACAGGTTCAGGAAATCACTACATTTCAGAGCAAGGAAAAAAAGCAATTGAGATCGCCAATAAGTTTACGCAAAATAATCCAGGGAAAGATTGCTATATTATTTCGCCTTTTGTAAGTGTGGTTCAAAAGTTAAAACAGTTAAACAAAAATTCAGTAGAAAACAAAAAAATAGAAATCGGAACGGTTCATACTTTCCAAGGCAAGGAAGCTCCATTAGTTATTTTAGTTTTAGGAGTAGATGATCAGCGAACAGGACCGTTAGATTGGGCATCCAGCACTCCAAATCTATTAAACGTTGCAGCAAGCAGAGCAAAAAAATATTTTGTTGTAATTGGGAATTCAGATACTTGGGGGAAAAAGGAATATTTTGATAGAGCTTTTAAATATTTATCGAAAGAAACTGTAAAGATAGAATAAGGACGTTACCTTATTTTTTTCTATCTTGATTCTATTGAAGTTGCTAATTAATTTGGTATAAGAGATATAAAACTAAGAATCTTATAAAATAAAAAAGAGATGTAGAATAATCTACATCTTTTTTGTGTCTTACATTGCCACGTGGGTATTATTTCTTTATATGTTATTAGATGAGTTATTTTATGATTGGTAGATTAAGTGATATCTATTTTTCTAAATGTATCATATTATATATAATCAGTTAATTCGAAATATAATTTCACATAAGTTACCACAAGGTATATTATTTACATATAATACTAGATTTTAATTTGGAGGTGTTGTATATGAATTTTATTTCGAAATTAATTAACTAGGTTTAAGTTGTACGAATTTTGTTATTTGCCAAATTTTTAATCGGTATTCTTCAATGCAATACAATAAATTAGGGGTGAGAAGAATTATGAATAAAAGATGGTATACATTGTTGATTATATTTATATTATTACTATCTCAGTTAAGTTGGATACCGCAATTACAGGTGAAAGCCGGGCAGACTACAAATTCTGCCGCAATACATAAATTAATGCCGAAATATTTAGTTACTAATTTTAATTTCGATATGACTGCTGCTACTGTTACATTGGATAAAAATAATTTTTATGTTGCAGGTAATTTTAGAACAGGAAAAGATTTGGTAGGTGTAAAGTGGGAAACACAAGATAATTATAGTCATCCAGATTTGAAATACCCCACCAAACCTGACTTTAGCAACGTTACGCTAGAATATGATTATACTATTGAAGGTTTTACTAATTTAATGGATAGTGGGCTAGCGCCTAGTTTAACTATTGAAACAAATAGTGGAGAAGTTCATTACGTTCGTCTCTGGAACTATGTTACAAATCGCCCGAAAGAATCTTGGGAGATTGGAGCAACACGAGATTTAGGAAAAGAGATTATGTTCCCCGAAAATCGAAAAGAGGGAAATGCGAATGGTAACAAGGGACAGATTAAACTAGATTTTAATAACTTATATTCAGGTTGGACCCCATATACCTATGATATGAAGCAAGGCAAATATGTGCCAGACCCTAATTGGAGAAAGATTCCTGTTAATGATATAAAATCAATAATGTGGTCAGTAGTTCCCCAGGGCTATCAATCTTCGGGTGAAGGGAAAAAATTAGGGGAATCTAAGAAATTTAAAGTGCAATTTAATAATTGGAAAGTTTCCGGTAATACCTTTTTAATGAATGAGCCTCAAGGTCTTCCTAATCATAGCGTTCGAATGACAGATGATTACGACGATACATACAATTTAACACCAGAAAGAGTTGTAGGTGATTATAAAAAGTTAGGTTATAACAAACTAGTTAATTTTTATATAGGTGCCTCACATTATTATGATAAAAGTTTAACGGATTCAGGTGTTAAGATGGATACGGAATATCCGTTTAACCAAGGGTTTGAAGAATGGTATCGGAATTATGCCAAGCGTTTAAAAGAAAACAATATGGAGCTAATCCAATCTATTTCGATGGAATCGGTGGATGCTCCGGAATCATGGTGGCAACGGACGTGGAATAATGTACCAGGTACTACGGGTTGGACTCCTACACCACATCTTTTGAGTTTTACAAACGAAGAGGTCAAGGCATTTTATAAAAAGTATACGTTGGGGCTGGCAAAAATAGCAAGTGATGCAGGTCTTGTACCAATGGTTCAATTAGGAGAACCGTGGTGGTGGCATAAAGAAGATCTAGCAGGGAAGCCACCATGCTTTTACGATCAAGCCACTAAGGATTTATTTGAAAAAGAAAACGGTTATCCAATGTATGAATTCCATGCATCTGATGAAGATATAACAGGACATGAGGAAATGCTAGAGTGGTTAAGTGATAAGAATGGTGAGTTTTCATTAATGTTACGAGATACATTAAAAAAATCCTATTCTAACGCTAAATTTACTGTTCTATTCTTTACTCCGTCAGTAATTGATAAAGATCGAGTACCGCTTATGATGTCTACGGTGAACTTTCCAAAGAGACAATGGAAATATCCAAACCTCGATTTTTTCATGATTGAAGATTATGATTATTTGATTGATGGTCATATGGATAAGCATAAAGAAACACTTACCTTTGCGCAAGAAAATTTAGGTTATCCAAGTGAGAAAATACATTATTTTTCAGGTTTTGTTTTAAATAAAGAACAAAGTCATGTTTGGACAAATATAAATGAAGCGATTAATGATGGTTTTAATCAAAAATTAGGAGAGGTATATATTTGGGCATATGCACAAGTAATACGTGATGGATGGAAAACGCCTAATTTATTAAGTGCCAATTACGCCTCTGGAATATATGGAAATTCAATAGATTTAAAATTTTCTTCAGAAAATGCAGATAAAATCATTTACACATTAGATGGGACTGAGCCATCTTCTAATCACGGTTCTACTTATATGGGAGCTGTGAAGATCAACTCTAATACGAAAGTCAAAGCAATTGCCCTAAAAGGGGATAAAATATTAAATCGAGCGACTCTGAATTATACAATTACAAATCAGATGTCACTTAAAAATCTTCAACCGGTCGATATTAGTGAGAATCAAAGTTCAAAAGACTTTTCTTTTACACCTGATAAAACAGGGGTATATAGATTCTTCACTATGCCTTATAAAGGAAAAGAACAAGGAACAGGGAATGAGTTGAAATTATATCAAGGCGATCAGCAACTTGATAGTAATATAGATTCTAATGGACCTTATGGTGAACATTATGCGAAGGTTGAGTATAAGCTACAAGCAGGGACAACGTATCGTTTAAACTTATCAAATCCTTCAGGAAACAATACGTTAAAAACAACATTGATGGTAGAAAACGATTTTAACGGAACGAAACAAACAGCAGAAACTACAAGCTGGGATAAAATAAAGGATCATAGTTTAACGTCGCTTTATGATGTTGATTATTATAAAGTGACTCTTACGTCGTTGAATGAACAAAAATTAAACTTAACTAATAATGCCGCAACTATAGAAAATGAAAATGGTGATATTGTTAAAACGATGTTTCCTGGGAATGCATCAAATAGTTTTAAAGTCACTAAACCGGGAACATATTATATTAGACTTTGGAACAATAATAACATGAATACAGATCCAGATTTAATGAAGAAATTAAATCAACTAAACAAGGATACCAATACAGATACAGTATTAGAAATGCAACGAAATCTTCAAAAAATGAAATTTTACTTTGGAGATTTAACTGGATTTTATAATTCTGATTTTTATATGTCACTTATTTCTTATAAAAAAGTGTTGAACAAATGGGATTCAGGAGTTGCAATTAGTGGTCAACTCTTAACAGAGGATGCTAATATTGATGACCGTATTCGTTATTATGCGAAACGGGATGTTGATTTGGGGAGAGATGCTGAGGGTGGTATCTACGAAACCCTATTTGCCGGTGATCTAGTGATATTACAAGCACTTCCAGTTCCTGGGGAGTCGGTATTAATGTTAGGATTAACTAAAATTGGCGGTTCTTTTGTACTCAAAGAAATCCCTGCCTTAAGTAAATTGGGAAAACTAACATATGATAAAAATAAACGCTCTTGGTTATCGTCAGGCGGATTAGAATATACACAAGGTAGTGCACATGGTAATCGGGTTAAGCATGTATTAGATCATACTAAACCGAATCCTAATAAAACTACACACAGTGTATTTAATACTGGAAAAACTAACGTACTTGAATTATTAGATCAGGCATGGCTAAAAAAAGGGTCTCCACTTCCAAACGATCCATCAGCCTATATTATTCCTATGGGTAAAGTAGTAGGAACAGAGGGAGAAACAGCTATTAGATTAGTAGTGCAACGTGGAACTAATAAAGTAATCACGGCATATCCGGTTAAACCATAAATGAAAAAGGATACTTTTAAAAGTATCCTTTTTTATTTGCAATATTTATATTAATCTGTATCAGTCATACAAATAATCCATACCATACTTTCTTGTTCATCAAAAATAACCCAAGTACTATCCCAATTAACATCGTAAAACCAATTAGTCCATGGTTTTTGGGAATAAAATATTTTTATTCCCAAAAATCTATTTTGAAATATTTGTTCGCAGAGCTGCGAACCTAATTTTTTTGCTTCCATTGGAGTACCTTTGAAATCTTTATAAGCGCCACCTTTAATTAACCTGATGGCAAATGCACCATCAAGAATTAAAGAATTAATATTTTCTAATTCTATTGGAACTTCAATAGATTTGGGGATGTTTAATTCGGGAATGTTTTTTATAATATCTGGTGAGGTAAGCATATCCTGTATATAATTATTGTATTTTTCATGTTCTAACCAAGGTAAATTTTTAAATACACTGTGATCATTGACCTTGAAACAAGATACAATAGTCCCACCATTTACATTCATAGCATCTGAAATTTTAATGAAATCATCTATAATAGGATTATTTATTTTTATGGATTGAAAAGTTTTTTCTTTGTACAAAGTTAGACTCGCTCCTTTATTTCGATTTAAAATCTATTTAATTATTGGTTACTACTATTATAATGGATTATTTATATAAAAAGAAAGGAATACTACTGTGTTCAAACACATGAGGGGATATATGCGGTTCTGATGCAAAAAGATGATAAATAAAAAGAACAATGATTGAATTTGGAGAATCCATACCGGAGTTGGAAAAATAAAGAGGCATCGCTCCTTTCAATGGGAATAGATGCCTCTTTATTTTTCTAATGATTCTTTTGCTGTAATATAATTTAAGATAGTTGGAATTTCTTTTTTAAAGTCGTGATATAAATCCTCAAGTCTTAAAAAAGCATCTATCAAGTCTTTATTCCCAAGTTGAAAAATCCCTTTGTATTCATATAGGTAGGATTCAAAAAGTTTATTAAGTAATTGTTCTTTTTTAAAGGAACTTTCTTCTCTTTTTATAATTTTTATATTTAAAAATAAGGGCTCAATGACAGTTTTTAAATTATTTTCACTTTGATTAAAGAAGCGATTCACTTTGTTTGTTTTTTAACCAACTATGTAACCTATCACAGCAGTTAATATAGGTATTATAATAGGAATAAATTCTTTTATAGTACTCATTTTACTCTCCTTTAATATTTCATTTAACATATAGATAAAACGATTATTCAGATTGATATGATTAATTCATTAATAACAAGAAACTGCAGCATTTAATAATGATTTTATTTGTTTTTCTTTTAATAAAGATTGAATAAATAAAAGTACCTTTATTTACTATTCATTTTTATTTGATTTAATATTTGCTATTTTTCTAAATTCGTTATCCTGCTCCTTATATCGATCAGGATTTGTCATTTTTTCATGTAAATAAGGATATCATTTGTCATGTATCTGCTATTTTACGTATTTACTTTATTTGCATACAGGATTAAGATGTTTTTTAGTAATAAAAACATTTTATTTGGAAAAGTAATATGAATTGATTCAAAAGAAATTTGAAAGGAATGAGGAATTGTGAAGAAGTTGGATGTGCTATTAATGCTATTGAGCGGCCTCTTTCCAGTTGCAGGAATTATGAAGCAAATCCCACTAGAACAATCTTTATATATTGGAGGCCTTTTATTTTTTACTAGTTTTGGTAGCTATTTTGCGAAAAAAATATATTCACGTATATGTAGCTGGATAGCTTATGCGCCATTTATAACATTACTGTTAGTAATTTGGCATCAAGATATTTCAACAAGTTCAATAATAGGGAATGCGAAAATCGCCGCTTGTGTCGCTTTAATTCCATGTTTATTCCGTTTTCGTACATATGGACTTACTTTCGGTTTATTCTCATTATGGGCCGCTTTACTTTGGGATATTAAAGAAGTACAGTCGTTAGTCATACTTGAACGTATGTCGAGTTTAATGATAAGTAATTTCAAATACCTTATGCTTTTAGTTGGCGGGCTTATATTAGGCGGGTTAATTGCCATGTTATTACACCGTAAAGAGGAAGATAATAAAGAAAATATAAATCTATTTCAACAAAAAAAGAAACGCAAAAAGCTATCATTTAAGATTCCACTTCCAAAATTACCGAAATTAAAGATGAAATTATATAAGTTTGGTGGAAAAGGATCAAAACGAAAAACACCAGAAAAAATACGTGAGCATAATTACGAAGAACCAGCTCCAGCTGCAACATATGAAATAAGCGAGAAAATAGATCAATATCAAGAAGGTACTGCTAAAGGACAAACGAGGATGGAACGTCGTAGAAATAGGTATAATGCGTAGTAAAGTGAAAAGCCCCTTAATGATTAATCAATTTTACGAAAAATCATTAAGGGGTTTTTATGTTATTAAATATAGATTGCTAAGGTGGAATTTATAGCATACTCTGAAGTTGAAGACTTAAATAAAATAATAGGAGGACAAAATGCTTATTATTACATATATTTCTGTCTGTATATTATTTTTAGTTAGCTTTTTACATGTTTACTGGGCTTTCGGAGGTAAGTGGGCGACAAATAGTGTCATTCCAACAAAAGCTGGAGAAAAGGCGTTTATACCAAGTGTAGGAATGACATTGTTTATTGCTTTATTATTAAGTACGGCCGCAATAATTTTATTACAACAAACAAATCTTGTTCATTTCGCATTTCATAATATTATTGTTCGAATGGGATCTTGGGTTTGTATGATTGTGTTTTTCATAAGAGTAATTGGTGAGTTTCGTTATTTTGGTATTTTTAAATGCGAAAAAGATACACATTTTGCTAAAATGGATACTGTTTTATTTATACCACTTTGTGCATTTCTATCTTTATCATTTTTACTCGCAATTATAATGTGAACATAAAATAGTAACTGCTTTTTCTAAAATAAATAAACGTGAATTAGCAAGGAGTAAAAGTGAGAAATCTAGTAGTAAATAAAAAGGATGTAAGCGTCTTCTTGTCGAAATATAGATCATTATGAAAGGCGGTGACACTATGAAGTATGTTAAAGTCTGTATGAATGGCGGAAGTGAATATAAATTCTCGATGACTTTAGATCGGTTTGAAGAACTTATTACTACAGAGAATGGACTATTAGAAAATAAATTAGTTAGTATTGAAAATGTAATGATTAATCCTACTAATATATCTTCTGTAGTTGAAAAAATTGGTGTACCGGCTAAGTTTATGGAAGCTTAAAAATTGGTACATAAAAAACATCCATAGGGATGTTTTTTATGTGTAAATATAATAATTATGCAATTAATAAATGAGCAGAATTTTTAGCAATACGTATACATTTGATGTTTAATAGATGCACAATAAAATAAGTACAAGCATATATTATATTGTAGGACAAGACCTTCGTGTCCTACTTAATACTCAGAAAAAACCTCTATCACATGAGAGCATCCGATTGCAGGGTGCTCTTTTTTTATCCGGCTCTTTAACTTTCAATTTTAAACATATCTTTGATGCTCATAAATATTAAAAATAAAATAATAGCAAAAATTAAGTTAGATAAATAGAAATCTTGATGAAATAGTAATTCAAAGATGACATCGAAAACATATAATAAGGCGATAGTAGGTAATATACAAATAAATATAAATCTCCAATTTTTCAAATAATGTTTATAAGTAGTAATCGCTTTCTCCATACATATAGCTCCTATATTATTTATTTTCTATATAATTATACATTTAAATAAAAGGATTTACAAAAGAATATTTAGTAATTAAGAATTGTAGGAGAGATTTTGTTGAAAATGTGGATAGCTGTAGCAATCTGAATAATAAATGCTTTTACTTAAAAAAAACTTTAAAAGAATGATACTAAAATGATACACTATAATATACGTTATTTATGAAATGAATAGAGGGATTTGTATGATAGATAATATCAAAAATATTGTAGAGGATATGTACGAAGATGAAGCAAAACATTTACTTCAAAGTATTCTTATTCAGTTGAATTTATTAGAAGAAAACTATAGTGAAGATGCAATTGAAAATTTGATGGATATTCCTAAGCAACTAACGGGTAATACATCATATATAAGAAATGTAAAAGAAAGCACACACGTACATATTGCGTTTGATGATTCAACAGCTGGATGTTTAAAATATATGCTTAGTCAAGAAGAACAATTGGAAGAGAGGGTTGTCGCTTTTTCTGAATTCTTTTCAATTGGGCCGATAAACAAGCTACATATGAATGAGGGACAACTTGCAAGACAGAAATGGTTAGTAAACAATTTAACTGCTTATGATAATTATTTTGAAGAAGAGTATTTACCAAGGTTTTTAGAAACTATGGAAGAACTACACACTATTCCTATTGAAACACCTATTACAATTTGGAAAGCTAATAACGCACATGAACATGTAGGCTTATGTTTTGTAATGGCGCAATTAAAAGATAAGAAAAACATTCGCGTTATTAATACGTCTGAAGCAAGTAAAGAAATATTAAAAAAAGAGTATGCTATTCGTGGAACTGGAGAGTTAGCACCTGAAAGTTTAGCTTTAATTCAAAAAAGTTTTGTAGAATTTCCATATTTAACTGTAGAGAAACGTATGCAGTTTGAACATGAGTGGGATAGTCTATCGAAAAGTACGGAATTTTTAAGAGTTTGGACAGACAATGAAGTGCGTTCTGTACAAGAAGATTATTTTGATCAATTTATTATTGAATGTGCGAAAAGTATAGGTGCTGATCGAGAATTCCTAAAAGCCCCTAGGGTAATTGGTGAAGCACTTGGTCATGTAGAGCAGTTAGTTGGCGATACGTTTTTAGAATATCGCTTAAAGGAATTAATTAAACAAGAAGTATTTGAATTTGAAGGTTCGTTAGATGAAATGCGTTTTTATAGTGTGAAATTAAGAAAATAATACATCTATTCCGATTATGAAGAAGCTCGTATTTTTAAAATACGAGCTTTATTTTTTTGTTGAATTTAGGCTATACATAAGCTTCCTATAGAGCGCTTATCACATATGAATGTTAAAGGTACTGAATGAAAAGTAGGTGAGTTGTTAATATGTATAACCAGCAAAATTACCCATATGATTATAATCCACAAAACTACGGGTATGAATCTGTAAATGAAGTGAGAGATATGGAACAAGAGGATTATAGACCAGATGATGCGGAAGATGCTCCAACGTCACCACCACCGTCACAAGCACCGTCGTTACCGTCTACATTTGCTTCTCCAGCTCAAACAGGGAATATGAAATCATGGATGTGTAACTGTCTAGGAAGATGGGGCTACTTACGTTTGCATCGTCCTGGACCTTTCGGAAGAGACTTATGGTTCTTCCCGACTGAAGTGAGGAGAAATGGGGTTTCAGGTTACACTTGGCAAGGTGGTCGCCGTCGTAAAGTAAGTTATCGCTATCAACAAATTAGTAATTTCATGTGTTTTGCGTAAAGAAGAGTGAGAGAGTAGAAGGATTTTACTCTCTCACTTTTTATTTTTCAATATGCGAAGTAAGATTTTAAATGAAAATTTACAATTTTCGCGTTTTTATTAGAGTATAATGCATATGTTGGTTGGTTTTCAAAAACAAATGAGAGTGAGGGAATACAATGTCAATGAAAAATAAAGTTGGGCTAAGAATAGAGGATGGTATTAATTTAGCTTCAGCTCAGTTTAAAGAAGATGCATATGAAATTTATAAAGAATCTCGAAAAATGCAACCTATCTTATTTGTGAATAAAACGGAATTGGGTGCAGAGTGGCTGATTACGAGATATGAAGATGCGCTGCCACTTTTAAAAGATAATCGCTTAAAAAAAGATCCGGCCAATGTATTTTCTCAAGATGCATTGAATGTGTTTCTTACTGTTGACAATAGTGATTATTTAACGACGCACATGTTAAATTCAGATCCACCTGATCATAATCGTTTACGATCACTCGTACAAAAAGCTTTTACGCCGAAGATGATCACACAATTGGAAGGAAGAATACAGGATATTGCAGATGATTTGTTAAGTGATGCCCAGCGAAAAGGTTCATTAAATCTTGTGGATGATTATTCGTTCCCTTTACCGATTATTGTTATAAGTGAAATGCTAGGCATTCCTAAAGAAGATCAAGCGAAATTTAGAATTTGGTCTCATGCTGTCATTGCTTACCCAGAAACACCAGAAGAAATAAAAGAAACTGAAAAGCAACTATCTGAGTTTATTACATATCTCCAATATTTAGTTGATGTTAAGAGACAAGAACCAAAAGAGGACTTGGTGAGTGCTTTAATACTTGCAGAAAGTGAAGGACATAAACTTAGCGCTAGGGAACTATATTCAATGATAATGTTACTAATTGTGGCGGGACATGAGACGACGGTAAATTTAATAACAAATACGGTATTAGCGCTTCTTGAAAATCCGAATCAACTACAGTTATTAAAAGAAAATCCAAAATTAATTGATGCAGCTATTGAGGAAGGGTTACGATATTATTCTCCAGTTGAGGTTACAACTTCAAGATGGGCGGCTGAACCTTTTCAAATTCACGACCGAACAATCGAAAGAGGAGATATGGTTGTCATTGCATTAGCTTCTGCAAACCGTGATGAAAATGTATTTGAAAACCCAGAAGTATTCGATATTACTCGGGAAAATAATCGCCATATTGCCTTTGGTCATGGTAGCCATTTCTGCTTAGGAGCTCCACTTGCTAAATTAGAAGCAAAGATTGCTATTACTACTTTGTTTAATCGAATGCCTAATTTGCAAATAAAAGGTAACCGTGAAGACATTAAATGGCAAGGTAATTATTTAATGCGTTCTTTAGAGGAATTGCCTTTAAATTTCTAGAATAGTTAAAAGGAGACATGCATACATCGAAAATGATTTACATAGAGTATGTATGTGTTATTTAAATTTGAAACGGAAGGGTGAAAACATCCCAATGATCAACTAATTCTATTTGTAAGAGATCTTCGTTAAAAAACGAAATATTCTTCTGAATAGGATTAGTCTGTACATTTATAGAAAAGGGATGTATTTCGCTCTGCGAATATATAGTCTTTTTATATGATTTGTGCTGCCTCCTGTTCAGAACATGAAATAGGGGGCTTTTTTATGTCGACAAATGTAGTAATGAAACAAAACAATGGGGTATCACAAGTACTAAAAAATCGGTTTGTGCAAGGAATTCTTGCATCAGCATTATTTTTACAAATTGGAATATGGGTTCGGAACTTTGCGGTATTATTATATGTAATGGAAATGACGAAAGGTGATGCTTTTGCTATTTCAATGATTTCGGTTGCTGAGTTTGCTCCAATTTTCATCTTTTCCTTTATAGGTGGAACCTTTGCTGATAGGTGGAAGCCAAAGAAGACAATGATTTGGTGTGAAACGTTAAGTTCCATTTCAGTATTCGCTGTATTAATTACACTTATGTTTGGAACATGGAAAATCGTGTTTTTTGTCACGCTTATTTCTGCAATCCTTTCGCAGTTTTCTCAACCATCAGGTATGAAATTGTTTAAACAGCATTTATCAACGGAACAAATCCAATTAGCGATGTCTATATATCAAACAATATTTGCGATTTTTATGGTGCTAGGACCGATTCTTGGAACATTTATCTTTCATAGTTTTGGAATTTATATTTCAATTATAATAACAGGTATCGCTTTTTTACTGGCAGCAGCTGTATTGTTATTTCTTCCGAAAGATCTTGAGAATGATATTGAGAAGAAAGAAATCACGCTATTACAGGAGATGCTGGATGGTATTAAATATGTGAAAAAGAAAAAAGCATTAACTTTGCTTGGGCTTTGTTTTATGGCAGCAGGACTAGGTATAGGATTGATTCAGCCATTAGGTATATTTATTGTGACTGAGCAGTTAGGGTTACCAAAAGAGAGTTTGCAATGGTTACTAACAGTAAATGGTGCGGGTATGATTGTTGGCGGAGCTTTAGCGATGGTATTTGCGAAAAACGTAGCTCCGCAAAAGATGTTAATTGTAGGGATGCTCGGTCAGGCGATCGGCATTGGTATTATAGGTTATTCAACGAATTTATGGGTGACACTTACAGCACAACTTTTTAGTGGGTTAGCTCTCCCATGTATCCAAATAGGTATTAATACGCTCATTATTCAAAATAGCGATACTGATTTTATCGGTCGTGTAAATGGCATTTTAAGTCCACTATTTACCGGTTCAATGGTAGTAACAATGAGTGTAGCCGGTTCATTAAAAGAGGTGTTCTCATTAAGTACGATGTATGAGGGCACAGCTTTACTATTTATAATTGGATTATTATTTATTTTACCTATATACAATTTAAAGCCAGTAATAGCGGTAGAAAGTGAAATAAATGGTAAGGGAAGTGCTGTACAACATGAATCCTAATCCAAATGTTAAATATCCTATTGAAGGAAATCAAAATGTCCATTTTATAAAAAATACAATAACGAAAGCTAATATACTTGTTGGTGACTATTCTTATTATGATGCGAAAGATGGAGAAACATTTGAAGATCGAGTATTACATCATTATGAATTTCTTGGAGATCATCTTACTATTGGAAAGTTTTGTTGTATTGCAAATGGAGTTACCTTTATTATGAACGGAGCGAATCATCGGATGGATGGATTTTCGGCATATCCATTTAATATATTTGGAAATGGGTGGGAGAAGTATACACCTAATTTGTCTGATTTACCTTACAAAGGGAATACAGTTATAGGAAATGATGTATGGATTGGTATGGATGCAACGATTATGCCTGGAATAAAAATAGGAGATGGTGCAATCATTGCAGCTAAATCTGTTGTGACTAGAGACGTCGCACCATATACAATTGTTGGCGGAAACCCTGCAAATAAAATAAAGGAACGATTTACAAGTACAATAGTAGAAGAGTTATTGCAAATTCAATGGTGGCATTTTGACATTGAAAAAATAACAGAAAATATAGATGCTATTGTACAAGGAAATATTAAACCATTAAGAAAGCTAAAAAGGTAATAAAAAATGCGTGACAAAGAGTATCATACCTCCGAATTTTGTTAATGATAATAGAACAAGGAGGTGTGATACTATGGCACAAGACGTTTTATGTGAAGTAAACAACTGTAAATTTTGGGCTAACGGCAATAAATGTAGTGCAGATGCAATTTATGTAGTAAGTCATAAAGGGAAACATGCATCAACTACGGAAGAAACAGATTGCAAAACTTTTGATCCAGAAGTATAAAATTTTTGAAGGGTAGCCAAATCGTGGTTGCCCTTTTATTAATTATAGTATTGATAATAAATCTCATTTTCATTCATTATTTTTAACTTTTCTTGTTAATTTTTATATTTTCTTCATAAGTGATGTAATCCAGAGTAATTCGTGTTCTATACGTGATTTACTAAATTCAATAACTTCTGTAATAAAAGATGAGCTAACATGTAAAGATTGAATAGCAGTAAGCTGTTTATGTAGTACGTCTTGGCGTATTGTTAAAATTTCTTTTCTAGCTTCGTAATCAAGTTTTTCAAATAGCGCGATACGCACAAGGAATTCAGCGTTATTTGTCGCAATTTTTTCAGGAAACTCTCTTAACATCTCTGAAAAAATTTCTTCACCTGTTTCAGTTATATCGCACATATTTCGATTTGGTTTTCCGACTTGTTTATGTATTTTTTTGTTATAGCACCTATATTTTGGAAGTGCCAAAGAGCGGGATACAGTGTATTATGGGGTTCAGCCGAGATACGTGTAAAAACGGGTCATAATATGTGATATATTTCCATTATTGGTTTTTTAGTTAAAAATATCTACCTCATGATTAACAAAAAGCTGATTACCTATGCGCTATAAATGAACTGCCCCCAATTGTTAAACAAAACCTAGCAATTGGGGGCAGTTCATAGTTATCATTTGACTCTTCTAGTGACTTTTTCAAGTAAAGCACCCTTTGGTTGAATAAGATTTATTTATTCATTCCCATCAATCGCTTAATTGTTCTTATTTGTCCACGATGATTAATTTCGTCTTCCATAACGTGAAACCACAAGTAGTAATTATTATAAGGCACACCATTATCCCACTTATTTTCCTCGAATAACCAGCTATCTTGTTTTGATTTCAGATATGTTATTGTATTTTCTCTAACTTGTGATAATTCATTCAAATAATAATCTAAAGATTGCTTTTTTATTCCTTCCCTTGCTTTGTCTCCAAGTTCTAAAGAAATTCGCCACTTTAGATATTCACTTTCAGTTAAATCTCTTTTTTCAAACGAGATAACTTGATGAACAAACTCCATCGCTGCAATATGTGATAAGAGAGAACCAATAGTGTTTGAACTACCGTTTGGTAAGAAATCTAAATCACTTTGGTTTAAATTGGAGATTTCGCTCAATGTAACATCTCTTGTATGTTCAAGCATTGTTACAAGCTCTCCAATCTTATTTGAATAGTTTTCTCTTGAAATTATTCTATAATCTATCATATATATCCCTCCAATTCATGCTAAGCATAAGTTTACCAATAAAATAAAAAAACAAATTCTGGAAATTCATGTAAAATAATGATATAATTTAATTGAATATATAGAAAAAGGAAACCTGTTTTTATCAGTGTTACCTTATCCAAGACTAAATTTTACCCATACATCATTTTTTTGATGTAGCTCTTGAAGATAAAAACTATTTAATTTTCAAGGAACAGTTATTAACTTAAAACTTATTATACGAGGAGGGTGTATCATGAAAAAAATATGCTTTGTATTAATTGTCGACGCTGGTATAAATTATGGTTCAATATTTTCTCTACCATTTTTAAGGAATCAGGATGATTTGAAGGAATATTTTTCTAAGTATTATGATGTTTCAATTAATTATATTAGGGATAAAAACTCAGTTGACTATTTGGTAGTTCCCAAACCGTGTCCACCTTTTGATAATGAAAATAATCTTCCAATAATTGAAGTACCAGCAATCTTATTTATGGAAAAGGATTTTGAAAAAATAAAGACTTATATAGACAATTATTTTTCTAATAACCCATAAAGAAAATAAAAGTACAGTAAAAAGAAGTCCAATAAAAAACGAGTGGCGTAGAATATTTCTATTAATCATTCGTTTTTTATTATATTTACATATATTTTTTAAAAGAGGATTATAGACGTTCTGAAAAAAATTAATTATAACAAGAACAGTGTTCGTACCCCAATAAGAGGGGTTTACTTTACTTCCAATAACGAGAATTATGTAAATAAGCTGTCCATGTGGACAGCTTATTGTTTTTTTGCTTAGCGTGCAAAATTCGCGTCTTGTTGGCGGTACCCCATTGCCATCAACCTAAGCTTTTGAGATACTCCCCATAACAAAATTCCCGCATCTTTACAGTTATTTATGAGAATTCAGCTCATTTTTTCGTTTTGGGGAACAATCAATTTCTTAAGTTGATGGGTATGTGATAATGCTTCCATTTGAACAAATTTTCCTTTTCCATACCGATCACACACCTTTTGTAGAGTAATAGTATCAGCATATCCCAGTTTAAGAGGTTACTTACAAAATATTTAAATTTTTTTTGCGAGAATCCTCCGAAATGTAATACGGACTTTAAATATTTTCATTTATAATTCTCTATTTGTCTATACTTTTCATACCGCTGTTGTATAAGCTCTTCCGAGGATAATAGTATCAATTTTTTTAGAGATGATTCGATTACAGATTCAATCATTTTTGCCTGTGATTTTATATCATTTTGTGCTCCACCTTTAATTTCAGGAATGATTTCATCAATAATTCCTAAATGTTTTAAATCTTTTGCTGAAATTTTCATATGTTCAGCAGCTTCTGGAGCATACTTAGCGTCCTTCCATAGGATAGATGCTGCTCCTTCTGGCGAAATTACCGAGTACCATGAATACTCTAACATATGGATATGGTTACCGACACTAATGCCAAGAGCTCCACCACTTGATGCCTCTCCAATTACAATACAAACAATTGGCACTTTAAGTGTAGTCATTTCAAATAGATTTCGAGCTATCGCTTCAGAAATTCCACGTTCTTCAGACCCTATCCCTGGATAGGCGCCTATTGTATCAATAAATGTAATAATAGGGCGATTAAATTTATCAGCTTGTTTCATAAGTCTTAGCGCTTTTCTATAACCTTCTGGATGTGCCATTCCAAAATTTCTTTCTATACTTTCCTTTGTATTTCTACCTCTTTGATGACCAATAACCGTAACGGGCATTCCTTTAAATTTTGCAATACCACCTATCATTGCTTTATCATCACCATATAATCGATCACCATGAAGTTCGAGAAAGTTTGTAAACAATAAAGGTATATAGTCCAATGTCGTGGGTCTGTTACGTAGCCTTGCAATTTGAACTCGTTGAAAAGGTGTAATATTAGAATAAATTTTATCTTGCATTTTATTTAAACGTTTTTCTAATTCATGAATTTCTGACGATAAATCTACATTATTTTCTTTCATAATTTTCTTTAATTCATCAAATTTCTCTTTTAATTCAATAATAGGACGTTCAAAATGCAAACTCATTTTATCCTCCAAATGTTATGACTTACCTCACTCTAATCAAAAGGCTTAGAAATAGAATCAATAAATAATTCAAAACCATCCACAACTATTTTTTGTTCTGATTCTGATAAATTATTGAGAATACTTTGATAAAATGTAATGGATTGCTCTCTTAAGCAATTAACAGTTATGTGACCTTTTTCTGTGAGGTGCAGAAAAAGTTCTCTTCTATTTTTTTCATTTACTTCACGATAAATAAGCCCCTTTTTTACTAACTTATCTACCAATCTACTTACAGTTGAAGTCTCTAATCTAAGTTTATTGGATAGTTGCCAAACAGTTAATTTTTCCACCTCTAGTTCCTCTAACGCCATCATTTGAGAAGTTGGTAAAGGTTTTTCAAATGGTCCATTGGGCAAATTTTGAGATTCAAAAACCCCAGTTATTATAATCATTTTCTTAATATCTGTTCTTAGTTTTAAGGCATCTTCTCTTTTCAAATAGGTCACCCTCCTACAACTAATGTATCATACATCAATTGTATTATACATGAATATGTTTTTTTCACAAGCTTAACGTAAGCCAATATTACAACATGGACGAGATATTTCTTCTTGTTAAAATGGTATAAGTGGATTGTTTTCTACAAAAGGCAGAACATCAATTATGTATCAGGGGTCTTTATGAGGTACCGCTCATCGCAATCAAGCTAAGAAAATAAAACTACCCAAAAAGAGAAAAATAAGCTTCGATGCTATAAAAATACAAAATTTCCATTTAGGGGGTACTTTAAAATCTTAGCTTGATGGGTATGTGACTCTACCCCTATATGGTCTTTTGTGAGAGTGATGGCAATCTTACATGTCAGCACGAGCGTCGCCTTTGGTAGCAAGAAGTCCACTGGCGTTAGCCAGCTTGCCCCTTTAGAGGTAGGAGTGTCAATTCTTCTGTATATATTTGAAAAGATTGGCCTTTTTTCGCCATAAAAAATCTCCAGGTAAACAACAAAAAAAGAGTCCATCATACCAGATGGACTCTTTTTTTGTTGTTTACCTAACTGTGATACTATCAGGTCCCTCTAAGGGCGATTTCTCTTTCTATACTGTCTTTCTCAATAATTTTACATAACGTACTGTAATTAAAATCATACCTATAGTAAATGCAACTATTGATACCAATAATATAGTAATAGATAATATATCTTGATCAACTAATTCTGTAGACTTGAATGGTAAAGACCATAAATATCCAAATCCCCACTTTGCTTCTGAAAAAAGAAATAAACCGATTAAAGATAGGATTATATTAACAAATGTAAAAGTGATAGATGTTTTTATAAATAAGAATAATAGGAGTTGCACTATTATAAGAGGAAATGTCGCAACAACAGAAATTAAAAATACTTTAATCATAAATTCTAAAGGAAATGGATCTGTAAAATCAAAATACATTCCTGATACATACAAGCTCATTAAAACTATTAAGTGTATTGCAGAAAATAATAACACACTAGATACAAATTTAGATAAAACAATTTTAAAATTAGTATTTGGAGATAGATGCATTATTTTCCAATTAGTTTTGTTTTCAAACTGACACAAGAAGGCTGTTACCATCCCTGAAATGACAGGGAGAAAAAAACCAACATAGAAAAAAGATATAAACATCCATACGCCCATCCATGAATTATCCAAACCGTGATTATACTCTCCTACCACGAATTTAGTATACATAATCATTGAATATATAATCGGACAAAGTGCTAAGATGAAAAATGTAATTTGTTGTGGGTGTTTTCTTATTTTTATCCAATCAGAATAAATTAAATTTATCATTTGAGATCTCCTTTGTTAGTTTTTATTATCCATTTTAATAAATAAGATGTATCCAATTCCTAAAATAAGAATAGTAATAGGAATTCCTGCTAGCATGTACCATTTATCGTATGACCATAACGTATTAAAAACATCTAGATTATTCACATAATTGATTGGGAAATATAAGATTTGATATGAAATAGGAAACCACCAAAGCTTAGTTGAGCTTAATATATCGCCGAAAAGATACGAAGCTAGAGCTAGTGCAACGATCACTGATTGATTCGATACATTGATGGATATAATGAACGCCAAAGCGCAAAATGGGATGCTAATAAGAAATGGATATAACGTAAAAACAAACACATGCTGCATGGAAACCGCATCTAAAGAAACACCTAAACCTGGAAGTAATAACACTGTACAAATCATATGTATTACGGTTGTAATAATAAGAGCAACCATAACAACAAGGAACTTATTTATATACACACTAAATTTCTGTACTGGATACGTAAATGTTCTTTTCCACGTAGAATTTTTATATTCAACATTGTTTACACTAGCTATAATAAACACAATAAAAAAGTTTAATATGTATTTTAAAATTTGCAAGTTTATACCGAATATAGTTTCTAATTTAATAGTATGAGAATTACTATAGTAATTTAGTCCAGCAAATTCACCTAATGCAAGTATAATAGGTCCTAAGATAACCAAAAACCAAAAATGACTTTTTCTATATTTTATATACTCAGTGGCTAATACATTTCTCATACACTTACAGCACCTTGTTCAACAATATCTAAATATGCTTCCTCTAAATTTTGCTTTTTGGTTTGGAAAGATTGAATAAAAATCTGATTCGTTACTAATAGTTGTTGAATATCATTCAGTGATTTTTCATCGTTATATTCAATACTAAAGATGTTATTATTTACATTGAATGTATAATTGGATTGTTCAAGTAATTTATCAGTAAGAGTCATATTATTAACACTAATTTCAACAATATTTAATGATTGTTTATTTTGTAAAGAAGATAATAAACCTTGGTACTTTATTTCTCCATGATGAATAATCCCGATATGATCAGCCATTTGTTCCACTTCACTTAAAATATGACTTGAAAGGATTATGGTAGAATTAAACATTTTTGGAGCTTTTTTTATTAATTCTTTCACTTCATAAACTCCCTGTGGATCTAAGCCATTAGTAGGTTCATCTAATATTAATAATTCAGGGTTATTTATGAAAGCAGCAGCTAATCCTAAACGTTGTTTCATACCAAGAGAATATTTTTTAAAAGCACGATTTCGATCCTCATATAGTTTAAATAAATTCAAAAGTTCTTTTATATGTTCTTTATCATGAACATTTTTCATTTTAGAAGCAATTAACAAGTTTTCGTATCCGGATAAATGCTCGTAAAAGGTTGGAGCTTCAATTAATGAACCTGTTTTAGATAAGATTTCTATTCTATTCTTTTGTATATCCATTCCCAATACTTCTACAGTTCCCTCATCAGCCTCTATCAATCCTAAAATGATTTTAAAAAATGTAGATTTACCAGCGCCATTCGGGCCTAATAATCCAAATATTTCACCCTTTTTTATAGTTAAATCAATCCCTTTTAAAACATGTTTGTCTTTATATTTTTTATGCAAACCTTTAATGTTTAAAACTTGATTATTCATCATATCAACCACCTGACGTTAGAATTTTAAATCAATTACACGACTCTGGAGACACATCTCCGGCACCCGCTATTTTTTTCAATTCATCTTCATCGATTGCACCAATTAATTTTTTTGTATCAAATTCTTGATTACGTAATTTAGCTAATTTTTCATTTTTAGACATAGTAACCATCTTTTTAGAATGTTCAGGAAACAAATATTAGAGTACTTCAAATTTCATTAACAAAGATTGGTGACAGGTTTAGATGTTATAGAAGGTAATTTATGTTGCCTTCTATAACATCTAAACCTTTTTTATTCCTTTAATATAAAGCTGTCTGTTTAATCCATTGTAAGACGATTAAAGGCATCATTATTTTCTTGAAATCAAATGATAGCTGAATTTGCTCTTCTAACTCTCCATGTATGGGCAATTGCTTTTGTAAGGCTAACATACACTCTGTAGTTTGGTCCTGTAACTTTGGATACATAAATTCTTTTGAATGCTGAATGCTTTCGCTTTGGTTTATTATATATCCAATAGCTATAGGTCCTTTTTCTTCACCTATTCCAGCCTTAAATTCTTGAACATTGATGCCTTTTAAATGAATAAAATAATCATTATAAAAATCTATTGCATAAGCACCTGGGGTAGATATACCAGTTACAATATTCGGTTGAAAAACAAATAGAATAGGTGCCAAAGCTGTAAATATTTGATTGTGAAATGCTTCATATAGAATTTGTGCTAAAGTATTAATATGAATAAACGGTTGAGCTAGACTAATCGATTCTTTTTGGGATGCTTGTTTATTCAATTGCTGTTTGTAAACATGATATGGCAATACGTCTTGTTCATTTGAAAAGTTTTTTAAACGTTGATTATTTTTCCCACCAAGATCCAAATGATAATTTATATTGTTTATCATATCTATAGAACTTTTTGTCTCTAGCATCAGATTAACCACCTCCTTGCTGTTTGACTTTCTGTATCTAAAATATACGTGTTAATTTATGTTAATAACAATAAGTAAAATTCAGTTAAAAATATTTAAAATTATTGTTGTTTTTTTCTATATTATTTTACATGTTTTGTAATTCAGGAAAGTTTCTATAGGATTTAACCTTGTACAAATAAAAATATTGCTATTGTTGAAAATAAAATTAACTACTTAGTTTCGTTTAAAGCAAAGTTAATATAATAAAAAAAAACAGGTGGAACTTACTTTCCGCCTGTTTTTTATCTATGGATTATTTAATAAGGGTATGTATTTGAAGGAAATCTTGAATATGGGGGGATTAATTAATCAGCACCTGGTTGATTGAGATGTCTTCTATACTAGTTTGTGCAGCTACATTTTGTGTAGTATCTGTAAGAAATACCGGATAACATAATAGCTGTAGTAAGAATGACATAAATTTTTTTGATTTTCATAATTCCAACCTCCAGTAGTAGTTGCTTTGTTAATTTAAATACTAATGGATGTCCTTTGTTACACGGAATTAGTAAAAAATTTTGATTTATAATTCCTTTTTTTATAAAAACAAGTTACCTATTTAACCAATTTTATTTGTGATTTATCTTATGTTAAATTATATTAATCCAATACCTACTATTACTGCAGAATCACATAGAGGGGATATTGCGGATATCATTACCAAGATCCTTGATTAATCTCCCTCTATCTATGTATTTTTAGTTTGTTTTAATTCGTCGAATTTTCAATTGATATTTTTAGATATTTTGCTGACATTTTATAAGCGCGATTATCAAAAAAATAGTCTCCTAGTTCATGAGCCAGTTCACTTACTAAAGGATATTGTTTCTTTTCTAAACCAATTTCAATTGCTTTTTGCATCTGTTTTTCATATCCATAATCATCTCCTCTTAATCTAGATATCTTCCCCTTCAATCCATATAGTTGAACATTAGCGTAAGGTACATCAAAAATTGATAATAAATCAAACGCTTCATCCATAAATTTATTAACAGTTTTCCAATCTTTAAATTCTATATGAATCTCTATTAAGCTTCGTAATGCGTATACCTTTTGATGTTTTTGTTCGAGAAACTCACTTAATTGCAAACATTCTTCATAGTACTTAATAGCATTAGTATAGTCTTTTAAACCTTGATAAATTTTCCCATAATTATACGAGATTATAGGTGAATACATAGAATCTCCTTTATCTTCCAACCTACTTTCTGCCTGCTGTAAGCATTCAAGAGCCCTGTCATATAATCCATCTAAATCATACAGTATTGCGAGCATTAACAAAGTATCTATTACTTTATTCTTTATATTAAATCTCAAAAATATTTTGTAAGCTTTCTGCGCATACAAACGACTAATGCTTTTATCTTTATACAGCGCTTTATTTACAAGACACAGATTATAATATACACTGGCGTGTTGAGTAGTTTCTTCTAGATCAAGTAAACTCTCTATCTTCACGTAGATTTCATGTGCAGCCATATAATCTTGTTTATTATAAAAATAATAACCTCGAGCCATTAAATAATATATATAATCTTCGGTATACTGGAGGTCTATTTGATTTGGAATAACTTGCACAGCCTGATTTACAATTGCTTCTACATATACTAAGTTATTATTTCGGGAATGATAGTATATTAAAACACCATAAGCCTTTAATAATAAAAGAATAGAGTCTATATCACGAACATACAGTTCTAAAGAAGATAAATCTTTTTCACTTATAATTTTATCATTTTTATACTTATTACATATTCCAAGGAGCATAGGTTCTATATCCCCATAATCTTCATCTACAAGAAAATTGTAATCAACTTCCATCTTTTTAGCGACCTTTTCTAAAAAAGAAACAGAAGGTTTAATTTGTCCATTTTCAATTCTGCTTAAATACGTTATAGAGCATATTTCTGATACTAATTCCCCTTGCGTAAATTCTTTATGTATACGGATTTGTCGAATACGTTCACCAATATTCATATTTCCACTCCTTTCTTCGAATAACCTGGTTTGATTATTTTAGGGCAATATAATAAGAATAACGCCTATATTATCTATCATAGTATGTGTATAGTTTTATGTTCAGAGAGGGAAATGTTATTAATACTTATTTGGATGCCCGATTTACTAATACCGGATTTTCCACCTTCTACTTATATTACTACATTATACCAATTTACTCATACTTACGCCTAACAAAATTTATCTTTTATACCTTCAGATCTTTAAAATAAAAGTCTTCTGTCTAAAAACGATAAAATAATTAAAGAACCTTATATGTTGCAGAAACTATCTCAAATCACGAAACATGTAAAACAATACAGAAAAAACTATAAAAAATTCACAATTTTTTAATTAAATTTTACTAATTGTTATTAACGGGGTACAGTCCCATCGCTATCAACCTAATAAAACAAAATACCCCCTAAAATTAAAAAATGAGCTGACTTCTCAAAATAAATAACTATAGAGAAAGAAAATTTTCATTTAGGGGGTACTTCAAAACCTTAGCTTGATGGTGATGGGGCGGGCTCCCACACAGTACGATTTTATTTCAAAGACACAACGATCTTACTACAAACTTTTTATTTATCTCACACTCTCATCCGATAGTATTACTATTTTTTATTACTAATGTTGCCGTTTCACTCGGATGGCTAAGAGGAAAATGATGGCCATATGGAACAAAATCAACCTTACCAAGATGCGATGGAGCAGAATAACCTCTGTCATAATCCCCCCAAATAATGTGAAGATTATACTTTGTTACTTCATTGAAATCACCTTGATCGTTTTTCAGTAGTAAACTGTTAAGCTGAACTGTAGTATTTAATATTCTAGGAGAAGTAAAACTGTTACTTATTTTTTCGATATAATGTTCAGGGATGCTCTCCATACTTTCAAACAAACCATTACTTAATAAATAACGCCCTATCAAATTAGTAGTTGCCAATTTTAATGTCCATTTGTTCATAAATTGGGGAACATTTAGCGATTTAGGATTTTTTTTAGCAATAGGCGGCTGAAGTAAAGTGATTGAATACTTCTTATCTATGTACTCTTGTACCAATGCTTCCAGAAGAATAAACGCACCGAATGAATGACCAATTAGATGTGCACCATTAGTAGCTTTCTCTAATAACTTTTTCACTACATTCAAATAGATATCTAGAAGATTTTTCTCTCGTTTAAAAGGAGAACGTCCCAAACCTGGAAGATCCAAGATCCATACAGGTTGACCAGTTTTTTCATGAAGCTCTTGTGCTAAAGGAAATAAATCCTCTCCATCACTCAATAAACCATGTAATAAAATAAACGGTTTACCCTCTCCTTGTAATTGGTAAAGGGTAATGTTATCACATAATGTTCGTTTAAATAAATGATTATGCTGGCCATTTTGATGCATCATTCGATAATCCAAATCAGCTACTACGGCAGGGAAAAATTTCATTACACTCGTCTCCTTAAACCAATCTCCTCCCATAATTTTTTTCGCTGAAACATTTGAAAATTTTCGTTTTGTAATAAAATTCAGTCCATCAGAAGGAATTTTTGTTATTTTACTTACTCCACTATTCATAATTGCTTTCATAAGTGGCATTGGGACAGAGATTTTTGGTGCCCTCATATTCATACTTTCCGACATAATACTTAATAATTCAGCAATGTTCTGATCGTGCTGTTTTTCTTCAACAAGTGTATATGTTTGAATAGTCGGTTGCTCCAATCTGAAAACCTGCACAATAAACTTCGCAAGCTCATCGTTTGAAATAAGTGGTAACCTATATCCCTTACCTCCAGGAATCACTGGCATGAGCCCTCTTCGCATACTCATCACCAGCAAACCTAATCCTGCTATCTGCTCTGTACTCCCTGTTTTACTACTACCGACTACAGTTGGCGGATTAATTACAGAAAGCGGATAACCTACTGCTGATGCCTGCTGACGGATATAGAGATCTGCTAAAAATTTTGTTCTCTCATATGGATTTTTTATTTTCAAATAATTGTTTCCTTCTTGAAACACATCAATTGCAATCTTGCTATTTTTATCATCAAAGGGACTCATATAACCTACAACATGAATAAATTGTTGCAAGCCCTTCAATTGATGAATGCTTTTAGCTAATTCACTAATATGTTTTGCGCCATTTAAAAATACGGAAGCTGCCTCTTTACTTGTCGCTTGAATATCCATGGGGCCTCCTGCGTGAATAATCACATCCGTTTTCAATACCCTCTCCTTATCTTCAGCACTTAGACCTAAATCTATTTTCGTCAAATCACCTTCAATAAAGTGCATAACTGCCTTTTTTAAGATGCCTCTTTCTTGAAAAAGGCGTATTGCTTTACTTTTCGACCTTACTAAAAGAAGAATTTTAACATCCTCTTTGGCTAATTCTTTCACTAATTGCTTTCCAATAAAGCCTGTTCCACCAATTAAAAATACTGTTCTCATATAAGATCTCCTTTTTAGTACTATTCAGTACTAATCTGATGTAAAAAAAATGCTTCTTTTATCGAAGCAATTTTAAAAAATGATCTGCTGTTTTCGT
The DNA here is from genome assembly GCF_053345335.1 of Bacillus sp. M5A3_1b. Classification (NCBI taxonomy): domain Bacteria; kingdom Bacillati; phylum Bacillota; class Bacilli; order Caryophanales; family Bacillaceae; genus Bacillus; species Bacillus sp. M5A3_1b. The sequence continues at coordinate 247,183 of NZ_JBKEZY010000006.1, read as the reverse complement.
GATTACAGTTGCATCTTTCAATGTTTCTGAAATAAATAACGCTCCTTCAAGATTTGTAATAAAAAGTGATGCAACCTCATCAATATGAATCGTATTTCTGAATTCTCCATTCTCTACCCCTTGTTTAAGTAATAGAGAAACTTTCTTTTGTAATCCTGTAAAAAAAAGACCTATTTTTTCTTTTATTTGCGTGGCCTGTGTAGGACTTTGAATATAAAGAGTAATAAATGGACAGCTCCCCCTATACTCTCTCGACTGAACTCCTTGTGATAATTGCTTTAAAAACAGTTGGATACGATCTTCAACTAAAAATTGGCTCTGAGAAATTACGTCATCAATTGCAGATTGATACATTTCAATCCAATAATCAACGACCCCTTCTAATAATACTTCCTTATTAGAAAAGTGATAATACACATTAGACTTTGAAACTTTGCTTACACGTACTAATTCATCCATACTTGTATAAGCAAATCCTTTTTCTAAAAATAATGTTGCAGCTACTTCAATCACACGTTTTTGATTCATTAATTTTACCTTTGTCATAACTAGAACTATATAGTACTAGTTTAAACATTGCAAGTATTTATGTTCATTTAGAAAAAAGTTTGATTAAAAAATTCTACTAATATTGATTTTACTGCAAAAAAATCTTAGCATCAGTGTTACGCAAAAAAGAAAAGGAGTGGATCCCCCCACTCCCTTTAACCATCTACCCCTGATTCCTCTGCGCCTCTCTAAACTCTTCCTTCACCTTCTCTAACAGCCCTTCTTCCGTAATTAATCGATACGCTGTATGTGCTAGTGCTTTTGCGGATGTAATTAATGCTTTATCTCCTAATTCTGAACGTGCTGCTTCTCTAAATTCATTCGTATGCGCAATTAAATCGTCTGGACCGATTTTAATGTACGGATGAATGGTCGGTACGACTTGGCTTACGTTTCCTGCGTCTGTTGAGCCAATGCCAAATCTTTCTTTCCGATTTACGTCTTCACCTTGTAATTCTAGTTCTTCGGCTACGACGTCATTAAATGTTTTTGTTACGAGTAGTTCATCGATTTCATTTTGGAATTGATGAATTTTCACTTTCGTACCTGTTGCTAACGCTGCTCCTTGGGCGATATTTTTTACTTTTTTTGTTACTTCCGCACATCTTTTTCTCGTCGCTGCGCGGATGAAGAACCTTGCTGCAGCGTAGTCAGGAATAATGTTAGGTGCTTTTCCGCCTTCTGTAATAACGCCATGAATTTTCACATCTGACGGAAGTTGTTGGCGAAGTGCGTTAATGCTGTTATACAGCTGAATAATCGCATCTAATGCGTTAATTCCTTCTTCCGGTGAAGCTGCGGCATGAGCTGTTTTTCCGTAAAAATGAAAATCAAGTGGATCGACTGCTAATGAAGGGCTCGTTGGCGCTGTTTTTCCGCTCGGATGAATCATAAGTGCCGCATCAATATCTTTAAATAAACCCGCTTTTACATAACTCGCTTTCGCACTACCATTTGGTCCGCCTTCTTCAGCTGGCGTTCCAAACACGACAACTTCTCCGCCAATTTCTTCAAGCGTTTCTGATAATGCGATTGCAGCCGCAACGCTAATTGTGCCAATTAAATTGTGACCACACGCATGACCTAGTCCTGGTAAAGCGTCATACTCAGCTAAAAATGCGATAACTGGTCCTTGTTTTCCTGAACTTTTTCGCGCGATAAAACCTGTTTCATGTCCAGCTATATTGTGTTGTAATTGAAATCCTGCACTCCCTAGCAATAAACTTAACGTTCTTGATGCGTAAAACTCTTGGTTACCAATCTCCGGATTCGCATGAATATCGTGACTTGTTTCTATGTACTTTTCCTTATTTCTTTCAATACTCTCTTCAATTGTTTTTCTTTGTGACGTTACTCCAGTCGCTCCCATTTTTCTTCCCCCTTATATTTTCACGTAAAAAAGCCTCTTTCTAAAAGATAGAAAGAGGCTTCTGCATATACAGTCAAAATGAGCTTCTTTCTTATCTTTCAAGTTACCTTGCTGGAATTGGCACAGTATTCATAAAAGAATCCGCTGCCGAGGTGTCATAGGGCCAGTCCCTCAACCTCTCATGATAAGAATTTTCATAAGATTATATTAAATTATATTCATTCTATGTTCATTCCGATTAAAAGTCAAGGAATTCCTATCCGAATTTACCGAATATCTAAAAACCCTTTTAATACACCAATTGTTTCTGGTGCTTGCAGTCTTGCACATACGTATGGAAATTCGGTACTACCTTCAAACATCATTTGAGATGTGAGCGGTGCGCCTGCCCAGAAGATTTCATCATCGATTACGATAAACGGGAATGCTTTATTTTGTCTTTGTAACTTTACATTTTTTAATGGAACTGGTCCATCACTATACACCGTTACTTGCGCATTCGTACGCATTAATACTTGCCATACTCGTTTATCCACTTGCTTTGTACTCGGAAGTGAAATAATAATTTTTCGTTTTGCCGCTAAAATATCTTTCAATAATCCTTTTGGCTCTTCAAGATTCATTTCCATAAACCAGCGTAAACGTTTCGAAATTTTTCGTTCCCATAATTGTCTTGATGTTGTACGATCATACACATCTCCGTGACGTTCTATATGAGCTGTTAATTGTGATAACGCTTGTTTTCTCGAAAGGTTTTTACGCATATAATGACAATCTGATAATTGAATGAACTTCCCTCTCGCCCTTGTCACTGCAACGTTGACGAGGCGATGATTTTTATGGTCAAAGAATAACACGCCAGGTCGTTCTTGCGGATAACTATCAACCGTATCAAATATCATCATATCTCTTTCCGAACCTTGGAATTTATGAACTGTTGCCGCTAAAACTGGTATGTTTTGATATTTCGTTCTCTGCAACATTTCTCTAATACACGTTGATAAAAAGCGGGATTGTGCCCTGTAAGGTGTAACAACACCGATCGATTGTACACCATCTAACAGTCCGATTAACATCATTTGCATCGCTACTAAACCAGACATAATGTTAAATCGAGAACCAGAAGCAGCGTCCTTTAACGAAAAAGCTCCCATTAAGCTCGTATCAAATAAAACACTTGCCTCATTTGCGAACGGTTGCAATCGCGCAAGTTCCTTACGCTCTGAAACAGACGGATGGTCGTATACTCTATTTTTATAAATAAATGAGTTTGTAAACTTCGATATATCCGCATGCATACGCCTTTGTTCCTGCAACATAAATAGGTTCGGATGTGCTTCTGATTTATTGACAGAATCAACAATCCCGGCATGGTAAAACATATCTTCCCCGAGCCATTTTCGAACGAGTTCATGGTTCGCCATCGCAATTGGAGGTAACTGTAAAAAGTCCCCACAAACGACGATACGTTTTCCAAGTGACGCAGCTAATGCAATTTGCGGAACATATGCCATACTCACTTCATCTACGACAACTAAATCAAATGTACGCTCATAAATAAGTGAATCAATGGCACATTTCGATAAAGTTGCGCCAATTACTTTTGCATTTTCAATGTATTCTTTTTCTACTTCTTTAATTTTCGCTTTTTGCTTTCGAAGATCACTTTCAATCTCTTGTATACGCTTCTTATCAGCAGAAGTCGCTTTATATGATAAAATCTTTTCACGAAGATCTTGTCGTGTTTCCTCTAAGTAGAGTCTTTCTTCTCCCCATGATCCGTTCGTCGTTTCAACTAACTTAGACGCAAGTAACGTTTCATGATTTCGTATATGTTCATGTTGACTATAACCGTAGCGAACAATTTCGCCAGGCGTCCATTTCTTTTTCTTCTCAATTTGCTTCGTTACTTCACTCATTAATACGTCCACTGCCGCATTACTATGAGCTAATACAAGTACCGATTTTCCTTTTTGATAATGCGCCGAAATAATACGTGATAAATTGTAAGACTTCCCTGTTCCAGGTGGTCCCCACACGTACGTTGTCGGATTGTAAAACGAACGATACGCCAATTCATTTTTCGGATTTTTCATCTTCTCAATATGTTTCGGACTGCTCGTCCCATCAACAAGACGCTTTATACGATTACGTTTTAGCTTATCTTTATGTGCCTCTTTCAATCGCTCTTGTAGTTGCTCTAACAATTGCCACGGTTCACTGTATAAAACAGCTTCTCGTATTTCACCTTGTATATAATCATTTAATTTCAGTTCTATTTCTAATCCATGTACAGATAATACTTCTCCTGTCGCTTCCTCACCATCAAACTCAATTCGAATTGGTGAACCTTCCGGTAAGCTTACTTCCGATATGAGCTGAAATACGTATACTGTACTTTCATAATCTGTATATAAAAAACGACCGTTCATGATAGAAATTTTACTACCACCTATCGTTTTCCAATGTTTAATTTCATACGCTAATGCATAATGCCACTCTTTCATCGTTGCCGATAATGAAGGAGTTTGAGTAGGTGTATTCATCGTATAATCTCCTTCCTTCTCCCCAAACATACTTTCTCACTATACCATATAACACGCTAAAATTTGTAAGGTTTTTATCTTGCTTATTTTCTTAATTTTCAATAATATATTGTATATAATTTTCAGAAAGAAGGAATCTACATGCCAGTTAGAAGAATCGAACACGTTGGACTTATGGTTGCAAACTTAGAAACATCTATTTCATTTTATGAAGAAGTAGTTGGCTTACAGCTCATTAAACGTATGGGGCACCCGAATCCAGACTTAAAACTCGCTTTTTTAGGTGTAGAAGAATCGAAGGAAACGATACTCGAACTCATTGAAGGTTATAACTCTTCTCTTCCGGCAGAAGGAAAAGTACATCACATTTGCTTTAAAGTGGATTCATTAGAGGATGAAATCGAAAGACTAAAGAAACAAAAAGTAACCTTTTTACTTGGAGAAGAAATTGAAACATTACCAGATGGAACACGTTACATATTCTTCGCTGGTCCTGATGGAGAATGGATTGAGTTTTTTGAAACGGAGAGATAAAGTGGGACTTTAGGATAGAAAAAGAGCCGGAATTCCGGCCCTTGTTTTTAACCAGTAACAATGAAACATACCTCTAACCTAAGAATTTATCAAGATTAAAAACACAATCATTTTGTTAGGAGCAGAGAATGATTAATACAATCTATATTATTATTTTTTGGATCCTTATACTCTTTCCAATCCTTTATGTAATCAAGATAAAGCATTGGAATTTAAAAGTAGTTGCCGTATTTGTTGGATTCTTCTTGGTTGATAGTAGTATAACATTATCATGAGTGCTTTTAAATGCTATTATGCATATATATAACTTTTATTATATCAAGTTTGTAGCTATGTTTTTTCTTCTTATATATGGTGCACACCTTGAAATTGTATAATGTCCTTCCATAAATCCTCCCTCATTGAAGTAGAGCGAACATCTATACTAGGAAAGAAAAAAGGAACATTTTAATAATAGAACTAGATTTTATAGTAAAATAGATACCATCGTATGAATGTACATTTTAGATATGGGCCCAATGAACCATGTGCTTATAGAATTGAGAAAGACCTTAAAATAAATAAGTTGTTTATTTTAATACTGTAATGCTTCAAGCAGTATAGTTGGGAACGTCAGGAACTTAAATGATTCAATAAGATTCAAACTATATAAAAGTTAAAGTATACGACTCAGGAAAAGAAGGTTTTGTAGTGTGCTGCACATTCAAGAATTAATTCTTACGTAGGGAGTGCTTATATGAAAAGATTGAAACATGTAATATTACTAGTATTATGTTTCTTATGTCTAAGTGGTTGTAATCAAGAAAATGGAGCTGAGGTACAAGATTATATAAAAAAAAAACACGGTATTGATGTTGTTGTAACAGATTGGAGCCCGATAAATGAAAATAATGGTGGTAATACATACCATACTGTGCAAGAAAAAAATAACAAATATCTAAAATTCCGAGTAAAGGTACAAGGTCTCCTCTATTCATATCCAGTAGGTGATGAATACCAATATGGAAAAAAAACATATGAGGAATATAAGGAATTCAAACCAACACTAGAAGAAATGAAAAAATTAGGCTACGTGGAATCTGAAACGGAAAATGCTCTTCAATATATTTTAGATAGTAAAGATCCAGATGAAGGAAAACCAACTAATGAATTATTATTAACTTTGCAAATGAGTAACGAGATTGACTTTAGCCAATTGGATTCAGTAGAATTAGATCGTTTATATGCTCTATTTCAACTCATTCAGGAGGGTAATAAAAAGATAACAGAACTAGAGATTAAGGATCAAAATGGTGAATCTTTAGGCGGACCTTTTAAAAATGTACAAAAAATAATAACAAAAGAAGAACTGTTACAAACAATGAAATCTACGATGTCAGATGCCATAAACAAATATTAAGGATAGTTTATAGAATAAAAATTATTGTATCTACTCTATTGATATTTTTATATTTGGAGAGTAGATAGTAAATGGTTGAATGTAAAAGGGAGATTTCAAATTGAATTCTCCCTTTACATTTTACTTGAAAAATAATGTCCCCTTATAAGTTTCGATATAGATGCGTCCTTCTTTTTCTTCTTTTATTTCGCTATCAAAATATTTTATCCAATCAACAATCCCTCGATCACTTTCTGTGACATTTTCTCTTACATATAGATATGAATGAATTGATTTATAAAAAGTATAGTTAGTTAAAAGTCTTTGACCAAGAGAAATAGGAGTATCTGAATTTGGAGTCTCTTGAATTATATATGGAGATGGGAGAATGTTATTACTGTTAACATGTACATAATATTTGGATTGATTAATGGCCCATTTTAGCCATATTATTTGAACTATTATTATAATTATGGTTACCGTTTTTTGTGTTTTTTTTAAATTTTGTCCTGTAAAAGAGTAGTAGATAAAAATCGGAATAGTAAATAAACCAACCAAAGCTACCCATTTGTCTATTGGTGCACAATTTGTTCAAAGTCCCACCTCTTTTCGATGTTTTAATATAAATAAAATGTTAATTCTACTCATAGATTATTGTATTCATTAAAGATTTGTATAGGAAATTTTGCTTTGGAATGCTAAAATGGTTTCTATTTTATATTTATTTAAAATAGAAAATCTGAAAAAATAAATCCAAGCTATAAATATCCTTCTAGTACAAGGATACTATTCTTTACAATTCAATATCTTAAAGTTTCTCTACGACTAGCTTTTTCAATTTTAATCTATACGTATTTTTATATAAATGCACGGATGCTAATAATCTTGATAAACGAGTAAAAATTAAAAACGTGTTTTGAAAAAAGATTGAACAAATCAACCTAAGATTCTATTCTATATTTTTTTAGCTGCGTAATCACCATAAAAGTAAGTGACCCTTAACTCATCGTATTTAGGAGTAGCAATTATAGTGTATTTGCCATTTTCATCGACTTCAAACAAAGCTATGTTACTATATTCCGAACCCACAATATGATCTAGATTTGAATCATCTACTAACCTCTCAATCCATTGAGGAGCATAATTTATTTTGGGAATGGGACAATAACAGCACTGGTAAGGCATACAAATTAGCGACACCGGAACAAGAAGAAGCATACATTCTAGAACGAGCGAAGTCTGAAAAACAATAAAGGGGTATTGTCACATCGGTATCAAACTAATAAAAAGAGATGCCCCTAAAATAAAAAAACACGCTACTCTTTCTGTAGATTGATAGGAAAGGATACCGATGAGATATTCCCTCTATTTGTCCCGTATCGATACGCCAAAGCAATAACAAAAACGGACCTGTTATCAGGTCTTTTCTTGCATTTTCTCTGTTATACCCCTTTAAAAACTACTTAAGTCATCTACCTTTAGTTACCTCTGGTTACTAATTAACAGTTATGTTCATAAATCTGCAACACGTATAGACAGGTATATATGTTATAATTTCTTTAGCAAATTAAAATAAATTTGCATTTCCTGTGCCCCTTACCTCCCAGTAAGGGGCGTACCCTTTTATACATAATTATTTCAATACAACTTTTTTCACAGTACTTTCCCGTCAATTTCACAAATATAAGAACCCTCATATGTTAGACTTAGTACAACCTTTTCTAAGGAACTATATGCCGATACACAAATCCTTATTTATATAGGGATTTTTTGCATAAAACATAATAAGACATAAAAGAAGAATTCAAAAAAAGAAGGAGATTATCCCCTTCTTTTTTTGAATTATGTTTCCCTCATTATTTACTATAACCACGATTCAGTTTCGTTAACTTTTCATTGATGTGAAAAATTCTTACTCTAATATCTTTAACACCAGATGCTTGAAGTCTATTCTTGTGCATTTCTCCATATTTTTCAGCATCTTGTTTTTCTTCAAATACATAGATACCTCCAGCTTCTTTCGTTTCTTCATTCTCCGTCCATATTTTCCAATGGAATCCTTCTTCTTCATTAATACTTTTTGCTAAATCCAAAAATGCTTTTTCCATTTCTTCACCAAAAGGACCTTCAAACGGAAAATCAACTTGCAATAAATATGCCATTTTCACTCACTCCTATGTTCAATATTTTCAATTCGAACGCAAATAATATCTTAAATGAGTACTGCTATTATTCCTGCACTCATTTGAAATTCCACCTGCATTTTCACAACCCTTTTTATAAAATAATTACAAAATGATAACAACTTGAACGCATACCGTTTAGCGGCCTTAGGTTATGTTAAAAAAACAGCCATCCCTTAGTGAAACGGCTGTTTTCGTAATTCAATAAACGCTCCCAGATTGCGGTATATATTTTTAAATATTATTTTGTTTTTTTGACTTGATTATAATAAAAGATGGACTTCGCGATTCGTTTATTAAATCTGGCATTTTCTCTATCCCTGCCAAAGTTGATTGTGGTTCGATTATTTTATCCAGCGAAAACCCGTGTTCAATTAAAGTATTTATTAATGTGGCAACTGTTCGATGATAAATAACCACACTATCGTCAACAAACCAGTTGTGTACTCTGATTCCTTCTTCTTGATAATTATCTAATGCCCAGTGTGATTTATTACCATCCTCAGTTTTTATCCAATGGTTGCTCCCTTTGCGAGCTGTTGCTATTGGGTGTTCGGTTGAAAAGATAAATTCACCACTGCTTTTTAATAGTTCATTAATCTTTTGAATCATTGCCGAGTAATCTTCAATGTAATGTATAGAGAGGGAACTTATAATCAGATCAAACTTTTGATTGGTTAGTCCCATATCCTCCATAGGAAGACACATAAATTCTATGTTATCATCCTGATTTAACTTTTTAGCACGTTCAATCATATTTTTGGATATGTCTACACCTACTACGTTTTTTGCACCATTTTCTATACAATACTTTGAAAAATGACCATCACCGCAACCCAAGTCTAATACCGATTTTCCTTTCAAACACAGAATTAATGATTTGATTGCTGGCTGTTCTATGAAGTCATTAGCGTTTATTCCACTTTCACGCAACGCTGTGTAGTTTTTGAAGAAATTCGGATTATCGTAAACATTTTGTTTCACTTACATCACTCCTCTGATAAGTTTTTCATAGATTAAGCTGACTTCTGTTTCCAAATTATCATACTAACCATAAAAATTTTGTCATCCTTTTATTATAGTAATGTTTTTTAGGAAGATATCTCGAACTCAATACTTTCACAATCTTGCCCGTTTGCTGAATAAACTGCTGTAGATACTATACTGTATTAAGAAAACTAACCTTTATTTTAATTTTTAAAAAAATCTTACATGAAATTAAACTTATATAATGTTAGCTTGATGGGCATAGAGCACCGCCCAGATTTTAATTATTTTATAGACCAAGCAATTCTCAAAAAAGGATAGCAAAATTTTAATTATGATTTTGATTTAAACAATGCGTTCTGAGACACTACTCTTCTTCTAAAATAGCGTAATAATATTCATCCCACCATTCATTTCCATGGGGGATACACTTCCTGAAATATCCTTCTCTTCTCATTCCAATTCTCTCCATTAATCGATATGACGGGGTATTTTGTGGCTGACATGTAGCTATAATTCTATGTAATTTCATTTCCTTAAACCCATATTTTAATGTAGCTTGTGCTGCTTCAGAAGCATATCCTTTATTGAAATATTTAGGATTGAATACCCACCCAATCTCATAAGTATGCTCACCAAAATATTTATGAAAAACAATATGACCAATCAGAATATTTCCATCTACCAGTATCACAGGAAAGTTCTCTGCATTTTCACCCATATTTCTATTTACAAAGTTTCTTGTATCTTCTTCAGTAAAAACTCCTTCGGGTATGTATTTCATAACATTGCTATCTGATGTATACTCATGGACAGCTTGCCAATCTTTGAACTCAAAATTTCGTATTAATAATCTTTCTGCTCTTATAAACATTTACTTTTCTCCTCTCAAAAAATCGTTTCTTTATTTCAAATCCACATTCAACCCTTAAACTAAAAAGAACTTGTAGAAATCTCTGCAAGTTCTTTTTAGTTTAAGGTGAATATATGGGACAGACAGACAAACTATCTTACAGATTCATTATAGAAACTACAGGAATAGTACTTTGACAAACATATCATATAACAAATATTAACATTTGTATATTTCAAAAATTATGTTAATTGAGAACAAAAATAGCTTTTTCTTAACTATTCTTAATTTCGTTTAATACTAACTTCATTTTACTTAAATAAAATGCTCGATCTGATTTTTTTGCAACTTCTTGTGAATGAGTAACAACAATTACGCATTTTGTTGATTTTAAATTAAAGTCTATTTCTCCCTGATGGTTCCCCTTTTTATTAAGTCAAATCTACCATGTTGTGTATATAAAGCATAAAGATTATTGGATTTTGAATCAACATATACATCCCTTTTATTTAAAAATAAGAAAACCCCATATTCAATAAAAAATACAGGGTTTTTATAAATCAGTTTATTTTGTTTAAAATTATACTTGGTCGAAAAAAGTTCGTGAATGAAATAGTACTTATCTAATTAAGAAGAATTTAGATTCCAGCCCAAACATCTTTTCCATATCGCCCTTCGTCTTGCACACGTTCCAACCAATCCCTTGCTTCTTTTTCACTGACTTCATGAATTTCTTGATATGCTTGACAAAGGGTGTCTTCTACGTCAGGAGCCATTTTACTTCCATCCCCGCATATATAAAGATGAGCCCCATTATCTAATAACGAAATTAAATTGATTCTATCTTGTTTTATTAAATGTTGTACATATGTTTTAGGATGTCCTTCTAAGCGAGAAAAAGCTGTGTGTAACGAGATTAATCCATCTCTTTCATCATTTTCTAGTTCTGTACGATAGAGATAATCCTTTTCAGGATGACGACAACCAAAATATAGATGTGCTTGTCCTAAGTTAATACCTTTTTGCTTTTGAACACGACGCGCTTGCAAGAATCCACGGAATGGTGCAATTCCAGTACCTGGTCCAACCATGATAATTGGTGTTTCTGGATTTTCAGGTAATTGAAAGTTTGATTGTGGCGTTCGAATGAAACAAATAATCTCATCTTTATTATGACGCTGAGCTAAATAATTAGAAGCGACTCCCTCATATGTCCCTCCCCCACTCCATGCAGGTGCATTAACAACACCAACCGTAATGCTCAGACGATTCTGTGCAACGAGTGGAGAGCTTGAAATAGAATAGTAACGCGGTTTGAGAGCAGGAAGAAGTTCTAAAAAGCGTTCAAATCGGATTTCACAAGCCTCATACTTTTCAAGAAGATCCAACATTGACATACGTTTCTTTAATATTTGTTCATGATAAACTCCCTCTTCCAATAATGATTCCAATTCCTTTTTATGAGGAGGGCATGCTGTGAATGTCACCATTTCTCTTATTTGTGCTCGAGTGGCTGCTTCTTGCACTTCTACACTATAACTAAGAAGGTCAAATATACTAACAGGACTGTCTAAAGGTATGTGATTTACACTTCGTCCACTTGCACTCAATATGACTTGATCCTTCCCATTTAATCCAAAGCGTTTTAAAATTCGATTGACATTTTTCTCACTATTAATTGGCAGCACACCAAGGTGGTCACCTTCTTGATACGTAGCGCCTTCTGGCAAGGATATCTCAATATGTCGCGTGCTTCTTTCACTGCTAGATGATTGAAGTTCACGATTTTCTAGTATAGACGCATAAACTGCTTCATATGTTCGCGCCAGAGGAGATCCTCCAAGACGACTAACAAATTGTAAACTTAATGTACTGCGTTCTCTCTCAATGTTTTTGTTAAGTTCCAATCCAAATGCCTTCATCGCATCAGACCACATACTTTGTTTCCATTGCTCGAGCTGTTCCTCGAAATCACCACTTGCATCCGCTTCTCCACGTGTAGAAAATCTTGTTGCTCCTTTTTGAGCCATTTGCTCATCAATGTATCTTGGAATTCGCTGATAAGTACTAGCCCAATTATGATCTCCACAACCAAAAACTGCGTATTGAACACCTTTTAGCTCATCCGGTTTTAATTCTTCCAACCATTGCACAAACTGCCCTGCATTACTTGGTGGTTTTCCGTTATAAGAAGAAGTTACAATAAGAACCGCCCCTTCTTTTGGCAGACTTCCAATTCGATCGTTAAGAGCTACCACTTCCGTTTGAACACCTTCTAAACTAGCTGTATCTGCTAGTTCTCTTGCAATACCTTCTGCTACCCCTGTATCCGATCCATATAGAACAAGAAGTGAAAGATTATCGGCCCCAATAATAGAAGGAGTCTTCTGAACTTGCTGCTTGGTTTCATGGTTTTTCAGTTTCTCCTCTATAGGCGCAAGAACAGTAGTATGGCTAATAGTTTGATTTCGGGGTAGAATCCTAATTTTAAAATCACCAGGCTTTAACGTTAATGTTTGTTTTACATCCAGCTGATAGTCTTGATAATCAATGAATTCAAAATGTTGAAGAAGCATTCCCATTACGAGTGTAGCTTCATGAAGTGCAAACTGCATACCGATACATGCCCGTTGACCATTTCCAAATGGCTTATAAGCATGATGAGGAACCTTATCCAGATCTTCAAATCGTTCAGGTTGGAATTCTTCCACGTTGTCTCCCCACGCGTCTTTATCCCTATGTAACTGTGGAATAAGAACAGAAATACGATCTTCTCCTTTCTTAATTGGATATTTCCCACCAATCACTGTATCTTCTTTTGCATAGAGACTGAATGCTGGAGCAGTAGGCCATAGACGTAGCGATTCATTTAAAATCATCCGTATATACTTAAGTTTCATAACTTGTTGGTATGTTGGAGTAGGATCTGTCAAAACCCGATCTACTTCTTCATAGGCTTTTTTCAATTTATCCGGATTCTTTAATAAAAAATAGATTGCAAAAGATAATAATCCACTTGTTGTTTCATGCCCAGCTATTAAAAAAGTGATAATTTGGAAACGAATATTTTCATCATCTAATTTTTCACCAGTTTCCGGATCCTGCACATTTAACATACGGGAAAGCAAATCATTTTCTTCCTGATTTCCACTACTTTTACGTTCGGCAATAATATTATCCACTAAGGAAAACATAGATTGAATATCATGCTGAAATTGACGTTTCGTTCTCCACATAAGTTTGTCTTCTATATCCAGCCGCTGTAATTGGTGCATCGCCTCATCTAGAGCACGGCTCATGCTAGTAATAAAAGGATGAGGGGTCTCACGATAAAAGCTATTAAATCGATAATTAAAACCACATAGACCAATTGTATCCAATGTAAGGCGAGTCATATCCTCCGGTACATCTACGCTTTCATTCGGATTAAGCCGTGCCCATTTTTGAACGAGTTGTACGGCAAGATCGACCATCATAGCATGATAATCTTTCATTGCTCGTTGGCTGAATGTAGGCATCAAAATATTATGAGCTTTTTTCCAGTTAGGCTCATGAGTCTCGCTTGTAAATAATCCATCTCCAGCAAAGGCGCGAACTTTCGCTAAAGCACCCTCTATACTTTTATCAAATCTTGTTTCGTCACAGATTTCTGCTACCAGTTCATGTCCAGAAACGACAATGATGGTATCACTTAAAGTTTGAATTTGAAAAATGGGACCATACTCTTCCGCTATCTTGATAAAAGATAAGGTCGGTTTATCTTTATCAATTAATGGGAGATTCCCCAGCAATCCATATGTTTTCGGTTGAGGAATGGCAGATACTTTTTTATCCATTAAAAACACCCTTTCAAAAAAGCATAAAATAAAATATCCCATTCAATAAAAAGAAGATAGCAATGAATTGCCTGGGATAAAGATATGTAATTGATTACCTTATTTTATCTTTTCCCTAACTATTCACGATTATGATATTGCTTATAAGGTTGTTAATCTAAGTTGTTTGTCTCTATTACATTTATAACTTGCAGAAAAAATACTAAATAAAAATGAAGCGTATTATTATAATGTTTATCAGAAATTGAGAGCTAAAGATTGTAGTATTAGGAAAAACAGTAGTTTCTAATGTCAATTCAAACAAATACGATAAGTAAGTATACTGTGTTGCTAATGAAAAAGGATCTGATATGAATATCAGATCCTTTTTACTATATATAATTATTTCACTGGTTCTTTTCCAAATTTAAATACCAGCGCCTTAGCAGCAGAAATTTGCATTTCTTCATAGTCTAACTAAACAGTAAAAACTTATAGGAGTCATGATCTAAAGTTTTATTTTACTCTACCGATTTATCCTCTCGACAGCTTCCGCGCTTGTATCTACACGTTTAACGAAAAAAACTAATAGTAGTGCAACAATATTCATGCCAAGCGCTACATAGAATGAATATTGAATTCCGGATAATAAAGCCTTCTGAGTTAACATTGCCTTCGTAGCTTCTGTGAAGGTTGTTGGATCTACATCAGCCATTAAACTTTCAGCTTTTGTTTTTGTTACAGAATTCATAATCGTAACAAGAATAGCAGTACCAATTGAACCGGATACTTGTTGAGCTGTATTATTAACAGCTGTACCGTGCGGATTTAAGCGAGTTGGCAATTGATTAAGGCCATTTGTCATAAGCGGCATCATCACCATCGCCATCCCAAACATCCGCAGTGTGTAAATAAGAATAATATGTGTGTGACTAGAGTCGAGTTGCAGGTTTGCTAACATATAAGTTGAAACGGCTGTAATGGAAAGTCCTACTATACCAAGAATACGAGGGCCATATTTATCAAATAGTTTACCTGTAATTGGTGACATAATTCCCATTATTACCGCACCTGGAAGCATCATCAGCCCAGAGCTCAGCGGTGAAATACCGCGGACGTTTTGTACATAAGCTGGTGTTAAAATCATACCCGAAAACATGGCCACTGCGTTAACAATCGCAATTACAGACGCAAGTGCAAACATTGGGTACTTGTAAACACGTAAATCCAATAACGGTTCATTCATTTTTAATTGACGGATAATGAAAGTAATTAGGGCAATAGCGCCTATAATTAAGGTTGTTAAAACAACTTTATTCGTCCAACCGTCGGAGCTTGCAGAACTGAATCCATATAACAAACCGCCAAAACCGACAGAAGATAATAGTAATGAGAGATAATCAAGTTTTGCATTTTTGTTTTGTCTCATGACATTCTCCGATTTCCAAACCCCTAACAGTAAGCTAATGATTGCTAACGGTAAAATCATTTCAAAAAGCAAACGCCAGTCATAATATTCTACAATATAACCCGATAGTGTCGGTCCAATTGCTGGAGCTGTAATCATAACTAATCCAAAAATCCCCATCGCTGTTCCCCTTTTTTCTCTTGGAAAGCTTACTAGCATAATATTCATTAATAAAGGCCCCATGACTGAAGAACCTGCTGCTTGAACCATCCGGCCAGTAAGTAATAAACTAAAGTTCGGTGCTAAAGCCGCTAAAGCCGTACCAAGAATAAAAATCAACATAGATGTAATAAATAAGCTCCTATTGGAGAAGCGGGTTATTAAAAATGCTGAGGCCGGAATTAATATACCACTTACAAGCATATACCCTGTAGAAAGCCACTGAATCGTTGAATAATCTTGAATGTCTAAATCCTTCATTATTGATGGCAAAGCTACGTTTAAAAGCGAGTTATTTAGAAATGAAACAAATGCCCCAATAAAAAGGATTACAAGCATTAAATATGGTGGTTTTCTTTTATGTAATGTTTCACTCATATATTCATTTACCCCTTCATTATAAATTCCATTAATTTGTTTAAATTGTTTTCATATCTGCACAACAATACATGATCCTTGCAGTATTTTGCCATACTCTTCAACTGGATATTCTCTTTTTAGTAATTCTACTTGCTCGACATAAAATGTTAAAATTTTTTTACTGATTAAACCTTTATAAACACGTTTGTTAACCGAAATTAAATTAGGCTGAATTAAATAAAAGGAGCAATTGAAAATACCCTTAAAATAAAGTGAAACTTTAATCAGTGGTGCTTTTACTGAATTTTGAGGTGGTGATGTCTTATGGCCCACAAATTGCGGGATATATCAACAAGTCAATACACCTATTCCTTTAAATACAGGCTTGTAAATCTAGTTATGTAACCATCCATAAAAAGGAATATTACATAGGCTAAGTCTAACATTACATTTTTAAAGTGAGGGGAATAAACTTATGCACCAATATTGGTATTTGAATTCAGAGGGAAATGGAGAGCAATATAATAACCAAATTGCAATGTCATCATTATATTTACAGCCCCAAATAGCTAAAGCTAAGGGAATGAATGATGTGAAGATTCCTGAGAATTGGAGTTGTCGAGTCTATCCATTTGGTTGGGATTCACCAGCCAACTATACGGGTTTCAATCCCGAGCCCCCTCCCTTCTCTTTAGGTCAGCCAATCCATTATGCAGGGATGATGCCCCAAGGACATCCTGCTAATTGGACTCCATTACCAGGCCATGCAGGTAATTTCCAAAAACCTCCCTTACCCTGGGCTCAACCATTCAATCATACAGGGATGTTCGCACAAGGTCATCTCGCCGCTTTACTATCGCCACCAGCTAAAGCTTTTAATTTTAATACCAATAATAACTGGGGTATTTTTGGAAACCCTCCAGGATGGGGAGGACAGGTAAGTCCTATGGGATGGGGGAATAACGGTCAGCCAGGAATGCTTGGAAACTTACTGACAGTAGGAAAAGGCACCATGAATGGAATTGGAATGCTTAGTAGTCTAATCGGTATGGGAAAGTTCTTCTTTTAGTTAATTAGAACAGGCGAATAAGTCCATAACCCAGAACAAAAAAACATTTCCTTTAATCTTCTCAAACATACTCCCTCCAAGTTCGCTTCCTCTCCTTTCAAATCATAAAAAACATCTATTACCTTGTATGTGATAACTTGATAGAGATGTGGTGACATGAACAAAACGCAAATTTCGTACGCTAAGCAAAACGCTACAAAAAACCGGTTCCTTTACGAAAGAACCGGTTTTTTGTAGCGTTTATTTATTTAAAAAGTAGTCAAATCTTTTTTCACTAATTAACACTTTGAACACGGCCAATTTGTCCATCTTGTAATCGAACTTTAATGCCGTATGTATGTGTTTCACTATGTGTTAAAATGTCTTTCACAACACCACTTACAGTTTTACTATAGTCATTATCTAATTGAATAACTACATGTGAACCAACTGAAATTTGTGATCTTGTTGGTTTCCCACCTGTTGCTTGTGTTGTTTTTTCTTGTTTTTGTGTTCTCTCTTGTTGTATAGACTGTTGTTGCTGAGTCTTCTGTTCTTGTTGTTTACGTTTTTCTTCTTCTACTCTTTGTTGCTCTTCTTGTTTACGCTTCTCTTCTTCTACTCTTTGCTGCTCTCCTTGTTTACGCTTCTCTTCTTCTGCTCTTTGTTGTTCTTCTTGTTTACGTTTTTCTTCCTCTGCTTTTTGTTGCTCTTCTTGTTTACGTTTTTCTTCTTCTACTCTTTTCTGCTCTTCTTGTTTACGCTTCTCTTCTTCTACTCTTTGTTGCTCTTCTTGCTTACGTTTTTCTTCCTCCGCTACTTTTTTATCTTCATCTATTTTTTGCTCATCTGATGCCACTTTTAATTTTTCTTCATCACCTTTACAGGCACTTAAAGACATTACACACAAACTCAAAATTACAAAAAATAACAATTTCTTTAACATTAAAAAATCCTCCTATATATACATTACAAATCAATAACTTTCATAGCATAACAAAAATATAAGCCTTTCTTTGTCAAAATTTGTCGTATATTTTCATTTTCTACTAAAAGACTGACTCTACAATAAAAGCGGAAATTATTATATCGATTCGTGCACAGGAATTACGTTCGTTTGTTAATCAAGTGAACTTAATTAATGAAATACACGGAAAAACCTTCATCTTATGTATGAAAGGATCTTTCAATTAAAGATCCTTTTATATCGCTCATTTAACTAAATAAATTAGTTAATTACATAACGCTTTTCTAACTTTCCTTGCGAAGCTTAGCGGATCATCAACGTCTTCGATATTAACGTAAATTAAATTCGGATCATCACATAACCACTCATTGTGTATAGACGAAACGATTATTCCTTGTTTAATAATTGTAGCAACAAACCCATTGACTTCTCTTTGCAATAGCGCTACCCGGCCTAAACATAATGCTCGTCCAGTTTTATTATCTCGCGATTCGAATGAGAAGGAAGTTGTTACTCTAAAACGTTTTCCTAAGATAGTTGCTTGTATTTCATCCCGATTTATTGTAGCCACGCATTTTCCACCGGCGAACCCTTCTTGGCCACCGATAATTCTTGCAAACTGTTGACAAACTAATTCATCATTAAACGCCATACCTTGAATCATCCCCTTTTATTATTAGGTTATGAATGAATACTGAGGTCTGAAACGGTAATGAATCTATTCTATTACAAAAAATATTATCGAAGTCTATTATATGGTAAGGCATTTTTAGAGAACACAAAAAAAACACCCTAAGGTGCCATCCTCCGACTTGAGAATCATATCTATGTATGGAGAAATTTAAAAAAGAGAAGGTTCTAACTATAATTTATAAAGCTATTATGCCATGAATTACATACATATTTCCTTATTTACTGGGAGCAGAATCCCATTATATTACTTTCTGATCAGTCTCGTTAAAGCCATCCCAATAAATCCAGCCCCCATCCCTATTAGCCATCCAGCATGCGTATCGCCTAATATAGATCCCACTCCTCCACCAAGAAACATGCAGCCAACAAATACTAATCCTCCAATTCCCCAATTCGGTCGTTCCATATTTCAATCACATCCCTTCAATAAAACATATGCGATTAACTAGCCTAACTTTCTTGCATAGGATGGTTAATTTTTTCACTTAAGTTTAGCATTATCAGGGAATTCATAAGATGCGAAGATTGAACCATTTGAATGAATTGCAGAGGGTGAATTTCATTTTTTCATATTATAATAACTTAGGAATGTGTTCCACAATCTATGACTCACCCCACCGCTATCCAGCTCAGAAAAGAAAGCAAAAACGAAAATTATATGCATCATTGACTACTGTTCATGAGACGTTACGTTAACCTCACATGAAGACCCTATCCATCCAAATTTACACAAAGTTATCCTTGCTGATGGTACAATTAAAATCATGGAGGGATATTATGGGGATTTTTGTGATAACACTACTTCTTATAAACGGCACTGCAATATTCTTATTTTTCTTGTCTGTTTCACCAAAAATTAAGGCTAAAAACCTATCTTCAATAATGATCTGTTTAGGGATAAATTTAATCATAATTCCAGCGGCTTTTCTTATAGGTGGGATAGCTGATTATGCAGGTGTAGCGGCTAATTATGGGGCTTATTTCGCGGGTGAGTCGGAAACGGCCCCTCCTCTAGTTAGTCGTGCGCTTTATTTTTTCGGAGGATTTCTCTTTATTCAGGGAATACCGCTGCTCATACTACTTGCAGCTTTTTGGAAGTTTGCTAGAGCAAAGAAAATAAAACAAGTATAGCAGGATGAGTGGATGCCTTTTTAGAGTAGGGATCCGCTTTTTTCTTACTACTAATAATAGGATTTCATGTCATACGATAGAGTTCATATTAGAAAACTGTGAGGATGATTACGTTGATAAAATTTGTAATTAGTTATGCTGCAAGTCTGTTTGCTTTTATTTTTGGATGGTTCTTGATTTCATATATTTCTCATCCTAGCTTTATTCACCCGAACGTTGTATTAGGATTCATTAAAACGATCGTCACTTATGGTAGTATACCGGCTCTTGTAGCTTGTCTAATTGGGGAAGTGTTATACAGGAAAGTCAAACGATGTAGAGAATTTCAATTCGGAATTCCTGTATTTATAGGACAAGCAGTTATCTATACACTTATACCATTTCTTTTTCTTTTTCCTTTTAATTTCTCTCATTTCTTTGATTTCGTTGCACCTGTTATTATGGGGGCCTTATCTTTTTATTTCGTACGTAGAAAAATATAATTAACTTCAAAAGTGTGACAGAAAGAAGCTGGAGTGAATAAAACCACACTGTATAACCATACAGAGCTCAAAGAACGCATCAATTCTTGCGAAATAAACAAGAAAAAGCTCTAGGTTTAAACAAAACGAGAACAATCAAAATGCCGTCATTTCTTTTCTTGAAAGAAGAATTGAAAAGATAGAGTAAAAAGTATAGAGGGCTTGAAGAAAAAATAAGTAATTGTGTGAAAAAGGAAATATAAAGCTTACTGATTACTTCATGAAGTTATAAAATTAGGACCGTACATATTAGACATAACTAAAATGTACGGTCCTTTTGTTTACTATTGGTTCACTTATCTAACTTAAAGATAAGTATGTGGTCTTTTTACAATTTGAATTTCTTTTTAAGCTTTTTATATTTTCTATACGAACGTCTAACAATGTTTAACATAAAATACGGTATTTTAATAGGGAAAGGAAATTTATAAATGAAAGGCAAATAAAATGTAAAATATGCCTTTTCTAGGTCTCTCCACTTACTATCTTCTTTTGTTTTCAAGAAGTCAGATACATCGACTACATACCCTCTTCCGTTTTCCATCATCACATTTTTCCCGTGAACATCACAAGGAGTTAATCCTTGTTCTCTTGCATACTCTAAGGCTTCATTGATATCAAGGATCACCTGCTTAGGAATTTTAATCCCCTTATGAACAGCATCGTATAAGGTAATTTCTTTTAAACGTTTCAATACTATGAAATTTTCTCCTTTATATATAAGCTTCGAATAAGAAGGATGATTTCCGATTCTTCGGTATACTTCTGACTCTTTTTCAATTCCTTCTCCTTCTCGTGCGTAAACTTTCACTACCCATTTTTTGTATCCTTTATGCATAAATACTGCGGCATAATTACCTATCCCTAAACACTTCCAAAGTCTAGGAATATCTTTAACTACTACAGGCTCGAATTCATCCTCACTTCTAATGCTTACCTCTTTTAATAATTCGTCCTTTATTAATCTCACAAAATTGTTTATACTCATCATTTCCACTCCGGTTTTGCTAAAAAGGGGCCCACCCCATTGCCATCAACCTAAGCTTTTGAGATACCCCCCATAACGAAATTTTCACCTTTTTACAGTTATTTATGAGAATTCAGCTCATTTTTTCGTTTTGGGGAACAATCAATTTCTTAAGTTGATGGGTATGTGATAATGCTTCCATTTGAACAAATTTTCCTTTTCCATACCGATCACACACCTTTTGTAGAGTAATAGTATCAGCATATCCCAGTTTAAGAGGTTACTTACAAAATATTTAAATTTTTTTTGCGAGAATCCTCCGAAATGTAATACGGACTTTAAATATTTTCATTTATAATTCTCTATTTGTCTATACTTTTCATACCGCTGTTGTATAAGCTCTTCCGAGGATAATAGTATCAATTTTTTTAGAGATGATTCGATTACAGATTCAATCATTTTTGCCTGTGATTTTATATCATTTTGTGCTCCACCTTTAATTTCAGGAATGATTTCATCAATAATTCCTAAATGTTTTAAATCTTTTGCTGAAATTTTCATATGTTCAGCAGCTTCTGGAGCATACTTAGCGTCCTTCCATAGGATAGATGCTGCTCCTTCTGGCGAAATTACCGAGTACCATGAATACTCTAACATATGGATATGGTTACCGACACTAATGCCAAGAGCTCCACCACTTGATGCCTCTCCAATTACAATACAAACAATTGGCACTTTAAGTGTAGTCATTTCAAATAGATTTCGAGCTATCGCTTCAGAAATTCCACGTTCTTCAGACCCTATCCCTGGATAGGCGCCTATTGTATCAATAAATGTAATAATAGGGCGATTAAATTTATCAGCTTGTTTCATAAGTCTTAGCGCTTTTCTATAACCTTCTGGATGTGCCATTCCAAAATTTCTTTCTATACTTTCCTTTGTATTTCTACCTCTTTGATGACCAATAACCGTAACGGGCATTCCTTTAAATTTTGCAATACCACCTATCATTGCTTTATCATCACCATATAATCGATCACCATGAAGTTCGAGAAAGTTTGTAAACAATAAAGGTATATAGTCCAATGTCGTGGGTCTGTTACGTAGCCTTGCAATTTGAACTCGTTGAAAAGGTGTAATATTAGAATAAATTTTATCTTGCATTTTATTTAAACGTTTTTCTAATTCATGAATTTCTGACGATAAATCTACATTATTTTCTTTCATAATTTTCTTTAATTCATCAAATTTCTCTTTTAATTCAATAATAGGACGTTCAAAATGCAAACTCATTTTATCCTCCAAATGTTATGACTTACCTCACTCTAATCAAAAGGCTTAGAAATAGAATCAATAAATAATTCAAAACCATCCACAACTATTTTTTGTTCTGATTCTGATAAATTATTGAGAATACTTTGATAAAATGTAATGGATTGCTCTCTTAAGCAATTAACAGTTATGTGACCTTTTTCTGTGAGGTGCAGAAAAAGTTCTCTTCTATTTTTTTCATTTACTTCACGATAAATAAGCCCCTTTTTTACTAACTTATCTACCAATCTACTTACAGTTGAAGTCTCTAATCTAAGTTTATTGGATAGTTGCCAAACAGTTAATTTTTCCACCTCTAGTTCCTCTAACGCCATCATTTGAGAAGTTGGTAAAGGTTTTTCAAATGGTCCATTGGGCAAATTTTGAGATTCAAAAACCCCAGTTATTATAATCATTTTCTTAATATCTGTTCTTAGTTTTAAGGCATCTTCTCTTTTCAAATAGGTCACCCTCCTACAACTAATGTATCATACATCAATTGTATTATACATGAATATGTTTTTTTCACAAGCTTAACGTAAGCCAATATTACAACATGGACGAGATATTTCTTCTTGTTAAAATGGTATAAGTGGATTGTTTTCTACAAATGGCAGAACATCAATTATGTATCAGGGGCCTTTATGGGGTACCGCTCATCGCAATCAAGCTAAGAAAATAAAACTACCCAAAAAGAAAAAATGAGTTGAATTCTCAAAATAACTAATTGTAGAGAAAGAGAATTTTCATTTAGTGTGCACTTCAAAATAATACCATTTAAAATACCGGTTCTAATAAGAACCGGTATTTTAAATGATATTAAGCTTTAGGATCCATTAATTATAGGATAGCCTATAGATTTAACACACTCCCCTATAGTTAGGATTTTTTCAATTCTTTATTTGCTTTATCTATTAACTTAGAAGCAGTCTCTAATCTTTCAACCCCACCATCAACTTCATATTCTTTCCCCTTATCTAAACCTTCTTGTATGATTTCCACCCCATCTTTTACATGAATCATCGCTAAACCTACATTATGTTGTACTGGGTGATCTTTTACTTCATACTCTAACTTACTTATTTTTTCCACTAACTCTAAATAAGGTTTAGATACTTCTTTTAACTCTTCTGACTTTTTCTTCATTGACTTGCTACTTTTTACAATACCGTCTATTTCTTTAGATTGTTCGGAGAAATCTTTCATTAAATATGCTAGGTTCTTATTGAAGTCTTCTTTTTTATTCTGTTTAACAGAAGCTTCCATTGCTTCATCTTTCTTAACCTTAGTCTCACATCCAACCCCGGTTAACATTAACATTGGAACTACTAAAAAAGATAAAATCTTACGTTTCATTGACATATACCCCTTTGTTTTAGAATGCTTTTTCTATTCTTCCCACTTTTTTATTTGTTTCCATTTTATTCGGCACTACGAATATCATTTATTTTACCTATTTTCCTATTGTTTCAGCAATGTTTTCAATCTCTTTTAAATATATATCGTTTACATCACTTATCCCCTCTAAATACTTGTCAAATGGTTCGTTCATACCGTCTGTAGCTTCTTTAAGTTTGGTTGAATCTTCTTTTTTAATGGCGTCTAATTGCTTATTAAAAGATTTATCTAACATTGTAGTTGCTTGAGATACCTTTTTATATACATCTTTATATTTTGAGCTTGGTGCTAATCTTCTCATTTGTGCTGTAACTGACTTTGCTTGTTTAAATTTCTCTTCAAACTCATCTTTGGATGATTCAGAACTATCCCCCTTTTCCTCAGCTATAGCTAGATCTTCAATAATAGTGTTAAACTCTTTATTTAATTGGATTAGGTTACCTGCATAAATGTCTTCCTTTGTAGTACAACCTGCTGCTCCCCCTGCTACAAACATAAGTGAAAATGCTAATAATATTAGATTCTTTACCTTCAAACCCCTACACCCCTACACCCCTAAAAAATTGTAAGTAATTAACATATGAAACCATAACATAAATTACGTAAATAGACTATAAAAAAATAGCGATTCTTACGATAAATTTTGAGTGTTCTAACAACCTTAAAATATGTATCACAATTATAAAGTATCTGGCTCCATATACTTTTTTAATAATCCTTTATTCAACTTCTAAAGTTTAATATTTTGTTGCTTTTTATGCTCCCTAGGATACCGTCAGCATTTTTCAAAATAATCTATGCTATGCCGAAAAATAAAATCATCTGTCCATGTGGACAGATGATTTACATAATTATCGATATCGGAAGTTGATTAATATTAGCTTATTTGTCTTATAAGTTAAATCGAGAACAATTAGATCCTAAAATATCCCAGTTATTTTTGTATGTTAGTTAAGGCAAACCTCTTTCGTTTTTTAAAGAAGTTCTTTGGTTCGTTTGAAGATAATCTCCAAAGAAGTCGTATATCCTGCGAGTGTTAGCGTAAGGACTTGAACAAATTCCCAACCATCCTCAGCATGTTCTATAATAATACGCTTATAATCTTCTTTGGGTTGCCCTTTCCATCCATCAATTTCGACTTTCACAAATTTATAATCATACATATTCTCCCACCCCTTTTTCCCTAATTGTACCATTTAGAAGAAGCGATGTATTGTACTTTTTTGACTGTATACTCTATACATATGCAGTTAACATAACGCATCATTATCAGTAGCAAGGACAAGGAGGCATCTTCTCCTTACAAGGGAACCTCCTTTCTTTGTTCTATCGATCTATGCATTTTTTTATACATTCCTATCCCGGCACGGTTTTAGGATTCTTTTTTGTTGTTGGATAAATAAAAAACTGTATTACATCTTGCATCCTCCTAGGTGTCACTATATATGAACACTACGTATTTGACTTTCTCAATGACCAACATTACTTAACATAGTAAAATAGTATTCGGATGGGAATCCAATGTTATTAAAATTAAAGTGGTTATCAAGTCGAAGGAAGGCACCTTAGGGTGTCTTTTCTTTTTAAAATATATAAGCGCACTATCCCTTTCCTAACAGAGTCCTCCCCTCATGCCTCCTTACAGGGAGAATGATAAGGCTTTTTTTATTTACCCAATTACTGAGCTCTCAAATGTTTTAAATAGTTACAATACATGTATTGATTCAATAACATATGATCATTCTTAAGAATGTCATTGAAATGTACCAATAGATGTTAGTGCAGTAAAATAAATTGTGTTATGATGTGAGCAAATATAAAGCTATTTAACGGAGGGATTCATATGCCACATGTTGTATTTCGTGGAATTACTACTGAACAATTAAAACGCATAAGCAAGCCATTAGTAGAAGAACTCGCAGAGATTTGTGAGTGTGGTACGGATAATTTTACGTTGGAACTACTAAGTTCTACGTTTGTATTCAATGGAGAAGAAATAGAAGCGTTTCCTCTTATTGAAGTGAAATGGTTCGAGCGCGGACAGGAAATTCGTGATCGATTTGCCAAGGCCATTACTACATATGTAATGGATTTTGGACTTCCAGAAGTAGAGGTTGTATTTACGGTTTTCACAGAATCAGCGTATTATATTAACGGGAAGCATTGTGCAAGTTAGAGCTATTTAAAAGATTTTTGTAACATTTATAAGGGGTAGAACCACATTGCCATCATGCTAAGAAAAGCGAATATCCAAACACAATAAAATGAACTCAATTCTCATAGACAACTAACTGTGAAAAGATTAAATTTTTGTTTTTGGGGACATCAAAATATTAGCTTGTGTTGTAGCGGTCCCCCTTTTAAAATAGTAGAGTATAAACATGAAAAAACTCCTAACAAATTTTGTTAGGAGTTTTTTCAAATATGCGATATTTTTTTAATCCTCATTATCGATTTCTATTGTACCTGTTCTAGCACTAACTTTTAAACTATTTAACAGATTATCAGGTGTTTTGATTTCCACTTCATATTCAAATGTAGATTGCGCTAATTTGTCATCTTCTAATTCGAATTCTTTTTTCACATTAATAATTTCTCCATTTGTATGAGCTAAAGCAATTTCACGAACTTGTTTCTCTGTATAGTTTTCGTTCTTTTTGGCATAATTGTAACCCATGCCATAATATCCACCAACAATAGCAATACCACTTACTAAAATAGCAATTACACTTATAATTATTTTCTTTTTATGTTTTAACATTTTCATCCACTCCTTCATGATTAATCATCTATTCCGAATCTTGCTTCAAGTGCATTTTCTGCTTGCTCTAATTGATCTTCTAGTATATCGTGTTCTCTTTCTTGCGTTTCATATTGTTCAACAGTTATCGTTCCAGCACGATAATCTGCTTCAAGCTGATTATCAGATAGATCTATATTGTCATCTAATTGATCAATTTCTTTTTTTGCTGTTAAGTACGTATTTAAGTTTTCTTCTTTAGCTCCAACTGGTTTCGTGTTATTTGCCTTTTCAACGATAGATGTGACTTCGTTTTTAAAATCTTGTATTTGCTTCGTATCATTCACAGCAGGCCCTGTTTTGTGTAGTTCTTGTTGTAGTTGAGAACTTTCTTTTTGCAATTTATCATTTTCCACTTTCAGTTGTTGTACTTCTGTATTGTTATCAGCTTGAGTAGAACAAGCTGTTAAGAATAAACAAGACATTGCTCCAATCAACATCCACTTTCTCATTCTGTTTTCCTCCCTTTACATGTGCACCTTATCCTTGCCTTTATATTACTGAATAAACATTAAAGGAAGATTAATGTACAAAAAAAATAAAATGATATAATTAAATAGTTTCTAATCTTTCTTTAATGTTTTGGAATTATAGTGATACATATTAATAAGAAGAAAAGGAGAATGTTAATGCGAGTTCTTATTGTCGAAGATGAACAAGACTTACAAAATATATTAGTAAAACGATTAAATGCAGAACATTATAGTGTCGATGCATGTGGGAATGGCGAAGATGCCTTAGATTATATAAACATGGCTACCTACGATTTGATTGTGCTTGACATTATGATTCCTGTAATAGATGGTTTACAAGTATTACAAAGGTTACGCGCGGATAATAATACAACTCCTGTCTTGCTTCTTACAGCTAAAGATACAATTGATGATCGCGTAACAGGACTCGACTTAGGTGCGGACGATTATTTAGTAAAGCCGTTTGCTTTTGACGAACTACTAGCAAGAATTCGAGTGTTAATGCGAAGAAATACAGGAAACACATCTAATGTGTTTGAAATCGCTGACCTAGTGGTAGATTGCAATATGCATAAAGTAACAAGAGGAGGCCAAGTTATCACTCTTTCCAGTAAAGAATTTGCTATTTTAGAATATATGATTCGCAATAAAGAAGTTGTGTTGACACGAGATAAAATTGAGCAACATGTGTGGAATTACGACTATGAAGGTGGCTCGAATATTATTGATGTTTACGTCCGCTATCTTCGTAAAAAAATTGATAGCCAGTTTGAAACGAAGTTAATTCATACAATACGAGGAACTGGTTACGTATTGCGAGTAGAATCATGAAAAGACTATCAATCAAAATGAAAGTAACCCTGTGGTATACAGGGCTAATTGTAATTATTATGGCACTCGTGTTAGCTTTTATTTTAACTTCTTCAGATAAAGTTTTGCTTTTTAATATGAAAGATCAATTGAAGAGCACAGTAAAAGAAAGCATGGAAGATATTGAATATAAGCATGGACAATTAAAGATGGACGATGATTTTGAACCCTTAGAAGATGGAGTAAATATCATTATTTATAATAAACAAGGTGAGCTGCTGGCAGGAAATAGTCCAACAAGCTTTAATAAAAAGATATCGCTTAAATCCGATGAAATACAAACCATTACAGACGGTAATAAAGAATGGATTGTATATGATTTTCTCCATAATGCAGGCGGCGATGAGCAAGTCTGGGTTCGTGGAATTATGACCATGAATCAATTATCATCAACGATGAATACGCTTATCGTGGTAACACTCATCTCATTTCCATTACTTATTCTCATTGCCGCAGTGGGAGGATATTTTATTACGCAAAGAGCGTTTCGACCTGTGCAACAAATGAGTGATTCAGCTAGTAAAATTGGTGATGGTAAAGACCTTTCCAAGAGAATTCGTTTACA
This sequence comes from Bacillus sp. M5A3_1b, assembly GCF_053345335.1. Classification (NCBI taxonomy): domain Bacteria; kingdom Bacillati; phylum Bacillota; class Bacilli; order Caryophanales; family Bacillaceae; genus Bacillus; species Bacillus sp. M5A3_1b. Next base: position 218,238 of record NZ_JBKEZY010000006.1, on the reverse strand, counting down.
AGGTTCACCGAAAGACGAAATGTATCATTTGGCACAAACCTTTGACAAAATGTTTGAGCGATTGGAAACATCATTTGAAAGTGAAAAACAATTTACATCTGACGCATCTCATGAATTAAGAACACCAACATCTGTTATTATTTCACAATGCGAATACGCTTTATCGCTGAGGAATAATCCGAAAGAAATGGAAGAATCGTTAGAAGTAATTTTAAAGCAATCACGTAAAATGTCCGCGCTAATCTCACAACTCTTATTATTAGCAAGAGCTGACCAAGAAAACCATAACACTTTCCAATTTGAATGTATCAATATGAGTGAATTAACGGAAATCGTTGTAGAAGAGCTTTCATTAATGGTTCAAGAATCTTCGATTGATATAATAACTCATATAGAGGAAGACCTGTTTATGAAAGCAGATCAAACATTGATGATGCGTTTATTAATGAATTTACTAACGAATGCGATTGCTTATAGCAAAGCGAACGGCACCGTGAATATGCAATTGTTCCGCGATGGAACCAACATAATAGGTAAAGTCTCCGATAATGGCATAGGCATCAGTGAGCAACATATTACGAAAATATGGGACCGCTTCTATCGAGTTGACGCAGCACGAACATCTTCAAGCACCGGAAACACAGGTTTAGGATTGTCGATGGTAAAATGGATTGTCGAACTACACGGAGGAGAAATTACGGTTGAAAGTAAATTAGGAGAAGGCAGTACGTTTACATTTAAACTACCAATGGAAAAAAGAGCATAATTTATAAATGTTTGTAGCCCCAGAATAAAGATTCTTCAATCCTTATATAAAAGTAACCGACGCATTTTAAACAACATCGATTTTATCATTTTGGACAACCTTTTCTGTTAAGTTGATATACATGTAGAAAAAACTATCGAAATAAAACCCCAGAAATCCAAAGGTCTCTGGGGTTTTATTATATATTTAGCTCTTTTTGCTTTTTGTTTTGTTTATGTTTATACAGCAATTTTCGGCTTATGAGAGAAATCAGTAATAAGATCAGTACTAGTGCGAAAAGTTGCATAAATGATAAATTAAAATATTTAGCACCTGTAACGATTAACAGTGTAGAAATCGTACCTTTTACAATGAAAAAAATAATGATCCATAATCCGCCTTTTTTCCAGTTCATTTTTATATTACCCTTTCCTACGTTTAAATTCTTTAATGGGACACCTTATTAAAAATCTATTATATTAATAAAAAAGTCATGTCTAATTAAATGCAATGATTCTATAATAAGTGAAAATGATATTCAATGTCAATTTTATTGACTATTTGAATACCTGTTTCTTCATCTCAATCTCTTTCTACTTTGTTTCTTATAAGCAATGAACTCTTGTTTTCAAACAAAAAAACCTCTTGAATTTGCATGCGAATTCAAGAGGTTTTTTTTCATATACATCAAGTAAGATTTCTTGCTTTGTTTATTCGTTTATGGTCTTAATACATAGCTATTAGTAAACAATAACTGGATCATATGTGTTCAAACTATCATACACAGTTTTTGCAACGTTAGGAAGAAGGTTTACACACCCGCCTGATCCTCCTGTTAAATAAGCATTATTTCCCCAGTCTTTTCGCCAGCCTGCATCATGGAATCCTTGACCGCTATTTGTGAATGGAACCCAGTAATCTACTTTAACTGCATAATCAGCTTTACCTACTGCACTTCCTTTAAGCGTGTATGGTGTTCGTTTATATAGAACGTACCACACACCTGGTGATGTATCTTCACTCGTGCTATGTTTACCAGTTACTACATTTGTTGTGACAACTAATTTCCCATCTTTATAAATCCAAATTTGTTGATCTGCAATGGAAACTTCTGCATATGTGTCTCCGATGCCATTATTCGATGTTGTTTTATAGCCGATCCCTTCCTTCTCCCAACCATTCCCGTGAATATTAGAAGCAGAAAGCGATTTTTCGCCTTTTTCAAATGCTTGTTGAACTTGTTTTGTTTCTTTTTCCACATCTAGTGCCCAGCCGTATCCTTGTCCCTTTACTGAAATAACCGAGCCAGAATGTGTTTTAAAAGCGAAGTCTTTATGTAATGTAGATTTAGCCTTATTAATTTCAGCAACCTTATTCTTAATTTCGCTCGCATCGATTGTTACTTTCATATCCTTTGACATAGTAGCATTTTGAATTAAATCTTTCGCTTTTAATGAATACACTTCATCCTGCACTTTATAATCAACAGACTGCGTAAGAAGATTTTGTAATGCTTTCTCTTCTTTTTTAATAATCGGATCGTCTTCTTTAATAGGCTGTATGTATGCAGACTTTAGATGAATTTCGCTTTTATGCTTCTGCTTGTCGTAATCTTTTAGTAGATTCGTAACGTCATACTGTTTTCCATCAACGCTCTTCGCAATAACAACTTTTCCTTGTTCGAGCTTAGCCATAGCATCTTGAGGCGCTTTTAATTTTTCATTCATAGAGACAAGCTTTTCTTCTACAAGTTTTTTCATCGTTTCACTACGATACTGATCCGCTTCTTTCGGTAGCAATGAATAATCTTTTTCCTTTGTGGAAGGGAAAAATGTCCACTGACTTTTTAATAGCTTCTTAACTTGTGGCAAGTCTTTTTCCGTCAGTTCCGTTTTTGTATCTTGTTCATCTAAAATTTGTTGTTGATCAATATAGACTTTGTTTGCTAGTCCAGATGTTTTTAATTCCTGTATTGCCTGATCAGCGCTCAAACCACCGACTTTTGTATCGTTAATCGTAACATTCGAATTGAAGTGAGTTGCTTGATAATAGCTCATTCCTCCAATAAGAAGTGCAATGAAACCGCCACCCGCTACGATTAGCTTCCAATTTGTAAAGCGTTTTTTTGATCTTACCCGTTTTTTCCCAACTTCTTCAACAGATTCATTTACTGTATTGTTGTTCATCAATCTTTCCCCCGTATACATTAACGTCAATCGATTTTAAACCAAAACCATTGAATAGTGTACCTTATTTTTCCTGAAATTTCATTATTTTTAACAGATTTCATTTCATTTAATCGATTAAAGTTAGATTTTTTAATAGAAAGATATATAAAGATGGTAGATAAAGTGAAAAAGGCCCACACCAATCGAGTTATTATGAGCCCCTCACATTCACTGAATTTTGAAGGGCGATACTCTCTATAAACATTTTAACCTAGTAAAATAATTTTTAGAAGGTTAAAGTTAGAGGCAGGCACATTAGAATGTCTTTTATCTATGAAAAATATCCACAAAAAATGGCCTACATGTAGACTCTTTTGTGTGAATATTTTATTAATTTAAATGCGAGCTATGCTTCCCGCTTTTTACCCGGTTTCACAGCCTCTACTATCGGCCTAACAAATTTCACCTTATGACCTTTATCATCAACAATTTCAAGTTTCTTTAAAACTATTATATATGTTTGTACCACGCTTTATTAATACGATTAACCTTTTCAGGTGTTGAAGTTTTAGAATCATTCTTTGGTGTAATCCTATTATTAGAACATCCTGCAATGGTGAGACAGCATGTAGCTAATAAAACTAATAATATTAACTTCTTCAAATAGCCACTCCTATATAAGGAAAATATTATATTGAGAAAATTAAACATAACATCGAATCTTTGTAAAAACAATATATTTCCTAGCATTATTATTCAATGGCGGATTAATGGACACCTTAATGTTCATTAATCTGCTTATAAGCGGAGCACCTCATGCTCATCAAGTCAATGTCCAATTTCCATTTTATCCGATTCTCAATATTTATTCCAATATAAAAAGATAGCTATTTTTGTTGAATACTAATTATCTCCAAAATGAAAAATACGAGCTGAGTTCCTATAACCCTATATACGTTTATTCAACTAGTTTCTCCCCTGTAACAATCTGAAACAAAGTGGCTGCATGTTTCCCTTCTAATTGAGCGTACCGATTATCCCCCTTCTTGATTTCTATTTTATCCTTATTAGGGCTTACCCAAATTTGATACGACACAGCTTTCGCCTCTATTTTCGGATTTTTAAATTGAAAAATAAAGTGATAATCAGCTGGACGAGACATTTCCACTTTTTTATTTTCAAAAGTAATATCATTTAATATTTTCTTTACTTGCAACACTTCATTATTATCTTTCACTACCTTAAAATCTTCATATTCATTATCACCAATATGTTTTTGCACTTGGATTCTTTGATCTTCATTGCCTGATATATTTGAACAGCCGGTTATTATGAGTATACAGATCGCAATAAAGACTAGAGACCAATTTCTAATTTTCATATCCATACCCTTTTTTCAATACAAAATATTTTAATTTGTAAAATAAAGGTAATTAATTTAAACTTAAAAATATAAATAATAAAGAGAAAGGAGTATCGTTCCATGCAGTTACAAACATACACTTGGAAAAGTTATACGTTTCTCATTGTAAGTATATTCGTTACTATTAATCTCTTTCTATTCTCACCTATTTTAGACAGAGTTGGAGTAGAATATGTCGTGCCTTTCGCCTACTTCATATTAGCTTCCGCTGTTATAGCGATTCTATTAGCGGTCATCTCTTTTTGCAGCCAATCTGAGAAAAAAACTTTAGCCATTATCGGTTTATGTTTTACTCTATTTAACATCGCAATTATTTTATTTTTCCTTTGGTTTGGTTACCATTTCACTTAATTGAAATATAAATAAACTCCATAAGCCACAAATAAAATTAGTAACATAGAAATGCTAAGTACCGTATATATGATTCATTTTACATTTGAACTCATATAATCTCCCTTCTCATTTCATAATAATTCCAGTATATAACAAAAAAGCATTGGATACCCAATGCTTTTTTACACTTACGCAAATAAAGATGTATTCGCATATAACGCTGGTGAACCACCTGAATGTACGAATAAAATGTTGTCTTCTTTATTAAATGTACCTTTTTTAATTAAGTCGATTAGTCCCGCTACTGCTTTACCTGTATATACTGGATCGAGTAAAATACCTTCAGTTTTCGCAAGTAATTGAACTGCTTCCACCATTTCTGGTGTTGGTAACGCGTAACCTGGTCCTACATATTCATCAAAGCATGTAACAGCTTCGCGCGGGATAAAGTTCGGAATACCAACGTGAGCTGACGTTTCCTCTACAAGTTTTGCTACTTTCTCTTCTTGTTCTGCTTTTCCTCTACTTACGTTGATTCCGATTACAGGAATGTGACTTTGTGTTCCAGCAAAACCAGTAATTAAACCAGCGTGCATACCAGCACTACCACTTACACAAACAACTGTACTGAAATCAATTCCTTGGTCAAATGATTGTGCCATAATTTCTTGCGCACAAGCAACGTATCCCATTGCACCAGTAGGATTTGATCCACCAACTGGTATGACATATGGTGTATTACCTTTTTCACTTACTTCTTTCGCTACTTTATGCATCTCTTCCATAAGATCTGCTCCGTTTGGTACAACAATTACATTTTCAGCACCTAGTAAATGATATAAGAAATAGTTTCCGTTAAAGTCTGGCTTCTCTTCTGGCTCAAGCCCTTCTTCTAATACAAGAATACATTTCATTTTTTCTTTTACCGCAGCTGCAAGTGTTAGACGGCAATGATTTGACTGAATACCACCAGCTGTAATTAACGTATCTGCACCTTTTGCCTGTGCATCTGCAACTAGAAACTCTAACTTTCTCGTCTTATTACCACCAGCTGTTAAACCAAGTAAATCATCTCGTTTAAAATAAATAGTCGGCCCACCAAGTGCTTCAGAAAAATTGTTTAATTTTTCAATTGGAGTATATGACTCTGTATATTTTTTTCTCGGGAATTTAGCTAAATTCATTAATAACGCTCCTTTTGTACTTCTTTCACAATGTATGTAACGATACTATTATTACATGTAAAAATGTTGAAGTCATCTTTCTGGGTGAAAAATGTGTTGGAATTTGGTTTTTGTGAATGGAATTGTATTAATAATTTTAACCTCAATACGGTACGTGAAATTACATTAATAACTTTCACTTTATTTCGGTACATGAAGTTTATATGAACGATTTTTTCAAATATATCGTCCATAACTTGAAATATATCGACTTACCGATAAAAAACGACAACACAAAAGAGCCCACTTATTAAAAAGTAGGCCCTTACTAATCACTTATTTGCCGAAAACCGAAGAAGCTGTGTTAATCCTGGCTCTAAATTCATTTCACCTTTATGGCGTACGTATACAGTCTTGTTCCCATCAAATTTTGGTGGGTTTCCTGGATTATACGTATTCCACTCACTCGTTCCTTCTACAGAGTACTCCATATATTCCGTTGCACCGACAATTACATTTTTACTATCGTCAGCTGTTACATTTGGTGCCATTTGTGCGACTTTCGCATCACTAATTAATAGCTTCTTTATATCCTTATCACGTTTATAATCGTAAGCTGTTACCATTACATCGTTACCATATGCTTTCACTTGTAATCCTTGTTTAAATGAATATCCATCTGGAGCAGTCTTCTCTCCGCCATTTGGTCCAGCTGACATCCAGCCTGTTTCAATCCCACCCGTATTTACAACTGTAAATCCTTTTTCATCTCCGCCTGCAATTTTCTTTTTACCAGCCCAGTCTGGTAAGTTTAAATCCCAATGCGTATGACTCGTGAAGAAAACAACTTGCGGATAGTCTTTTAATATATCGTACAATTTATCCACGTTTAAATAGTCATTTAAATACGGTGATTGTCTCGATCCAGATACTGTATCAGGTAAAACGTGATGAGAGAAAATGAAGATTGGCTTATTTTTATCTTTTTGACTGTACTCTTCTAAATTTTGTTTTAACCAACCTAATTGCTCATCACTCATAAATACTTCATCCCACATTTTTGAATCGTGGTATTTCATATATTTTTCAGTTCCTAAAAATAAAAGCGGATAACCGTCTAATTCTTTTTTATGATATACCTTTTCTTGCCCGCTAAATTGTAAGTAGCGGTTAAATAGCGTTTCTTCCGTTACACCATTTGGCCATGTATTTTGAGAGAGCTTTCCATCAGCTGTCCATTTACCAGCGTAAAACTCATGATTCCCAACAGTTGACCATACATTTTCTGGGTGCTTATTTTTGTTTAACACACGCTTCACATCATCGTATTGTGATTGTTGTCCCGTTGGCGTTATATCCCCATTCATAATAAGCGCTCTAGAAAGTGGCGTCACTTTGTTCATATCTTTTAACACATGATCAAAGTCTCCTAAATCCCCTTGAATATCACTAATAACGTTAAAAGTTGTAGCTGATTTTCGGGTTTGCTCTTTCCCTTCCGCATGTACTGAAAATGTCGGTAATAATGCCGCCATAACAGCTAACGAAGCAACTGCCTTTTTCATACAAATTCTCCCCCTAATAATAGAATGTATAAACTGACATGTTCTGCTTGCTCTTAGGTGCTTGTCCAATTCACATTATAGGGAGGGATTGTAAAGATAGATGACGTTAAAAGTTAAGTGTTTTTTAAGAGATTTTGTCGTTTTTTGCAAACCACAATTAGCGATTTACGCCAATCTAGCTTTATAGCTTTTAACATTACATAAATGTAAATTTTGATGTTAAATCTTTTCGTTTCATACATTGTTTTTTATTACTTCTAATTTAATGATTGACTAGTACATCTGCTAATTTCGATAATCTCTGCTTCACTACACCTCTCACCCTTTCATTTCCGTTTCAAAAACTGAAAAAAGAGAACTACTCTTTTAAGCACTTCTCTCTTTCATCCAAACGATACATATAAAATAAATTATTAAAAATATACTATATAAACCCCATAACATAGGTAGTGCAGCTACACTTAAATAAAGAGTTCCAGGTAACAAGCAATCCTAAAAGTCTTTTTGTTTAAAAGCGATGTTTTTTTGCCATCGGTTCTATATATGTATTTAATATCCACATTAATACTTTCCATACCTTTTGTTGGCTAGGTGGTAGATGATCGTTATATACATAACTGTATTCAATCTCCTGTGTTGCACCACGATTTCGTTTGAACTCTCCAGCCCCAGCACTACAATGGCAAATTAAATCTTTTTCGATAGAATCCATTGTAATAAGGAGGGAAAGTATACGGTATAAACCTTGTTGCTGGTCAGAGTTTGTATTATAGCCAAGGATCGGCGTTGTCATAACTCCATCCCGAATAAAATAAGCAATAACACCATCAATTGTATCCCCTTTTTTTATGGCCTTTATCTCAAATAAACGATGCTGAAGAGCATTCCATAAATAAGCGGGTGTAAACATTGGGTTATGGGCGGAATATTTTTCGATATATAGTTGGTTGTATAAATGGGAAATTTGTAAAATATCCTCCTTTGTTAATTCTTCATTCGTAATGATTTCATAATTGCTTTTCTCTAATAAGCTTTTATCGTTTAATAAGTCTTTTCGTTTTTTTCGATTCATTTTTTTATAGTGTTTCGGATCAAATAAGTATATAGAACGAGACATAATTTTCTTGTAACCTACTGTAGATAGTGCTTCTGTCGTTACAGGATATAATGCATTATTTAAAGAGCGAAATAAAATTGTATGCTCTGGAAATTTCTCAACAAATAGATTTGTAATTTGTTCGATTTGTCGTTCGTTGATAGAGTGATAAAGGTTTGTTGAAAGCATCCAATTATTTACGACAATTACTTTATTAATATTCGTTTGTCGTAGCCAACTTCCCATAAGATGAATCGGATAGGTTAATAGCTTCTCTAGCCACGGTTTTTTCAACTCCCATAGCTCTTCTAACGCATAAGATACGTAATGTGTATAAGGAGAACATACATATGAATTTTCGAACTCTGCGTTATTAAGAGTAACTGGCAAGATGAGATCATCGATTTCTAATAGAAAGAGCTCCGTGTTAACATTTTCAATACATGCTGTAACGCCCTTTTGAAAAAGAGGCAGGAAACTATCTCGCACATATGCCCCATCTTTTTTTGATTCCCAATCAATGCTATGCAAGGAATGAACATCGTGTAACTGAATCATTTATGTTCACCACGCCTTACAAGACTTTCTATTCTTTTTAATTTTTTATCATATACTTGAATATCGTAATGGGAAAAGAAAAAATGTGGTATCGCACACTTTTTAGTAGACCATAGTGTATGTAACTCTTTCATTACATTTGATTTACATAATTCCAGATTTTCAGGTAGTGCTTTAAGTTTAATTTCAATTTTGTCTACGCTATGCTGTATTACTTTAAATTCTTGAATATCACTAGATGCAAACAAAATTGCTCTTCTAATGAAATCTGGAAAAATAGATATTTCTTTATTATCCAATTCACTTATTCCAATAAATATATCGTCACATCGACCATCAATTCGTTCTAGCGCTAAAAAAGGTGAACCACAGCTGCACGGCGTTTTCTTCTCAATTAATATGTCATTGAGACGATAGCGTATAATCGGCTGTGTTTTCCTCATGAAATCAGTAATAATGGGAACGAATATCCCTTTCTCTTGATCTAAGTATTCTTTTTCAATATGAACGAGATCTTCATTAATGTGTAACGTCCCCTGCTTGCAGGTGGTAGCAAGAAAACCTTCTGTACATTGGTAAACTTGGTGTACTGTTTGCTTAAAAGTTGCACAAATAAACTCTCTATCAATATCTTCAAGCACTTCTGCTACAGAGATAATTTTCTTAGGACAAATCGTAATGAGTCCTTCTTGCTGCCAGTCAGCAATGTTCCGTAACATAGACGGGGGTGCAATTAAAATAGAGGGCTGTATTTCATTTAATCGCGTGATATGCTGCTGAAACGAATCTAGTAAATCAAAAAAATGAAATGAGATTCGCTTATTTTTTGTCGCTTCGTATAAATTGCTATTTGCACGTAAGAAAAAAGCAATCGTGTGTTTATGTAGAATGCTAGAAGGAAGCACCTTTCCAATAATCGAGCCAGCCCACAACGTTTGTTCTTCCTCAGAAACGAGAAAAACCCCACGATTTCCACTAGTACCTGATGATAAACCGACAGTTATATTACGAATGGTTGGTGAGAAATTCCGGGTCTTTTCTGCTTCAAATGCTACATGAAACGCTTCTTCCTTTGAAATATGGGCTGTATTTAATGTATCAAAATGTTCCATCATTACTTCTTTATCAATAATAGGAAGCGCAGCCAAATTCCCCTTTTGAATTTCATTTGAAAACGGCGTATATAATTGGCGATAAAAAGGAGACGCCTCTATCGTAAACAAAAGATGTTTTTCTATTTGTTGTTTATGAAACTGTTCCAACTGTTTACGATTTGAAAATCTCGAGCCATATTTTGTTTTCAAGTATTGCTTGAGAATTCGTAGTTTATTCATAGTACACCCCTGCTTTAATTTTATCCCATGTATGTTCACAATGAGTTGGTACAATTTCAATCTCAGGTGATGTTTGTGATAAATGGTGTAACTTCTCAATATTCTTTCGGTAAGATTTTGGATCGCTCGTTAAAAGGTTGGCAATCTTACTAGGAAATACAAGGTTTTGATACGTTTTACTTAGCCACACTGCGTCTGCACAAAGAAAAACAATTTTATTACTCTGCAAATGGACGAATATACCAAATTGACCAATTGCATGTCCTGTTAAGTCAACAGCAAATAATGAGCCATCATCAAATACATCATACCCCTCTTCAAACTTTCCATATGTAGAAGGTAAGTTTTGCGGTGGAGTTTGATCAATGAATGACATCCTCTTCTCTAAATCCACCGGCAGTGTATCTTTTAGACACCCTTTTAATAGAGCACCAAATTTACTTCTCTTTTTAATATCCTCATAAGCTTTTGCGAAGGTTAATATTTTCGCTTTTGGAAAGTCAGGTAAACCAGCTGTATGATCGCCATGAAAATGAGATAGAATAATATATTTAATTTCTTCTGGCTGAATACCATCAAGAAGAAGTTGCTCTTTAATAGATTGCTCTTCCGTAAAATGAACAGGCGTAAGTTTTGCATATACAGAGTAAGGGAATTTTTTTGTCGCCTCTTTAAAATGTCCCGCATATCCAGTATCAAATAAAATATATCCTAATACTGGATGCTCGAGTAACCCTACTGTAGCAGGAAAGCATATTTGTTTCCAACTGCCCTTGGAGTATGCAATTTTTTCTGGATGTGTGCAATATCCTGTATCATATAGCTTTAAAGATTTGATTTTCATTGTATTTTCCACCAGTCTACAAATTTTGTAATTCCTTCTTCTATACTGATCTTTGGAGCATATTCTAGTTCTTCTTTAGCTTTATCAATATTTAATGTCTGGCTTTTTGAAAGGACACTAACAGTATATTTTGTGAGAATAGGTTCTTTTCCGAATAAAATAGTTTTTGAGATTCCTTCTAGTATAGCAGCTAGTGAAAAAGCGGTTTTGTAGGAAATTTTTTTATATTTTACTTCCTTATCAAGACGCTTCATTACATTTTCTATAACCTCATATAAATTTACACGCTCGTCATTTGTTATATTGTACTTTTGCCCTAATGTATGTTTTGGGGAATGCATACAAAGAAGTAAAGCATCTACAACATTCTCAACATACGTAATATCAACAAGAACATCTTCAGTACCAATTCTCGGTAAAGCACCCTTTTCACATACTTTAATAAGACGCGGAAGAATCGCATTATCTCCTGGTCCGAATAAAGCGCGCGGGCGTATTGTGATAACTGGTAAACCATGCGCGAAAGCTTGATCAATAGCTTGTTCAGCCATGTGCTTCGTTGTTGCATAATGATTTACAAATGTATCAGGAAGTTTCGCGTTTTCAACTACATTTTGTCGCTCATCATAATAGAAATAAATACTTGGTGTTGATACGTGGATCAGGCGTTTTATACTGTACTTTTGACACCCCTCGATAATATGTTTCGTTCCTAACACATTCGCATTATAAAAATCTTCATATTTGCCCCAAGGGGAAGAAAGTGCGCCGCTATGAAAGATGTAATCTTTACCTTTACAAACTTGTAGCACACGATCCCTGTCTTCAAGAGGACAATGAACAAACTCAATTCCATTTTGTTCTAATACCTTACCGATTGTTTTATTTCTTCCCGTTGCCGTTACTTCATGGCCCATATTTTTCAGTCGAAAGGCGAGTTTTTGTCCTAGAAAGCCCGTTCCACCAGTTACTAGCATTTTCATAAATCTTCACCATCCCACGATATGTCATATGTTGTTTGTTCTAAAATAGTCCGTTCCTGTTTATAACTTTCACGCCACAATTTATACATGCTAAAAAACTGATAAAAAAATGGTTTCCAATCATTGTGGCGATAAACGATATCTGGATAAGAGCATAGAACTTTTAACCATCGCTTACGTTTTTGTTTACTTTTTAAATAAGGAAATCCATATAGAAGCATCGCTAACCGAATTGCACACTCAGAGTTTGGTCTTGGAATGAGTGTATTGTTTACCTTTTCATGAAAGAAGGCCGGCAATATTTCCTCATCGAATAAATGTAATCCACTTGTAGTACGTGGATTACATTCAATCGGAATCACATCTCCATCCTCTGTAACGATAAAATCAAAAGCAATTTGTCCTGAGAAATTTAGCTCTTTTACAATATGTCTCACAAACTGATCAATTTTAGGTTGATTCATATGCTGAAACGCAATGGTAGCACCTAAGCCTGCCGTAAATTCCGTTTTATACGTAGCGTGAGCTAATACTTCCCCAGATTGTGCGATACTGTAAGAACAATGCTGCGTTCCTCGTATAAACTCTTGCATAATATAATTCGACTTATCTATCATGCTTTCTTTTAGAGCATCCTCTTTTGTAATAAATTCCACTTTATCAGAAAAACGGGAGAAAATCGGCTTTCGTACAAAAGGAGTATGAGCTGGCGTTTTGTGCATCATTGAACGTATCGCTTCTTCATCATCTATTCTATATGTTGCAGGTACTTGCCACCCTAAATTCGCTACGAACTGAATAAATTCCCACTTATTATGCAGTAATGATAGCTTTTGAAAATCATCTACTAATACATGGCAAAATGCGCTTAATTCTTCTCTATATTTAGATATATAAAACACTTCTTCACAAGTAGGAATAAGCAAATCCACATTGTGACGTTTAATAATGGATAGTAGCGCACGGATACTTTCTTTTGTTTTCCACTTTGGAGAAGGAATTTCATAAAAGTAATCCGTACTCTTTGAAACTTTACTTAATGGATACGGAATACTATCTGCAATAATAACGGTATGTCCAGCGTTATGAAACAGTCTGCATACATGCAGAGTTGCTGGTGCACGTGCCCCTGTAATTAATACTGTTTTCTTAGTATTCAAGAAGGATGCCCCCGATTGAAAGTCCTGCAGAAGTACCTAATAGTAGTATTTTATTTCCACGTTGCACTTTCTTTTGCTTAATCGCCTCGAAAAGAGCGACTGGAATAGATGCGGAAATCATATTACCGTAGTCTTCAAAAATGGTCATAAAGCGTTCTTCATCAACCCCTAATTTTTTACGAATGAGTCTCATAGCTGGTCCACTTGCTTGGTGAGGAACAATTAAATCAATATCGGCTAGCGTATAACCAGTATCCATAAGTAGCCTGTCAATAAACTTCAACAAATACTTAGAAGATAGTTTAAAAATGGCTCTTCCATTCATATCGAACAAGAAGTCTTCTTTTCGTTCCTCACTATACTCGCGAGGATGAATCATCGTTCCACCGCCACGAATTTCTGATAAATGCGCACCAGAGCTATATGTTTCCATATGGGAAGCAATAATAGAAGATGTATGATCGCCTTTTGTTATAACAACAGCTGCCGCACCGTCACCGAATAAAATACTGCTTTCATTTTGTCCCCAATTTAATCCAACAGAAGAAATTTCAGAAGAAATAATAACAACATTTTTGTATCTCCCGCATTCCATTGCGTAAGAAATTGTATCAAGTGCTGTTATGAAACTTAGACATGTTGAATTGATATCAAAACATGGAATACCAGAATGCTGTAGCCCGAGCTGTTCTTGAATAAGTGATGCTGTAGAAGGAATCGCTTGTTGAATCGTTCCGCTTCCGCAAATAATACAATCGATATCATCCCAAGTTAACTTCGCATCTTCTACAGCTTTTTTTGCAGCTTCTGCCCCCATATAAGAAGACGTTTCCCCATCAACAAAATATCTTGTTTTTACCCCAGCTTTTTTTAATGTCCAGCCTTCTGGCACATGTAGCATACGATCTATTTCAAAAGAATCTACCTTTCGTTTTGGAAGATATGTGCCAATTCCTTTTATACTAATATACCTTTTCATTCTCTATCGCCTCTTAATCTTTTTATAAATTTAAAAATCAGATACATCTAAACATTGTTGTGGATACATACAGAAAGTATTTTTATAAAATCCTGCTATCCCCTTATGTACTTCTAATCATATTTCTCTTCAAAAAAGAGCAAGCTCTCTACTTGAGAACTTGCTCTTTTTGCATGAGAATTCTTCAAATACATACTCTAGAAAAAAACTTTTATAACAATTTAATTATATTATAACAATTATCCGAAAATATTTAATAGTATTTTTTGTAAATAAAAGTGAAAATGTGGTATAAACTTACGTGAGAGGATCGTTTATTGAGCAGCAAATATACACATATGGAGTGTACATACAACTCATTTCAACATCTTCTTTTCCCTTTTTGTTTCCATAAAAAAATAATTTATATAATTAAATTGGCGGAGCTTTAAGTGATACTGCATAAAACAAACATATCTACCATCACTAAATTTGCTTTCCTTGTCTTTCATAAATGCATCACTATGTCCTATAATACTTTCCATTCCTGCTATTTATATCTTCCGCTCCATACAGAGCCCTCTTTGGATTTATAATAATCAGAAAAACTGCAACTACTAAATAAAAAATCGCGTTATACATAATTAAATCGTTTAAGTTTCCTTTTATAATCCCAATAAAGAAATTAAAAAATTGATGAATGATGATTGGGATAATTAAATTCTGATTTAAATTATAAAATGCAGTCATAACGATTTTTATAGATATGATAGAGATCATAAAAAATAGAATATATTTAATTAGGTCCATGCCTACAAATCCTGTAGTAAACCAAATAGGTAGGTGCCACATTCCCCACCAAAACCCTATAATTAGCGAAGCTATTAATGGTGAATACCTCTTTTGGAGTTCAATTTGTGCAAAACCTCTCCATCCTATCTCTTCTCCCAATGGCCCCGCAAGAAAGTTTTTAACAAAGAAATAGATTAGCATTCCCCGTGAAGTGACAGTAAAAATAGAGTCTACTTCACTATTTTTAGACACGACAAATAAAATCATTAAAAATATGAAAGTTTGAATCACACTCACAACAAGTATTACAGAAACTTTAAGTTTATTTTTGAACTTGTCTTTTACAAATTGTATAAAGCTCTGCCCTGGATAGATTTTTTTAAATAGTACGGCAAAAGCAAAAGTTGAGGACCAAGACGATATACAAAACATTACATCAAAAATCCATGTAGGAAATTCCAACATACTTATAGCACCTACAAGCAAGAAAAGCGGCAAAAAAATGATATTGGTTAATACAATAAAACTCGCTACTGGTTTTGTTAGTTTCTTTTCTCTATTCATGCACAATCCCCATTTCAAACTAAGTATTTCGTAAACATAATAGTATTTATATTTACAGATACTTTCAGCTTAAACCTGGGGGTTACTCACAGGTCAATACATGTCTGCATTATTTTACAGGTGCATAAATTTCTAAAAATATACGTTCAAGTTCCTCTTCATATGTGGTAAGTAATATATTTATATACACTAGACCAAAAAGTTCATACCCTTGTTCTATCGCTGCTTTTCTTAAACTGGATTCCACATTATAATCAATACTTTTTCCACCAGTTGACCATCTTCCATCTTCAATAACTGTATAAATACATTTTGGATGCGATAGAATTTCCCCTTCTAATTCTTTATCAAAGTCTTCTACTTTTCTTACGATTATAAATTTATCTTCTATAATACCTTCTTTATTAAAACTTATAACTCTTCGTAAAGATGTTAAAGTAACTGCTTTTTTTAAACTATCCGTATTCTTTTTCAAAGATTCATATTCATCATACGCAGTAAAATGCTCTATTTCTCCTTTTACTTCTAAAGGTTTCATTTCTTTTATTACGTATTCCCCTAAAAATTTCTTTATTTTTTCACAATCTTCTTGTACAATTTGAACCTTTTTTAAAAGAAGCTTTTTATATTCTATCTCCTCTAAAACTTCTTGTTCTTTCTCTTCCAACAATGATTTTATTCCCTCTATACTCTTACTTTTTCTTAATTCCTGAATTTTTTTTATTTCGATATCCATTTCCCTATAGAAATTGACCGTTGTTATATCATATATATCAAAATGATTATATTTTCTATATCCATTTTCAACATTTTGCTTCGGCTTGACCAAATCCTTTTCCTCATAAAACTTCAAAGTATCCCTAGATACACCTAAAAATTTCGCGACTTGTCCAATTGTGTACATTACGTTCTCCTTTAGCATACTACTTAATTTATTACATTCATACTTCATATTCTTTACATTATCGAATTTCCCTTCCTAGTTAATATTTCCCCCTTGTTCTCCCACAAAAAAAGACACAGAGATTCCTCCCCATGCCTACTAAGCCTCTACTTCTTCACCGCATGCACATAATGTACCGTCTCAAAAGCTTTTAAATAATCGTTTCGTCCTTCAAAATATAATGTATTTATGTCTTCTGGCGATAAATGCTCATAAATGAGTAAGCCCGCCTTCTCTAACAGTGCTTCCATTTCGGTATACGAAAAACACGATTTCATCGGTTCTCCACCTACTGCAGCCATTTTTACCATATTTTCAACTCGATTGGACAGTCCCTTTTCTGTAAATAAGTTTTCATCCGGATAATCGAATACGATAGAGCTCCCCTCTGGAACCATCTCGAATAAATTTTTTATTAAACTAGAAAGCTCCTCCTTCGTTAAATAGTACGTAACACCTAATAGGCTAAAGAAAGTCTTTTTATTTTCAAATCCTTCATTTACTAATTTTTGCTTCGAGAAATCTTTAGTGAAATCCATCGAAATAAAATGAAGGTTGTTTGGAATTTCATACTCTATTTCTTTCACTCTTTGTATTTTAAACGCTTGCGTATAAGGGTGATCCACTTCAAATATTTCAATTTTATTTTCTAATTCTCGATGTCTAAAACTAAATGTGTCTAAGCCCGCACCGAGTATGATGTATTGCTTTGCACCTAATGCAATTTCATGTAGTAATACTCTTTCACAATATGCTGCGCGTGCCAAAGGTGTTGGTGATAATTGAACTTGTGTAATCCATTTTAATATTTCTTTCGGATTATCTCGAAACCGCTCAGCAATGTCTGTATTGAAAAAACGGATCCCTTGAACCATATTCGTTTCAATATCGTTACGTTCTTTTTGTGAAATAAAATCTTTAGCTACATAATCATCAAAGATTTTAGGACGATCAAATTCACTATGATACGCCCTTCCGAATGCTGATACTAACGACGTTACACTTGCTTCACCTTGTTTCACGCACATACACTCTCCTTCATTTTCACAACAAAAATAGGGTTCCCCTGGCCAGGAGAACCCTATTATACACTTTATTTTCACATTGGTAAATTATAGCATAAATAAGTTTTTTTGTCAAGTTTTCAGCCTACTAGCACTCCGAAACTTTGTATATTCTCTGGCAGGAAAATTGTCGATTCACACCGAATATCCCAAATGATAACAATACATATGGAGGCCAATATGAAACGATTAGTGATCATTACCGTAGGAAAAACACACAGTGGAAAAACTACATTTGCTAAAGAACTAGAAAAAGAGTTACCCAACTCTTTCGTTATGGATCAAGATAACCAAGCTGAATTTATCAACACACATTACGAAAAATTACAGCCGGATGAAGGCACTAATACATTTAAGCACGGTCTTTCGAAATTCATTGTTGATTATGCAAAAGAACATACGAGTTTACACCTTATTATTTGCAACTCAAATAGAAGTCGAAACGGCAGGATGTATTTACTCAATGAATTGTTTCAGAAAGATGACTATGTACGCATACTCGTTCATTTTGATATTCCAGATGATGTCCTTTACGAAAGAGTAGCTCGAAGCACGCGAAGTACCAATATTTTTAGAGGTGGTTATTCTAGTTTTAAAGAAGTACTCGATCGACAACAGTCTGAATCACTTCACGAAGATGTGGTAAATCCTATAGAAAACGAGGCTGATTATTTGTTTGTTATTCGTAATCGTAAGGATGTAAACTCTACTATAGAAGAAATTGTTCATCTAGCTAAAGATCTCTCCCCTACCCAAAAATAATAGACTATAAGTATTACATAATGATAGATTATTATGCAAATACTTCCTCTAGACATCGTACATGGTATATAATGATAAGATAATCTACTTCTATATGCTCAATTTTACACAAAACAGTTCATGCATATGAAAGAAAAGAGGTATAAAAATATGAAAACAAAACAAACAATCGCTGCGTCTACACTAGCTTTAGCAATGATTGCTGGCGCAAACTCTGCTCATGCAGAAGTAACTGATGCTACTCCTCAGCAAAGTACGGGAGATCGATTAGCTGAAATTAAGCAACATAGACAAGAGTTAGATGCGAAATTGCAGCAACACAAAGAAAACGTGAATCAAAAGTTGAATGAACTTAACCAAGTTAAGGAAAATGTTGATACGAAGGTTAATGAACTACATGAGCGTAAACAAGTTGCTGATGAAAAAATTAACGAAATGAAACAACGTAAACAAGAGTTAGATGCAAAACTTCAGCAAGACAAGCAAATCGCCGAAGATAAAATCGCTGAAATTAAAGAGCATAAAAAACAAGTAGAAGATAAAGTTGCTGAAGTGAAAGAACATAAGCAAAATATCGATAATAAGGTTAATGAGATTAAAGAACATAAACAAACTGTCGATGAAAAAGTGAATGAAATTAAACAACATAAAGAAAATATCGATCAAAAGGTTAATGAACTTAAGGAAGTTAAAAAACAGGTAGATGAAAAATTAGCTGAGTTAAAGAAAGCAAAACAAACTGCTGAGGACAAACTTGCTGAACTAAAAGAAAATAAGCCGAATACTGGGAACACGTTAGAGGAACTTAAGAAAATTAAAGGTAATTTAGATAGTCTTTCCGCTAACTTAGAACTAGCTAAACAAGATGTAAAAAACAAACTAGCTGAATTACAAGAAACTAGACAAGATTTACTAAATAAAATTAACGAAATGAAACAAGCGAAACAAACTGTTTCAGACGATTTAACAAAGAAAAAACAAGACTTAGATATTAAAATTAACGACTTTAAACATACTGAGAAAAAAATTGATGACAAATTAGCTGAGGTACATACAACGAAGCAAAATGTAGATAACAAAATTAATGAAGTATCTCAATCGAAACAAACTGAAACAAAGACTGGTACTACAAACACAAACAATAACACTAGAGAACTTCCTAACGCTGGTAGTGAGCAATCAAACAATATGGCTTTAGGTATGTTATCTGTCTTAGGCGGCGTTTTATTAGTAACACGAAATAAAATTAAAGCGTTATTCTCAAAATAAGGCCCTTATAACTATATTTTATAAAAAGGACAACCGCACATTTATGTGCGATTGTCCTTTTTCTTTATATTAACTTCCCATCTCTAAGCGTCAATATACGATCACATACATCAAGCATTCTTTCATCATGCGTAATCATAATTGCTGCTTTTTGACTTTCTTTCACTTCACGTTTCATCATTTCTACAACTTCACGTGCGCGTTTTGAGTCTAAGCTTGCCGTTGGTTCATCCGCTAATATTAAATCTGGGTTGTTCATGAACGCGCGAGCGATTGCTACCCTTTGTTTTTCTCCACCAGATAGTTGATTTGGATAATGATTTTTTCTTTCTCCTAATCCAAATGCTGCTAATAAGTGATCCGCGCGCTTTTCAGATTCTTGTTTGTTTTCTTTTTTCAGCTTAGCAATGTAAAGTAATTGTTCTTTTACATTTAAATATGGAACAAGATTTGCGAATTGGAAAATGAAACCGATTTTTTTCAAACGAATGTCTGTCATTTCCTTTTCTGATAACTTCGTAATATTTTGCTCACGAATGTAAATATCCCCTTTTGATGGTGATAATAAAGCACCCGCGATTGATAATAATGTACTTTTCCCTGATCCCGAAGGACCGACGATTCCGATAAACTCTCCAGCTTTCACATCAAGCGACATCGGATGAAGGGCTGTTACTTCCGTATTCCCTTCTCCGTACACTTTACTTACTTTGTCTAATTTTAATAATGAAGTCATTACATCCCGCCTCCAATTGCTTCTAATGCATCAACTTTTAATACTTGATATAACGAAATCAGTGTTCCTAAAATACTAATGACGATAAAGATTGCTGCATATTGTGCAATCATCGGTGTTGTTAATAAGAACGGCATACCTGCTGGTAAAATTTGTTCTAATCCTTGTACAAGAACAATGCTGATTACCATCGCCACAACTGATAAGAATAACGCCTGTACGACTAAGCTATTTGCTAAATAAGAGTTCTTTGTACCGATTGCTTTTAATACACCTAATTGCTGTGTTTTTTGCAGTGTAATGACGTAGAAGAATACACCGATTAGTAACGCAGCGATAACAAGTAAGAACGCAATAATCATCGTTAATGTTCCTTGCTCTTCTTTAAATCCTGGAATACTTTGTAATACTTCTTTTTTGTCGATAACATGTGCATTTTTAATGTCTTTATCTGTATTCAGCGCAATTGCACTATAATCTTTTTGGTTTGGTTGTGAAATAGCACCCCATACGTCTTCATTTACATAAACGACTGGTGTATGGCTAAACATTTGATCTTTCGTAAATCCAACGATTTTAAATTCTTTCTTTGAAACAGGATCGATAATTGTATCTCCAATATCGATTCCTTTTTCTTTAATTGATTCATCAGCAACCATTTCGTTGTTTGCTGTACCTAATTTCTCACCTTTTACAATTTTCGGTTCTAAAAATGAATCGCGTTCACTTGAGAAAATAGCAACATCCACTTTTTTCGAACTGTCTTTCTTTTCATACGTTGAAACTTTCACACGAAACGGTACCGCCTCTTTCTCGCCTACTTGATTGACTACGTTATCTACATCGTCTTTCTTAATTTGTGAACGAAGTAATTTATTTTCCGCATCATCTGCTAAGACGAACTTATTTGCCTCCATATTTTGAATCGATGAAGCATTATCATATGATAATCCATTTGCTAATCCTGAAATAACAAGAACTAAAAATGATAATAACACCATAATCAGTCCGATTAATCCGTATCTTAATTTTGATTGTTTTAATTCACGCAGAGCTAAAAACATTTCGCTCGCTCCTTCCTCTTTCTTTCTATGCACTCATCATAAAAAAGAAATATGAACGGAATATGAACAGAAGATTACAGAGGATAAGATTAAATTTTCAGAAAGTATTGAAAATAATTTGAATCCTTGATACAATTCAGTCAAATAATATTGACCGAGTAATTTTATTTGAGGAGTTGATCATTTTGAAGCCCATGTTAACACTAACTACTTATAGCCAACTAAAAGCAATAAGCGATCCACTACGTGTCGAAATGATGATGCGTCTATGCGAACGACCTTATACAGGACAACTACTATCTGAAAAATTCGGCATTTCAAGGGCTAAAATTCATTATCATTTAAAAGAATTAGAGAAGAATGGTTTTATAGAAATTGTTTATACAGAAGAAAAGAATGGCATCGTTCAAAAGTTTTATCAATCTGTCGCTAGAGGTTTTACCCCTGCTGCTGAACTATTACCTCATTTAGAAATATTAAGTGAATCAGGTCGCCAAATCTTTTTACAAATGACAGAAAGAACGAAAAGCCATATTCTCGCTGCACCAGAAGAAGCTTTTACATTACGAAAAGTAAGCGAAGATCCAGCTGAGTGGAATTACGTTTCGTCTTGCTGGGAGTTTGATGCAACGCCAGAACAATTTCAAGTATGGGTGAAAAAGTTTCATGAATTAATGGCTGAATTAAATGAGATTGCAAAAGACGCAGATAAAGATCCAAATAGTAAATCTTATTACATTTCTACTACTGCACTACAAATCGATGAACGAGCAATGCAGCGCTTTGTGAAAAAAGAAGAAAAATCGTAATACGATTTTTTTTACACTAACGGTCAAATTTATTTTACCGAATAATTTTTTTATAAAGGAGTAGATTAAATGGACATATTAAAAAACCGGAATTTCCTCTTATTATTTTTAGGGAGAATTTTTACAAACATAGGAGATAGCTTGTATTATGTAGCCGCGATGTGGCTCGTATACAAGCTGAGTGGTAATCCTTTTTATTCTGGATTAGCTGGTTTTCTTACGTTATTACCTTCTACACTTCAATTTCTTACCGGTCCATTCGTTGATAGATGGTCAATCAAAAACACCCTCGTCATCACACAAGTTTTGCAATGCATTCTTATTTTAATCATTCCTATTACACACTACTTCGATCTATTAACAGTTCAACTACTACTCATCATCATGCCCATCGTAGCCTTTATCGAACAATTCGCCTATCCCGCACAATCAAAAGCTTTACCACTTCTACTTCATAAAACACAACTATTAAAAGGAAATTCACTCTTTTCATTTGCGTATCAAGGCATTGATTTAATTTGCACGACGATTTCTGGCATATTAGTAGCACTACTTGGCGCAATCACTTTATATGTAATTGACTCTATTACATTCGCGATTACTGCCCTTTTGTTCTTTTCACTAAAAATGCCAAAGCAAGCAGAAACCAATACATCGCTATCAACTAAACAATATTTCACTGATTTAAAAGAAGGTTTTTCGATCGTCTTCCGTTCATTAATGGGCGTATTCTTAATCGGTTCAGTAGTCGCTAATTTTTCAATCGGTATGACGATGGCGATACTCCCTTCTTTCGCTGATTCTTTAGGAGGCGTGAAATCATATGGCTTCTTTTTAGCCGCTATATCAGCCGGCAGTTTTATTGGAGCATTATTCAGTTCATGGGTTGGTAAACGTAATGTTGGCCGTGTCTCTATTATTGGCTTTGCGACTGGTGCTATCTTTTGGTTTCTCTCTACGATCGTACCGTTTCAATGGCTATCTATTTTCTTATTCGGCATAGCTTGGATTCCAATTGGTGCGACCAACATATTATTTGCGACAATTAGTCAAATTGTAATTCCAAATCAATATATTGGACGCATCAACTCAGTTATGCGCAGTATGGGCACAATTGCTATGCCGCTTGGTTCTTTAATTGGCGGATACGCCGCAAATGTATTTAGTAGCCAACTCATTTTCGCGCTCGCTAGCATCGGTATTTTATTTATTTCTCTCGTATGGCTACTTCATCCAAAATTACGAGCATTGCCGAAAGCTGATGAAATTACAGCGGATACTTTTGGAGTTCATTTTAGGGAAGAGCGCGGGAAAGGTACAGCTTTATAGCAGGAACAAACATAACCCCGTTCTAGATTTGGGACGGGGTTAAAATGTAGTTATTTAATTTTGGATATAAAATACTTCACTAAAAATATAACAATAGCACCAACTAAAACGTTCAATTAACGATTTGATGGCCAAGACCCCTGCATTTTCCTTAATTGAATAATTTGGCCTGTATGATAAGCATCATGAAGCATGATATCTAGTAATTTCCCCTCAAGTGAATTTTGTTCAAGCTCTTTTTCAGAAATTGCACTCAATACATGTCTTAAATTACGCTGAGCATTTTCAGAACGTTCAACAACTTTCTTCCATTCCTCATCATCATTGGATTGCTCAGTAAGATAAAAGGTGTCATTACCGTCCAGATTGTGTTTCCATTCACGGCCTTCTAAGTTTGCAGCAAGCCTCTCTTTGTAATAAATGAGATGATTAACGCTCTCCCAAATGGTATTCGTTGCCTCACCAGATGGTTTCCACGTAGCCTGTTCGGCTGTAAGTCCTTCTATAGCATGTTTAAACGGTGCATACCAACTCTCTTTATCGAATGTTGAATCTAGTACGTTTAATAACAAGTCAATTCGTTTCAAAGTAATTTCCTCCCTACACGGTTCAAGTTTTAATACAACCCTTATAACTCTGTAGAGATTCTACATGTTTAAATAAACTTCCTCCTGAGCTCACTCCACAAACTCGTCCGATTATGTAATGACAATGACTCACATTTTTTCACTTTACACGTATACTAGAAACCAAAAAAGAAGAGGCCCTTCCGTAGCAGCCTCTTTCATCTATTTCGGAAGCTCCACCTGAACAGTCGTCCCTTCCCCTTTCGTACTATACACTGAAACTTTTCCGTTATGCAGTTCCACAATTTTCTGCACGATTGCTAATCCTAAGCCACTACCTTCTACGTTTCTCGCTCTTGCAGTATCTACTTTGTAAAAACGATCAAATATACGGTCCATTTCTTCTTTTTCCATACCAATTCCGTTGTCTGATATAGAGATCATCACACTTGATTCTAATTCTTCTACAACAAATTCAATCGTTCCAGCGTCGTTTGAAAACTTAATGCTATTCGTAAAAATATTACTCCATACTTGATGAAGTAAGTTTTCATCGCCTTGTATTGTAATATCCGGCACATCAAATTCAACGGCGATATCTTTTTCACGCCATTTCCATTCGAGCATAAAAATGACGTCTTTAATTTGCTTTTGTAGATTGAATTCTTTTATTTGTAATACTTTTTCTTCTTTATCTAAAGAAGCGAGCGTAAGTAACTGTTTACATAAACTAGACATTCGCTTACTTTCGCCCTCAATAATTTGCAAGTAATGGTTTCTTTCTTCCCCACTCATCTCTTCTGACTGTAACGTTTTTGAGAACCCTTGAATAGAAGAAAGCGGCGATTGGAATTCGTGAGAAACGTTAGAAACAAATTCTTGTCTCATCTCATCTAATTCTTTAATACTTTTCGTCATCTTTTGAAAATTAGTTGCTAATATACCAATTTCATCTTTTCGATTTCCATCTAATTCGATATCATATTCACCACTTGCAATCTTTTGCGTCGCTTTCGTAAATGTACGAATGGGACGAACGATATAACCTGCTGCAATCGCAATAAAAATAATACTTAATAAAACGATAAACCCTAGTAATACCGCTAGAAAAATTCGCATCTCACCAAATTGTTGCTGAATGTCAGGACGAATGAATAAAGCGTACTGTTTATCACCGTGTTTTACCGGCACACCGACACTATTAATTAATTCATTATCGAAAAACCCCGTAATAAAGAGGCGTGTTGGATATGTAGAAACGCCGTTAAACGTTTCCCCTTGCAACACTTTATGAACAGTATCATCGCTAATAGAAGTCTTACGAAACGCATTGCCAATACGCTTTCCATTCTTTTGATCATCGACAATATATATTTCATATCCTAATTTCGCGATAGACTGTAAGTACGCCTCTTTGTTTTCTTCACTTTGCTTTTCATATAACGCTTTAACTTCTTCCGCATACATTAAAATCTTTTCACTATTGTACGGTTTTAACTTCACTTGATAGTACACATTCGTTAATAAAAAACCGATAATACTGCTAAGTAACATGATTCCAACCGTCATAAAAACAAATCTAGAGTATAGTGATTTCATTTTATTTCAACTCCAACTTATAACCAAGTCCGCGTACTGTCGTAATTTGAAAATCATCTGTTCGTTTTGAAAAACGATCTCTCAGTCGCTTCACATGGACGTCAACCGTTCGTTCGTCTCCTTCAAAATCCATTCCCCATACTAATTCAATTAGTTCTTCTCTTGAAAATGTCCTTCCAGGATAACTAGCCAGTTGCGATAACAACTCAAATTCTTTTAATGGAAGCAGAATCGTTTGACCGTTACACTTCACTTCAAACCCTTTTCGATCAATAGTCGTTCCGTGCAGCGTAATCATATCAGCACTCAGCATTTGATAACGGCGCAATAAAGCTTTCATACGGAAAATGACCTCAGCTGGCTCAAATGGTTTTACAATATAATCGTCCGTACCAGAAATGAATCCTTTTTCTTTATCAACTAACTGATCTTTCGCAGTTAATAAAATAACCGGTATATCATGATACTTCCGGATTTCTTCACATAACGTATAGCCATCAACAAACGGCATCATAATGTCTACGATCGCAAGGTGAATATTCTCTTTCTCTAATACGTCTTGCGCTACCTTTCCATCTTCTGCTTCAAAAACTGTAAACCCCTCTTTTTGTAAATGGTAATGTAACAACTCTCTAATATGCTTATCATCATCAGCTAATAAAATATGTATCATCTTCATTAAACCCTCTCTTGTTCATCCTTCTACATTTCTTACATTAAGAAACAATTGGTTTTTTTGCAAGAAAAAGAAAAACAAACCAACATTTTAAGATAAATAAAAAGAATCTATTTTGAAAAAAGATTATTCAAAATAGATTCTTACGTTTTAGTATTAAGATTATTTTAATGAAAAGTAATTTCTATGCTTTAGAAATATCAACGAATCCTTCTCCAAATACGTCACGAACATCGTGTATAGCAATGAACGCAGCCGGATCTGTAGTTTGAACAATCCGTTTTAGCTTGACTACTTCTTGCTTATTAATAACAACATAAAGAATTTCCTTCGGAGTTTTCGTGTAATAGCCATGACCTGAGTACACAGTAACCCCTCTGCCCATTAAGGTAGTTACCTTCCCGGCAATTTCATTCGGGTTATCAGAAATAATCGTAATGGCTTTCTTCGGATTTAAACCTTCAATTACAAACTCCATCACTTTTGTTGCTACATATAGCATAATAATTGTTATCATCAGTTTTTCTGCACCAATGATGAAATAAGATGAAAACGCAACGATTAAATCGAAGAACAATAAACCATAGCTAATGCTCCATCCTAAATATTTATGCGTCATCCTTGCTAAAATGGTAGTACCTGCTGTTGTTCCGCCAACTCGAATAATAAGACCAATCCCGCACCCAATAAATATTCCTCCGAAAATGGCATTTACAAGCATTTCATCCGAAGTAATCGTCCAACCTTCTGTCAAATGAAGAAATAGCGAGTTCGTAACTACAGCGATAATCGTATAAATTGTTGTAATCTTATTTAAAAATTTATAACCAGCTATTAACAAAATCGCATTTAAAATTAAGTTAACTAAGCCTGGTGACCATTCAAATAAATAATACGTAATAATCGTGATACCAGTTACTCCACCCTCACCAAACTCGTTCGGGATAACAAACAAATTGACACCTAACGCAAAAAGAAATGCACCAATAATAATAAAAATAATGTCTGTCGTTCTTTTTTTCATACAGTACCTCACTTCTTATGTAAATATTTATTCTGTCATAAACTCTCACCATTATATCGTGGAATATTCAAATCGAACAGTGGTTTATTTTTATTTTAATATAGGATGATAAAACAACTTTATCCTATATCCACATGTAATTTAAAAAGTAAAACAACTGTATTTATTATGTACTACAAGTAAAGTTTTGATTTCACATGCAGTTGATGCTAAAAAATGAATATGAACACTCACTCGTACAAACTTCGAATACAAAACAAATAGGCGAAGCTATAGAATAGACTTCGCATCAAACATGTTATCACAGAGATTTATATTCATACATTCCAGAAATAAATTTACTTATCTTTCTCCATATATTCTTTAATCTTTCGTTCTTCCCACTCTTTTCCGAATATCCCAACTGGAAAAGTTGTCAAACCATGTATAACGATACCGATTCCCCAACCTGCAAGTGGATATAAAAACCACAATTTACTGGAATCAGAGATTATATTTATAATAAAAAGCATTACGTTCACTAGTATATAAACCGTTAAATGAATGTAAAACGCTTTTAAATTCTCCACCCTTTTTTTAGCTCGTAAATAATTCTCATCTTGCTCCATATATAAACACCTCTTTCATTATTATATTTTTTAAATTCGCTCCGATTTAAACATCATATTCTAATCAAAAATCTCTTATTCTCAAAAATTCACAAAATAAAAAAGATCGTCTTCATTTCAGGAAGATTGCAGGTGCTAGTGGATACCCTTTTTTGTTCGTAGTACGATACCTTGTGAAAAAATTGAAAAATCAAACTTCACAATAGAAATAAACCCTTTAAATCTGTATAATAAAATTAATAGCCATATTTTAATACAGGAAGGTTTTGGTAACATGCTAGGTATCGATATCAAAAAAACAGATGGAGAATTAATTATTTCATGGCAACTAGCTAAGATTCAAATTCCATTAAGTGAAATTATTGAAGTTACAGAAGATGAAACCTATGCTGGTGTAGAAGAAGAAAACGTAATCCGAGTTGGAACAGCATACGCTACAACAGACCGGATTTTAATCAGAACAGTAAAACAAAATTATCTATTATTTACGACCAATAGAGTCTCAATTTTGAATAAAATCAATGCATAAGCAATAGGATAAAATACTTGTCTATATGGGTTTATTCGATTCAACTGTATACCCGCATTTTAAAAATTATTATAGATACAATGATGTAAAAATAAACAAAAAGTACCCAGCAAATGATCATGTGTATGACAATTTGCTGGGTACTAAGGGATATATTTGTTAATTACAGAATTCTAATTAAGACCAAATCCAAACATCATCATTATTTTCAACGTTGCTCTTTACCTCATGAACTTTTTCAATATTGTCCGTTGTGTTCCAGTTAATAGAACTTCCACCCCAGCCCACATACTTCATATCAATTTTTACTTTCTCACCCGTATGAAACACTTGTCCCTTCGTTAAGAAAACATCAATAATAACTTTTTTCCCGTTTAGCGATGGATACTCCACTACGACATATTTAGTAGAACCTTCTCCCCCATCTTCCATCGTTCCTACTTTTGATACTTCCCCAATCACGTAATCAGGAGAACCATCTTCTTTCATGTGCATGCCTAACTTGTTTGTTGTATTTTCAATTGCAGTTGCAACCATATATTCCGTAAAATTACGCATCATAGATCCAGTAGCTTTAACCTCATCTCCTACTTTCACATTTGAGAAAGTATCCATGTATACACTAACAGGTTCTTCGTATTGCTTAGATTTCACAACAATTACACCGTTATCTACTTCTACTACTCGTCCTTCTAACGTCAAGAAGTTCGATTCAATAGAAGCTGCACTCGCTTTTGTTACTTCTAATCCTGGTAAATTTGTTCCTGATAATGCTGCGATACCTAAAGCACCTGCTAAAATTATTTTTTTCATACCCATTATGAAACATCTCCATTCATGATGATTTTATTTTTTTGATTGGATACGACCAACCTGTAACTATTATAGTTACAGGTTATGTAAAATAGCAACCCTCTTTCTTATGCAATGTTGCATACTGTAACTTTTAAATATACAGCAAGAGGGCTAAATTCTCGAATTATAATAGTTAATTTAATTCAAAGCTAAAATAACCTTATGAGCACGGTATAAAGAAATTACGAACTGCTTTCGGTCCTAAGGTTAGCAAATACCTTTATAGAAGCTCGATTAAAATCTGTTCAACTAATCGAAAAATGAACGATGTCGAATTTTATTTTTTAAAATTCAAATTTCAAGGAGGTTTTACAAAATATTACACAGAATTATTCGTATATCGTAATATAATTGGTAATTTTTTACGATTTATTTCATTTTATCTACCACGTTTAGACAAAATGGAAAACCATAGCAAAAGGAGAGAGATAGATTGAAAAGAAAAATTAGTACAGCTGTTGTAGGGTTATCAGTGTTTAGCTTTGGTCTTTTTGGTGTAAATATTGGGGACGGTGGCGTTGTAAAAGCTGAGCACGGTGAAACTTTTTCTCCGAAATTAGAAAGCCATGCTGATTTCGCTGCTCCTAAACTAGAGACACATGCTGATTTAAGCTCGAAATTAGATTCACATGGCGACATTTGGGCTCCTTCTTATAATAGAGGCGACGGTGGCGCTCCTGCTTATGATCATGGCAGACCTCCTATTTCATCATACAATAAAGGAGATACTTGGGCACCTTCTTATACAAATACTCATGGAGAAGGAATGACTCCTAAAAAAGAGAGTCACGCTGACTTCTTTGCTCCTACGTTAGAAGCGCATGGTAATACTGGCGCTCCTGCTTTAAATGTAGGCGATACTCCTGCTCCGAAGCTTGAAGGGCACGAGCATTTCCCTGCTCCGAAACAAGAAGCTCACGGTGAGACTATTTAACACAAAAATCCTAGCTATTGTAGCTAGGATTTTTACCTTCTTACCCTATTCACACCTCATGCATACTTTCTCAACTTTTATTTCAGCATTGTGCATGTGGCATCATTTCATTAAGATTCTATAGTCAATTGTGTCCTTTTCTTCATAAAAACACATGGACTGACAGGTTTTACCGACCTATATAATTCTGAATATTTTTTATCAACAATAAATTCCATATAATTACTTTCAATCGTGTTACCATTATAGTTACAATTATATAAAAAAATATACAAGGGGGCTAATATGAACATTTCATTGAAGGGACATACATATACAACAAAACATTTAGAAGCTTGGTACCATGCAATCTTAACGCAAAACGTTAAGGAAGCACAAATTCAGTTTCAAGAAGCTAAAAAAGAACATGAAGAAATGCTTTTGAAAGAAACAGAAACAATTCCACTTTATCACTTATATTACGCATTACTCCAATTCCGACATACAGCTCTGACAGATGGACTATCAATCACGAAAGATAGTTTTCAAATCATAGAAGACCAAGAAAAACCAGAAGATAAACACTTATCTTATCTATATCATTATTATAAGGCGATTCATTTTGCAGCAATTAATCATTATCAAGAAGCAGAAGAATGTTTCTTAAAAGCACAGGCACTTTTATCCGGACATAGTCAAATTGAACAAGCTGATTTCTATTACCGATATGCTGCTTATCATTGTCACCAACAACAACCAAGTTTTGCGATTGTAAATGCTTCTAAAGCATTAGAATTTTTTGAAACGCAACACGGATGTGAAAGAAATATTTCATCCTGTTTAAGTGTACTTGGTGCTTCTTATGTAGACGTAGGACATTTTGAACAAGCTGAGGAAAGCTATAACAAAGCGTTAGATATTCTCCAAAAATTAAATGAAGAATCATTACAATTGTATGTGCGCGGTAATCTAGGTCATCTATATGCTAGCCAGAATCTTTCTGAAGAAGCGATCCGTCACTTGACACAAGTTGTTGAAAAAATCCCATCTCACTACAAAGCTATATTCTTACTTGCACAAGAACATGAAAAATTAGGACTTATCGACAAAGCAAACCACTACATTAAAATAGGGAAACAACTTATTTCTGAACTTGGTAATGAAGAGCATAAACATCACTTTGCTATATTAGAAGCTTTCACGAATCAAACTGAATTAGACAAAATTGAACCGATTGTTTTAGAAGGAATTGAATACTTTAATAAAGAATCTTTATATATCTATGTTTCTGAGTATCTTGAAAAACTAGCTCTTGCATTTTATAACAAACAACAACATGAGAAAGCAAGTTTATACTTTTTTAATAGTACAGTAGCAAAAAAATCAAATGAAAGAGGGTTAAAGAAATGAAAAGAACAATTGGTAAAATCGCTGTAGGTATTGCATTTACGGGTATTGCTGCATTTGGATTAAATGCAGGTTTCACAAATCAAGCTGGACATACTCACTTCCCGTCTCCTCCAGCTCCTTCTTTTTCTGAGGGCCATACTGGCGGGGCTCCTGCATTAAACATCGGTGACACTGGTGGAGCTCCTAAACAAGAAGGGCATGCACATTTCCCTGCTCCAAAAGTTGAAGCTCATGGACATACTGGCGGGGCTCCCTCTAACACTGAACATGGTACAGATATTTAAGTTACCCAAATTGAAATCTATTTAGTTTACCATTTTCATATATTTACAAGGAAACCATTCGATGTAACGAATATTATGTATATACATGATTTCTATTGTGATACACTCTACCCAAGAGAAATTTTCAATACATATGTGGTTTTCAAATCTAAAAAATACACCTAGTAATTAGGTGTATTTTTCATTTTATCTGTCTATCTAATAATTAAAAAATACTCCCCTAAAAACCCCAACAAAAAAAACGAAGAAACTCCCTATACTTCAGACACTTAAAGTACCACGAACGTTGCAATTTTTAGTGCCACTCCAGATCCAATCCCACTTTCATCCCAAGTGCCTAAAGGCAATAGCTTTCTTGTTCAGGAAAAGCTATCCCCCTCTCCATTCATGATGATTTTATTTTTTGGATTGAATACGACCAACTTATAATCATTACAGTTACAGATTGCAGAAAATAGCAACCCTCTTTCTCACACAATATTGCATACTGTAATTCTCAAGTGCAATTCAACACTAAGACTGAATTCTTGAATACCAGCAGGTAAACAGATTGATGATGAAGAAAATAATGTGATGCATCATATTTTTTCAAAGCTACAGTTTGTACAGTCGTAGTCCATTACATTATGTAGGAGTGGAGTTAACATGTTAATAAAACCAAACAGATTACAACCAGGTGATATCGTAGCAACAGTAAGTCCTTCATGGGGAGGCGCAGGTGATTCTGAAATAAGATGGCGTTATGAACAAGGAGTTAAAAGATTAGAAGAAGTTTTCGGTCTTACCGTTATCCCAATGCCAAATAGTTTAAAAGGTAGCGAATTCATTTATAACAACCCACAGGCTCGTGCGGAAGATTTAATGACAGCTTTTAAGGATACGCGCGTGAAAGCAATTATTGCGAATATTGGCGGTGAAGATAGCATTCGCTTACTTCCTTATATAGATTTTAATGTAATACGTGAAAACCCGAAAATTTTTATGGGGTACTCTGACGTTACCATTTCACACTTGTTTTGTCATAAAGCAGGAATTTCCTCTTTTTACGGTCCAGCAATTTTAACTGATTTTGCCGAAAATATAGAGATGGATCCATATACGGTTGAAATGGTAAATCGGACTCTCTTTTCAAATGAGACAATTGGCGAAATTCAACCAGCTCATGAATGGACGAGTGAGCGTTTAGAATGGATAGAGGTAAATAAAGATACAAGGCGTACGATGCAACAAAACAATGGCTATGAACTACTTCAAGGCTCTACTACCTTACAAGGACGCTTAATTGGTGGTTGTATAGAAGTATTGGAATTTGCAAAAGGAACAGAACTTTGGCCTGAGAAAAAACATTGGGAGGATAGTATTATCTTCTTTGAAACTTCTGAAGATCATCCAGAACCAAGTTATATAAAGTATTGGTTACGAAATTATGCAGCGCAAGGCATTCTCCAAAAAGCAAAAGGTATCATTTTTGGTAAACCAAAAGACGAAATGTATTATGAAGAATATAAACACGAAATACTGCAAGTTATGAAAGAACATAACTTAGAAGATTTGCCGATTCTTTATAATTTAAATTTTGGTCATACCGAGCCGAAGTTTATTTTACCTTACGGTGCGATGGCAGAAATTGATTGTGAAAATGGGTCTTTCTCTATTTTAGAGAGTGGCGTGGAATAAATAAAAACACTCCTATGAGATATGACTGTGAATTGATACTTTTTAAAAGTATATAATTGGAGGGAGATTACGTGTATGGAAGTAACATTTACAGTAAGTAAATGGGATGAAAAACTAATCGATGATACTAGAAAAGATTTCCCTATTAATATTGCCCATGTTGAATATGAAATTGATGGTGAATTAAAAGGAAAAGCTTTTGTTGAATATTTATTATATTATTTAGATTCAAATATAAATGATGGTCACTTGGCTACTGCTAAAATTTCTGGATTTTTACACTTTGAAGGAATTTATAAGGGGCAACAAGGAACATTTACAGCTATAGAGCAAGGAATATTCGATAAAGGAAATCTAAATTCCCCAGGAACAATTATTAAAGCTACTGGTAACTTAGAAAATCTGAGAGGGTCCTATAATTATCAATTTACAGGTCAAACTAGTAAACTAATTTTAGAGTTTGAATTTTAGCAAAATATCCTATAATTTAGTGGAAAGGACATTTCTTGTAATACTAGGAATGTCCTTTTTTTGTTGACAAGCTTATTCAACTATTCTTCTATTAGCTAAGAAAAGAACAGAGTATATTACATAACGTCTTATTATCAGTATCCAGCAATGCATAAAATTTTCGTTATGGGGGGAATTAAAAATCTAAGCCCGAGAGGCATGTGCCCCCCACCTATTCATTACTTTTCCTACTAACTAAAGAATAATCCCAGAAAAACTCCCCTGCATAACTTCTTTTTCAAGTTGATTCCTACATATAAACATCGCAATAATTTTTGTACGATTTTTTTCATCGGGCTCAAATTGTTCAATAGTTACGTCACAACGAATCGTTACTATTAATTTGTGACTTTTGATTAAATGAAAATCGCCTCTTATAGAGCGCAGTTTTACTTATATTCATTCTTATGCAAATTCTGAAGCATATTCTTCGTATGTCTTTAATGTATTAAGCAATCGAGCTGATTCAATCATGATTTCGTTCGATGAATCAGTTACACAAATGACAATAAATCGATTATCATCTCTGTCTCCAAACAAGCCTTCTAATTCAAGTTCCATTAACACATTTAACGTTTCTTTCAACAGTGTATTTACTCGTATGTTAAAGTCATCTTCGACGATATCATGATATTTCTTGATAATTTTGTGCACTTCATCAAACATTTCAAAATCTTCCCATTCGCTCCACTCAACAGCTCCGTATCTATAATAATTGTATAAAGGGTCCGACTTATTAACTTTGATTAGTCTTTCTTTATTAGCCACTGGTCCAATGCTATTGACACAATCGTCTGTTAATATGGAGTACCCATATATTGTGTCAACACCGCAACTAGTTATAATTTCGTTATAATGACAACGAATTGCATTTTTCAACTCAACATAAAAACTTTCTTGCAGTTGCATTTTCATCGTATTTCCTCCGTTTTTTGTAGCGACCTGTCGTTACATATTTCAATCTTAACATGAAAATCAACATGTAACGTTAACTGAGTCAAAATAAGAAAAACCGAAACTATAATCATTTCGGTTTTTCAATCTAAAGAAGTCTATATTTACTTTAAAGAATGTACAAACAACCCACTACGCAGTTTCGGTTCAAACCACGTTGACTTCGGCGGCATAATTTCTCCAGCGTCTGCGATTGATAGTAAAGCTTCCATTGATGTCGGATATAATGAAAACGCTGCTTTATATTCACCGCTATTTACAAGGCGTTCTAGTTCTTCTAATCCGCGGATTCCTCCGACAAAGTCAATGCGTGAATCAGATCGCGGGTCGTGTATTTCAAGTACTTGGCTTAATAAATGATCTTGCAGAATAGATACATCTAAACCTTTAACGAGATCATTCGCATCAAACGTTTCCTCTTTCACTGTGAGTCTATACCATTTCTCGTTTACATACATACCAAATGTTTTTGGCTCATTTGGTTTATACGGAGAAACAGTTGCTTCTTCTACATAAAAGTATTGCGTGATTTGCTTTAAAAACTGTTCTTCTGATAAGCCGTTTAAGTCTTTTACAACTCGGTTATAGTCCCAAATGGATAATTCATCGTGAGGGAATAATACAGATAGGAAGAAATTAAACTCTTCTTCTCCTGTGTAATTCGGATATTGTTCTCTTCGCATGAGCCCTACTTTTGCTGCTGATGCTGAGCGATGATGCCCATCTGCAATATAAAGATTAGAAATATCTTCAAATAAGTTTACTAAAGTAGCAATTACATCCTCATCAACTATTTTCCAGGCAACATGCTCCACGCCATCTTCTGCTGTAAATGTATAGATTGGCGCATGTTCTTCTTTCCAGCTGGCAATGAAACGCTTTATCTCTTCTTTTGTACGATACGTTAAAAAGATAGGACCCGTATTTGCGTCACACACATCTACGTGACGAATACGATCTAATTCTTTTTCGTGACGCGTTCTTTCATGTTTTTTAATTGTATCATCTTCATACTCATCAATAGATGTACAAACGACAAGACCTGACTGCGTTCTTCCTTCCATCGTCAGTTCATAAATGTACAGTGATGGCTCTTCATCTTGTATGAATACTTCTTCTCGTATAAATCGATTTAAATTTTCACCCGCTTTTTCATATACACGATCATCGTACGGTGAAAGTGCCGGGTCTAAATCAATTTCTGCTTTATCAACGTGTAAGAAAGAATACGGATTCCCTTTTACAACCTCTCTTGCCTCTTTACTATTTAATACGTCATACGGTAAAGCTGCAACTTCCGCTGCTTTTTCTTCTACTGGACGAATGGCCCGAAACGGTCGGATTTTTGCCAAGTTTTCCTCTCTCCTTTACACAATCATTCGAACGGCTACAACACCTGTAATTTTGCTTATATTTTCCACAATGTTCTCTTTTATTATATCATCAATTCCGTTATCAATATCAATCATTGTATACGCCCAAGAATGTTTACTACGATTAATCATATCCGCAATATTAATATGATGTTCTGCTAAACATCCTGTAATTTGTCCTACCATGTTCGGAACGTTTTGATGCATGATTGTAATACGTTTCTTTCCGATATAAGGGAGTTCGACGTTTGGATAGTTTACTGAATTACGAATATTTCCTGTCTCTAAATATTCACGTAATTGGCGCGCTGCCATGATTGCACAATTTTCTTCTGATTCAGATGTAGATGCACCAAGGTGAGGCGTCGCTGTTACATTTTTCATCTTTATCACATTTTCATTGGGGAAGTCTGTTACGTAATGCGTAATAACATCTTCTTCTAACGCTTTTTGAAGAACATTTTCATCTACAAGTTCTCCTCTAGAGAAATTGAATAAACGCATACCTTTTTTCATCTTCTCTACAGCGTGTTCACCAATAATTCCCTTCGTTTGATTCGTAAGAGGAATATGAAGTGTAAT
Source organism: Bacillus sp. M5A3_1b (assembly GCF_053345335.1). Classification (NCBI taxonomy): domain Bacteria; kingdom Bacillati; phylum Bacillota; class Bacilli; order Caryophanales; family Bacillaceae; genus Bacillus; species Bacillus sp. M5A3_1b. Next base: position 181,016 of record NZ_JBKEZY010000006.1, on the reverse strand, counting down.
ATAATCACATGTTGCGAAAATTTCATCTAAACTAAATGCTCTTTGTACATGTGTAGAAAGGCGCCATGCTGTTTCAACTGAAATGTAAGGATCATATCCGACAACGTCCATCCCTAAAGCTAACGCATCGTTCGCAACTAAAGCACCGATTGCGCCGAGGCCAATTACACCTAGACGTTTCCCTGCAATTTCTGATCCAACGAATTGTTTTTTTCCTGATTCAACAAGCTGCGGTACTTCTTCACCCTCTAAATTTTTCGTCCAGCTTACACCGTTAATAATGTTACGTGAAGACATAATAAGGCTGGCGATAATAAGTTCCTTTACTGCATTGGCATTCGCTCCTGGTGTATTAAATACTACAATCCCTTTTTCTGTACATCGCTCGACAGGAATATTATTTACACCAGCACCAGCTCTTGCAATCGCCTTTAAGTCTTTTGAAAATTCTTCTTGGTGTAAAGAATAGCTGCGAAGTAAAATACCATCTGGGTGGTCCATTCTATCCCCTACTTCATAACGCTCTCCGTCAAAAACTTGCAAACCCTTTTCCGCAATTTGATTTAACGTTTGAACACGAAACATATCCCCATCTCCCTATCTATTCTCAAGCTCAAATTCCTTCATATAATTTACTAATTGCTGTACACCGTGTACTGGCATCGCATTGTAAATACTAGCGCGCATACCACCGACTGAGCGATGGCCTTTTAGCGTAACAAGGCCGCGTTCTTTCGTTTTTTGTAAAAACTCATTGTTCAGCTCTTCTGACGGTGTTGTAAACGGAATGTTCATAAGTGATCGATACGTAGGATCAACTGGTGAAGTAAATACTTTTGATTCATCTAAGAAATTGTAAAGAAGTGAAGATTTCATTCTATTCTGTTCTTCAATCGCAGATACCCCGCCTTGCTCTTTCAACCACTCTAGTACAAGTTTCGTTACGTAAATACTAAAGGATGGCGGTGTATTATATAAGGAGTTATTTTTGCTGTAAGTTTCATAGTTTAACATCGTAGGACAAGAGCGATCTGCTCCCCCAATTAAATCTCTTTTTATAATAGCAATCGTTAAGCCCGCTGGCCCTAAATTCTTTTGCGCTCCCGCATATATAAGACCAAACTTCGTAACATCATATTGTTCTGATAAAATATTTGAGGACATATCCGCAACGAGCGGTACTCTATCTAAACGTGGAATGTCTACATATTTCGTACCCTCAATTGTATTGTTCGTTGTAATATGTACATAATCTAGTTTTTCATCATTTGGTAAACCATCCAGTTTAGGAATTGTAGTAAACTTCTCTTTTTCAGAAGAAGCAAGCACTTGTACTTCCCCTATTTTTTCAGCTTCTTGCATCGCCTTTTTAGACCATGAGCCAGTTAATACGTACCCTGCTTTTTTGTACGTATTCATTACATTCAGCGGTATCATAGAGAATTGTAATGACGCACCGCCTTGTAAAAACAGTACTTCATACTCATCAGGAATGTTCATTAATTCACGAATTAGGCTACTCGCTTCATCTATAATACTTTGAAAATAAGAAGATCGATGACTCATTTCCATAATAGACATGCCTGTCCCGTTATAATTTACAAGCTCCTTTTGCACTTTCTCTAAAACTGGCAAAGGGAGTATTGATGGTCCAGCTGAAAAATTATATACTCTCTCCATCACCCTGATAACCTCCCTATTTCTTATTTTTATTAATTTTTAAACTTTCTGAATTATAACCTGAAATATAATACGTGGTCAATTTGTTTTCTATTATTACGGCGTAAGACGCAGTGGAATCGCTTGCATGTGCAAACTACTTTTTATAAACATACAAAAAAGTGTTAAGTACATAATCGTACTTAACACTCTAGTAATAAAGTATAATTGCTAATTGTCCGTGAAGAATCGATCAAAAATTTGATAAATAGCAGAAAGACCAATGAGCCAATAAATAGTGTCCACAAGCGCCGGCATAGAACCAAACCATTTCTCAACTACATTGTAATCTAACGCTACAAACAACCAATTCAAACCGCCAAGAATCACCAAAATTACTGTAAGGTAAGACAAAAATTTCATTATGATTGCCCCCTAGGTGATAAGATGGTGAAAGGCCTTTCACTAGAAATATATGTGGTAAAATTCAAAACTTACCTACTTTATAAAAATTATTTTCGGTACCAGCCGTTAATAACTGCCTCTGCTTCTTTACTATGTATTTGATACGCATGCGTACTATTATGAGAGCCAATAAACCAAATTGAAAAACCTTTAAAATACGGTTTCGTTTCTAATACATCTCGGTAAGCACGCCATCCGTTTAATTGTACGTCCTTTGAAAACACATTAGATACATCTGGATTCCACGGATTTTGTAGTCCAAGTTCACGCGCCGGAACGTTAAATCCACCAAAATAAACGGGCTTTCCTGTTGCTTTATGTAATTGTTCCAACTGCTGCACAACATTTTGCCCACGATTATACACTGTCGTCGCAAATAAACTTTTCTTTACTTCTTCATATGTTGGATTTCTTTTTCCTGAAACTTCAAACCAACTATCAATACTTACAATATCCACCTTTTTTAAATACGGACGACTGATTTTCTCTTTAAACTTCGCTTCATAAGAAGGATCAAAGCTTGCTGTTAACCACCAATTCATTTGATACAAAACATTTCCTTTATACTGCTGACGGACGAAATCAATCGTATCGCTCCAATATCCTTCTGCATATTCCATATTCACAAAATTAGAAGCAATCTTGAGCCCGTACACATTGTATTTACTTGTAATTGAATTAAAGATGTCTTGTAGAATAACCGTTTTCCAATTCCAGAAGAAATCATTAATATTACTCGGATTCCATTCCGTTTCCCCAACATTTCCTTGCTGAATATATGGGAACGGTTCCACAATAACTTGAATATTACGCTTTAATAATTCTTGAATTAAAAGAATAGCCTGTTGCTCTTGCGCTTGATTAATTACCATGTTCGTAGAAGTTACATTCGGAATATCTACCTGAATCGGTACATTTACTGTATTTAAATTTAAGCGCTCTACATCAGCTAACACTTTCGCCACATTTCCAACTTCCCATACCGTTACATTCCCTGACTTTATCTTTCCTGATTGAACAGTATTCACATCTGCCTGTATATTTCCTTGAAAACAAAAAGAAAACAACATAATAAACACTCCTAAAAAACTTATTAAACTCTTATTTTTCTTCACAACTTTCCCCCTATAATTTTTGGCATTCTTGCTTATTCTATACAATGTTTCACATATATTCCACAAGAATATTTAATGAAATTTCATCAATAAAAATGCTATTCACCCTTTATCCATATCTTATTCATACTAACCTCCTAAAAATAGTAAGGTAAATAAAAAAAGAGCGTATTTCCGCTCCTTTCTTATCTTTTTACAATTAAAGTTATTTAATTTTTTCTGATACCCTAACTGAATCTGCTTTTTCGTATAATTAAATTTTTATCTATATTCGTTTTTTGTTTGTATTACTTTCATGTCTTTGAACATTCATAATTGTGCCTCCTCATATTTCACTAATTGAATTTAAAACACATCCGTATGCTATTTAGTGAAATTTACTATTCGAGACGTAATTATTGCAGTAATTAAGATAATACTAGCGGTTATCAAGCCAGATTCTCCAATCCAAATCTCAGTTTGATATCCTGTACTTGCACGTGCGAAAGGTCCTTGAATAATGGCATTCCAAGTAGCATGGATGATAACCGAAGGCCAAATGCTACCTGTGATAAGTCGTAAATAAGCTATAATATAACCGAATGGCACAATACAAAGATAGATACCAAGTACTGAAAGAACGACAGATGGTCCCGCTACATATAGACCAGCAATAACTATTGGAACATGCCACGTTGCCCAAATCAATCCACTAATAAGGATGGGCCGTGAAAACTCTGCATCGACTAGTCTTGTGAGCATATAACCTCGCCAACCCATTTCTTCTCCCAAAGCTGGGATTAAGCTAAGCAAACTTCCGAAAATGCCGCTCAATACTACTAGATAAATGAAACTGAATGGTGCCGTTACATACTGCAGTCCAAACATATTGTATATCGGTTCTAACATACCACCTTCGGGATGCTGAAACCTCGCAATTCCGCTCAACCAGGCGATAGAATAAGTAATTCCACAAATAATCATAGGTATTAGCAGAGCAAAACCGATCCCCTTCCATATCTTTAAGTTACCGAGACTAAAAGATACATCTTTAAACCCTTCTTTCAGTATTATGCGAGTCAAAATAGAGGAAATTGCTGGGGTAAACATATATACCACAATAAGCGGCATACTTTTCGTAATTATTACTACTACATTTAGGATAATAGAAGTAATGATTAAAATACTCAGAAAGAGTTGAAGTCCTATTTTAGCACGTTGGATTTTATCTTTATTGTGGAACGATTTTACGTTTAATATCATTGTAATCCGCCCTTCCCCTTTTATTCACTTGTTTATCGAATTTACTTCTTATCATTTCCACAGACACAACTTAGAATAAAAACATTTTGGCATACAGATTAATCCATCTTTAAAATCCCTCCCAAATTTATAATCTAGTCTTACTTACGACTCATCAATGTAATTATTATTTATAAGTTGTCATAGCCGATAGTACAAAAATGTAATGATTAGCAAATGACCTGTGTCAATTAACCTTATGACAATATGTAACTAGAAAATATGATATGGAATAAATAACAATTGAATTAAGGCAATTGATTCGTGCAAGTACAATGAATCAATCTTGCTTTTACAAATAATTCAATTGAGGTGGAAAAAAATGAATAAGAAAAGAATCATTGCAATGGTTAGTACAGCTTTATTAGTCACAGGATGTGTAGAAGTAGGAAAGGCTCAAACAGTAGCAGTCGAAAATTCAGGTCAATCCATACAAAAAAATATAGTTAAATCAATACAATCACAGGCTTACCCATTAAAAACGATAGAGCCGACAAAATCATTTGAGGATTTAAAACCACTTAAGAAAATGATTGGGAGCGCACAATATGTAGGATTAGGAGAGAATACTCATGGAAGCTCTGAAATTTTCACTATGAAGTTTCGACTTGTGAAATATTTAGTTACTGAGATGGGTTTTACAAATTTCACAATGGAAGAAGATTGGGGAAACGGCTTAAAGTTAAATGAATATATCCAAACAGGAAAAGGAAATCCTAGGGAATTTTTAAACTTGTTATATCCTACTGATGAAATTATAGCCATGATTGAGTGGATGAAAGATTATAATGCTAATCCATCCAATAAAAAAAAGATTCAATTTATTGGGCTTGACTTTAAGGAGTTGGACCAAGGTTGCTTTAATAAAGTAATTGATTATGTAAGGCTGCATCGACCAGATTTGCTGGCAGAAGTAGAAGAAAATTATAAAGAATTGTCGGCTTTTAATGGAGGTTTACAGGAATATATGAATCTTGCTCCTGAAATAAAAGAAAAGTTCAAAGCAAACGCTGAGAGAGTAGTCCAATTACTAAAAGATGAGAATGGGCAAGCCAAAACAGAATTAGTTTCACCTGAGTACATCTGGGCGAAAGCAACGGCAAGTGTAATAGAGAAATATACCACAATGCTAATTCCTAACGACTATCCAAGTATGTTAAAGCTACATGAGCAATACTTGGCCGATCATGCAATGTGGGCACAAGAGACATTGGGTGGTAAAACGATGGTATGGGGACACAATATTCATATAGCTAAAGGAATTATCGATGAGAAATTATACCCTTATGTTGCGGGGCAGTATTTGAAGGAACGTTTAGACAATAATTATGTCACAATTGGCAGTACAACTACGGAGGGGAATTTCACCTTATACAATGACACCGGAGATAAGATTATAACGGATCCGATTCCACAAGATGTAAATAGTTTCAATTATACCCTCGGAAAAGTACCATATAAAATGTTTTTATTGGATAACCGTCACCTTAAAGGACCAGCAAAGAAATGGGTTAAAGCAAAAAGACCATTACTAAGTATAGGGGCACGACTCTTACCGAACGAATCGGCATACTTTGATACGTCATTGCTTGAGCAATTTGATATTATTTTTCATATTCGAAAAACAAGTCCATCTCATATTAAATAAAGTGAAACTTTAATCAGTGGGGATTTTCTTCATCCCCCACTGATTATTAGTTGAACCAATCGGACTTTTATGGGCAGTTGATCCCCCACCTAAATTCTTTGCTTTCGCTGCATTTTGAGGTGGGGGTCTTACTGCCCATTAAAGTGGGATAAAAGTACAAAACAATCCCTTCTTGCATCTGCAAGAACGGGATTGTTTTATGGTGATTCATATAAGCATCTTTTTTAACCAGAAGTAGGTTACTCTCCCCTTTTTAGCATCATTTAGAAATGTCATATGACACTTTTACACTAGTGAGCATGACAAAAAAAGCAGTACAATTCGGTTATTACATAGATAGGAGCGAGAACTTTATGAAATCAAGATTCATCCAGAATGGTTATTTTTTATTGCTAACTTTCGTTACAGGATTGTTTTATTTTTGTTTTTATCTAATAGCTCTGCTATTCAGTTTCACCCTTTCATTTACGGTAATTGGGATTCCACTAGTTATACGCGTACTACAGACTACTACACCTTTTATCCAATTCGAGCGCATACAGACGAAAATTTATACAAATATTTCAACAGACTCTTATGATAGAAATATAACAATAGATACATCGAACTGGGCTCAGGTGAAATTAGTGCTTACTGATCGTCGCACTTGGTCTGCTGTCTTTTGGCTAATGCAGAAATTAGTAATTGGTATTTTCAGTCTCATTAGTGCAATCATTTTTTATGTAATGCCACTTATGTTGCTGTTGGCACCACTACTGTATCACTACATCGAAATGAATATTATATTCATACAGATAGATACTTTTGCCAAGTCACTTTTTGTAATGTTTATGGGTATAGTATTTACCGCCATAAGTATTAGAATAGTAGACCGTTTGACAAAGAAAATTGGGGGCTATACACGTAGTATGATCCGGCAACTAAATCAATAGAAGTTTACCTTCTATGAGAGAATTGTAGTGTAAAATTAAAAAGTACAACAATGTATGAAGGATTAATTTATAATATAGGAAGTAAAAAGGTAGGCTATTTAGGGGGTAAATGACTTGTTAGATATGGTTAAGTATTGGTTTTGGTACGATTGGATTATGTTAGGAGTCCGTATACTTGTTAGTGTCTCTATCGCCATAACCACATTTGATTTTCAGGCTAGTTTAACATTGCCACTTTGGATTATTATTTTTTGGGAGGTTGTTGCCTTCTCGATTCCATGGGTAGCCTTATTGTTCAATTACAAATATTACTTGTTCACAGAAATACTGCTATATGGTGGACTGTGTATATATTTAACTTCTTTATTTCCGGGAGCTAACGTTACATTTCTTATATCTGTTTTTCTGATTGCTGCGAATAGTCAGCACTTTTCCTATTATTGGACAGCTCCAACAACAGTTTTTATAACAACTGGAATTCTCTATGCGGTTGCGCCAAGTAATAGTTATTGGATTATGGTTACCTACTATGGACTTGCTTATGTAATGGGCTTCGCTTTCCATTTATTAATCGTCAATCATAAGCAAAATGAAGCGATTCGTAAACAAAACGCGGTACTTGAGCAATATATGTCTCAGATTGAACGTATTACACTGGCAGAAGAACGGAACAGACTGTCGAGCGAGCTTCATGATACAGTTGGTCACGCTTATACTTCTATTATTATGGGGATGGAAACGTTGCGTACCGAACTTGCTACTGAAATCGGTATACAGAGGCTAGATTCTTTGCTTGAAATGGGACGTAAAAGTATTGAGGACGTGAGAGGTTACCTACATCAAATGGATTCTCCGTGTCAATCGCCTTCCTTGATTCAATCTCTACAAAATCTTGGAGCCAAGTTTCAGGAGCACGCTCAGGTAAATGTAAGTTTTAGGATATTCGGAGAGGAATATCAACTATCTCGGCAAGCGAAGATAGCCTTCATTCGTTGTTTACAAGAGTCCCTTACGAATGCAGTACGTCATGGTCAGGGAACTGAAATTATAGTTTCATTGCAGTTTGAACAACAATATACGAGGTTAGAAGTTCAAGATAATGGAAAAGGAAATGTAGAATGGCAGGAAGGCTTCGGTATGAATGCGATGAAAGAACGGGCAATGAATTTACAAGGTCATTTGTCTGTATATACAAAGCCAGAGGAAGGAATGCTTGTTACATGTACCATACCGCGACAAACTGAAATAAAAGATGGACTTATTCGTTTGTTAATTGTAGACGATCAACCATTTGTTCGGGAAAGTTTGAGGACACTACTCGATAGATATGAAGATTTAAATGTAGTCGGCTTGGCTGAGGATGGCAATCAAGCCATCGATTTGTGTGGGCGCCTTCAACCCCATGTTATACTTATGGATTTAGATATGCAGCACATGGATGGAGTTGAAGCAACCAAAAAGATTAAGCAACAATGGCCACATATCCGCGTATTGATTTTCACAACTTTTCAGGATACCGAACAGGCGTTGGAATCACTTCGCAACGGTGCGGATGGTTTTTTGCTCAAATCTATTGAAACGTTGGAGCTAGCTAATACAATCCGACTTATTCACAAAGGTGGGACACTAATTGATCAGGGAATGTCTCACAAAATATTTGAGAAGTTTGATGAGCAAAAAGAGACACCACAATCAAAAGCAACCGCTTATGAGCTAACAGCTAGGGAGATAGAAATATTGCAGCTAGTAGCAAAAGGACTTCGATACACTACTATAGCATCAAGGTTATATTTATCCAATGGTACGGTCAGAAATTATGCTTCCACAGCTTACACAAAACTAGGAGTCCGTAACAAAGAAGAAGCTGTTCAAAAGGCTCTAGAAATTGGAATTATTGAATAACAAAATGTTTTGCGATGTATAAAAATGAGTAACAAAGAAAAAGAACACTTTGTGTGGTTTCTTTTGTAACAGAGTAAATAAGGCCCGTTATCGTATAAGTAAATGTTAAAACACTTACTGTTTTGTCATAATAAAATTATTGAATCTTATCCTCTAAAATACAATAGCCTACTATCAATTTAACTGATAGTAGGCTTTTAAAATTATTTAAGAACTGGGTTATGTTCTAGTCTATAAGTTTTCATCAGTGGAAATAGTATCACTTCGGCTGTAAACTTAACACCTTACCTTCTATCCCCTCCGTATTCAATGTAGTCGTATGATACGTTCCATTTACCCAATCATCTATTTGATCATGATACCAATCGCTTCTAAAATGTCCTGATTGTCCTGGCCCTACAATATGATAACCGTTTGACATATCTTTCGTATCAATAACAAATCTCCAAGAAGCTCCGTGATTTACAATACCGTTATCTGCGTAATTCGCTGCTTGAACGGTAACTTGGCTTCCGCCAATTGGAATTGGTTTTTCACGATTAAATGCAAGTAGTGCTAACATACTAGATGATTTTGAGATTGGATGTGTAAAAGCAAGTTGATGGTAATCGCCCCACTTCCACTCCGCAACATTCGGTCCATATTCCTTCTGCAATTTCTTCATTACATTTTCGTACGATGTATGCACAACTTCCGTGAAGCCTCCGTACTTCGTAAACCAAGCGCTATTTTCTCCTGCTACTTCTTTTCGAATCAATTCATCAACAACTTGTGACTTTCCTTCAAATAACTCCATCACATCTTTCGGTATTTCTTTTGAAAATAACGTATTCGAAATCTCTTTCATTAACAAATGGAATATTAATGGTGCTGCTTCATCTTTACTATCGTTAAAATTCCACTTTGTTAATTGTTTTACGCCTTCTTTCTCTACTTCATTTAAAGATGCTTTATTTAACTCTTTTAACAATATAGGAGCAAATTCTTTCCCATATAAATTTTTTTGATCCATCTGTAACTCTTCTAAATCTTTCACCGTATACTTTTCTTTCTCTTGTAAAAATTCTTGAATACGCATTTGTCTATATGGCTGCGCCCACATATTACTAATATGGTACGGATAATTATCATCTACAATTTTATTATTCGCAGTTGAAATAAACCCTTGTTTTGGATTTATTACTTTTGGCAGTTGATCATATGGGATATACCCTTCCCATTCATATTCATCTGTCCACCCTGGCACTGGCAAACTCCCGTCACCTTTTTTACGCACTGGTATATTTCCATTCGCTTTATACGCAATTGTGCCGTCATTTGATGCAAATACAAAGTTTTGAGTTGGAGTATGAAAATCTTGAAGTGCCGTTTCAAACTCATTCCAATCTTTCGCTTTATTCATATTTAATACAGCCTTTAATTCAACAGAAGGTTCCAAAGCAGTCCACTTCAAAGCGAATACTGTTTTTGTTTTCTCTTTTCCTTTATCCGCAAACTCTGAAATGACTGGACCATGCCTCGTAACCGTCACATTATACGGAATTGTTTTCCCGCCTTTTACTTTAATAGATTCATCAACAACTGTAGCTTTTTCCCATTTATCGTTATATAAAAATTCATTTTCATTATTAGGATTTCGCTTCTCAATATATAAATCTTGCACATCAGGGCCAGTATTCGTAACGCCCCATGCTATTTTGTCATTGTGTCCTAATATAACACCTGGCACACCAGCGAAAATAACGCCACTTACATTTAAATCTTTCGTTTCAAGTTTTGATTGATACCAAATAGAAGGCGTCGCAAGAGATAAATGAGGATCATCCGCTAAGATTGGCTTACCAGACGCACTCTTCTCACCGCTTATGACCCAGTTATTGCTACCATTAAACTCTGGGGGAATGATTGTTTTTGCAAAACTTTGTGCTACGTCCACATTTGTATTCTTCAGTTCAGCTAGCAATCTAGGTGCATCTTTCGGATATGTAGGAAATAGCTCATTTGCTTGCTCTTTCGGCAAATTTTTCAGCGCCCAATATCGAAACGCCTGTCCGTGCCAATGTCCACCTAAATCAAACGCCATATACTTTCCAATCGTTAACGTATCAACAATAGACCATTCAGCAGGCTCATAGCCTAATATAGTAAACTCAACTGGCAATTTCTTTTCCGCTTTCGCCTCACGTATAAAAGCGTTCACTCCATCAGCAAATGACTGCAAGGCATATTTCGCTTCCCCGTCATATTGACTAACAGACGCTTCGGCTGCTCGTCGTAAACCGAGCGTTCGAAACAACTTATCTCGATCAACAGCTGCTTCCCCTACAACTTCACTCAACATCCCAGAAGCTTGCCTTCTACTTAAATCCATTTGAAACAAACGATCTTGCGCTTGTACATACCCTTGCGAAAAATATAAATCATGTACATTTTCCGCTTTAATATGCGGTACCCCTTTGCTATCTCGCTTTACTTGAACAGCATGTTGTAAATCCTCTAGCTTTATCGTCCCATCTATCTTTGGCACAGAACTAAGCGTATATATGTTCAAAAAAATTACTGTACAAATAACTAACAAAAGAACGACACTACTAGACCAAATAAAAATTCTCTTACCTCTAGTTCGCTTCTTCTTTATGACGACTTCCATATAACCCCTCCTTTCTCAAACTATTCGCTTCTATTTAAGGAAGCACCTTTTAGAAAAGTTGAAAAACCCATACTTTCTCATACTATGGATCATACAAACTACATACTGCTCTCTTATGTAAACCTTCTTTTCCTTCAATGAAATCTACTCGTCCTTTCTTATACCAATTCCTTAAAATCCCCTTCACATAAGCAAGCGTTCGCTTATTCTGTTCAAACGCAATTTTAAGTGCCTCTAGTACTGTCTCTCCTGAAACTATTTGTATCCATTCCTTCAATTCCTTCACGATATATGGAGATAGATTACTTATATGTCGTTCGTAAAACTTATAAACTTCACTATGCGACGTATCCTCTTCTATCTCTTCTTCCTTCTCCTCAACAACTTCTTGTAAACTACTATTATCCTCTTCTTTCGGCATACCAAAATGCTGCAACAACAATGGAATCTTCCATTCTTCTTCCAGACATTTACGTAAAAACATACGTATGAATTCTTTATTTTTTACAGTCTTTAATTCACGCAACACACACTTTTCTACATTCGTGTTTACAATAGGGTTGTAGTGTAGCCAATTTATTATGTATAACTCTTTCGTTTCCGCATCGTATAAAATCTTTCCGTATTCAATAAACCTGTTCAACAATTTCTCAACAGTCTCCATACTGTAGCCTGTTTCAAGCTCTGCCACTCGCATCGGTAATACGTAAATTCCACATTGCTTCGTTTTCGTACCAGTTAACAAATATATGTAAAAATAACGCTCCTCTGGCGTTAAATCTAATATAAATTCATCTTGCCAAAAGTTCACCTGCACATTACGGTACACCGCCATATATTCCCCTCCTCCTTTTATTCATAAAAAGACAGAATTCAACCCTTCAATATACATATAGGAATGAGCGCTTTGTTTTTGCAGTTGAATTCCAACTTTTTTTAACTACTACAACGCGGTTTTATTTTTTCGCGCTTTTTTGTTCTTGTAGTTGTTTTTGTTTTGTATTGTTTTTTCTTAGTGATTTATTACTTGGTAGGTGCTTATAAGGGGCTTGGAAGGGGCTTCATAGAGGCTAAAATAAAAAGGAGCTGTTCCAAATTTTCATTTTGGATAGCTCCTTTAAAACCCTTATTACTTTTTCTTGTACCAGTACAAACTACTACATACAATTCATTTATTTCTGCATAGAGTTTAACATCTTCACTAAAAAGGCAGCTGCTTCACCGCGAGTTGTTGTCCCTTTAGGGTTAAACTTGTTATCTCCAACACCAGTAACTACCTGTAAGCTGTATAATCGCTGAACAGGCTGTTTGTATGCGATCAAATGTTGATCTGTAAATGGTAATGTGACTAAATTACCTGTAACACCTTTATACTGTAATGCCTTGTCAATCATAACCGATGCTTCTTCACGAGTGATTGGTGCATTCGGGTCAAAAATACCTCCACCACGACCGCTAATAATTCCTGCACTTGCACTTCGCTTAATACCATTATGAAGTGACGGATGCGCTTTGTTAATGTCTACAAATGACTTATTTCCTTCTGGTAATTGAAGAGCATTTGAAATTAATGCAGCAAACTCAGCTCTTGTTACATTACGATAAGGCGCAAATACACCATTTCCTTCACCCTGCATAATTCCTAGACTGTTCAGTTTACGAATATGCCCTTCAAACCATCCACCTGTAATATCATCTTTTGGTTTTTTTACTCTCTTCTGCTGATATTGCTAAAGGAGCGCTCCCTAACATTACTAAACTTGTTGATAGTTCCATTACTCTTTTTTATGATTGTATTCATTGCTGTAATCGATACCTACACTGTTCGTGTAAATATCTCAAACCTCTCTTTCTATTCTCACTCTTGCAAGACTATGAATCTACTATATAAATAATTATAACAAGTCGATTTCTTATGTTAATAAGGAATCGACTTTCTTATTATCTAATTTGCTGATTAACACCTCACCCAAAGATCATTTTACTAACGATACTATTATTGATACCGAATTATCTATAACAGAACGTTCTGGACGTGATTTCATTAACACTGTTAATCCAATTAAGGACGTGACTAATGTTTGCGCTACTGCTTTAGCGTTCAAATCACTTTGAAGTTCTCCTGATCGAATTCCTTTCGTAATTAATTCTTGAAAAACAACTGCAAGATACATTTGATGTTCTCTAGTCAGTACTTCAAATTTTTCATTATGAGGAGCAAGTTCGACCATTGTGTTAATACAAAAACAACCTCTACTGAACTCTTTTTTATATTCCTCTTCCACTATATTTTCAAAAAACGTCCGAATTGTTCCTTTTACAGATTGTTCGTTTTGAAGTTTTGTTCGTATATTAGCCGCATGTAAATTTGTGTATCTCCTTAATGCTGCTTCAAATAACCCTTCTTTATCACCAAAGGCTGAATATAAACTCGGCTTTTGTATTTCCATTTTAGCAGTTAAATCGCTTAATGAGGTAGCTGCGTATCCCTTCTCCCAAAAGAGTTGCATAGCAGCATCCAAAGCTTTTTCTTCATCAAATTCGCGTAGTCGTGCCATTTAAAACAATCTCCTTTCTACATCTAGTTATTAAGATTACACATCACCATTTGTGTACCAATCAGTATAGTATATATCGTATTAAATTATAAACGATGTGTCAAAAAATCACATTAACCTCAAAATACACTTGACATATATGTTTCTTCAAGATTATATTTTACTTACAAAATAACATACCGTTCGATACATTATTTTCGATAATCCAAAAAGGAGCTGATTTTATGAATGGTAAAGAAAAAATGATAACTATTCGAAAACATACTCACACTCAGGTACATTCACCTGTTCATGCAACAATGTCTCGTTATATGACTCTATTATTCGCAATAGCTTGCGGAATGGCTGTGGCAAACATATATTTCGCTCATCCACTACTTGATTCTTTATCAAATGAATTTAAGATTAGTCATTCAACTATCGGTATTGTAATTACTATTACTCAAGTTTGTTATGCATTTGGATTACTTTTATTCGTTCCACTTGGTGACTTATTAAACCAAAAGAAAATAATAATTGTCCAAATGCTTTTATCCGTTATCGCTTTAATTATAATTGGAGTCGCCCCCTCAACCATCGTACTTTTTATAGGTATGGCCTTAGTAGGAATTCTTGCAACTGTTACGCAAACACTTGTCGCATATGCATCAATTTTAGCTAATCCAGCAGAACGTGGACGCATAGTAGGTTTCGTTACAAGTGGCGTTGTAATAGGTATACTCCTTGCTCGTACATTTGCAGGCATATTAACGGATTTAGCTGGATGGCGGTCCGTTTATCTCACCTCTGCTATCCTTTTACTCTGCGTAACTTTTTTGTTACACCGAAATTTACCTACTCTTGAACATAAAAAAGTGACAACTATGTCTTACCGAAAATTAATCTACTCTGTTCTCTTATTATTTATAGAAGAACGACTTTTACGCATTCGCGGAATATTAGCATTGCTTATTTTCACTTCATTCAGTATTTTATGGACTTCTTTAGTATTGCCACTAAGTGTTACACCACATAATCTTTCCCATACAGCTATTGGTGCGTTCGGTCTTGCTGGAGTGGCGGGTGCATTAGCTGCTACTAAAGCTGGACAATTAGCTGATAAAGGATTCGGACAAAGAACAACTGGCATAGCCTTATCATTATTAGTACTTTCATGGCTCCTAATTAAATTTATAAACCACTCTCTATTCTTACTAATTTTCGGCATTATCCTTTTAGATTTAGCTGTGCAAGCTGTACATGTCACCAATCAAAGTATACTGTTCACAGTGCGTCCCGAAGCAAGAAGTCGAATCACTGCCAGTTACATGATTTTTTATTCCATCGGTAGTGCAACAGGTGCAATTCTTTCAACAAATACGTATGCAAAATATGGTTGGGATGGAGTATGTATATTAGGTGTATCTGTTAGTGCTTGCGCTCTTTTATTTTGGATAATAACCTTACGGCGATCATCACAGCTGAACGAAGAATAATTCATTTATGTTTCATACGTGTTTTCTACAAGACTATAGAATAGCACTTATTTTTCAATACAAATCAACGGCATTTTCATATAAAAAATGCCGTTGATTCATAATTTCATGATAAGGGACCCTATACTATCGAAATACATCTATTACAAATTCCCTTTAACGTTTTCAACAATCTCATTTATCGTATTCCGATCAAACTTATCACTAATTTCGTATGACTCACGGTCTCCTACTAATTGTACACCTACAATATCATTGCGATCCTTACCATATTGCACTTCAATAATAGCTCCACGCTCTATTTGTTTCCAAACGAGACTTGCTTCATCTTTATTATCTAAAATCATACAGTCCTCAATATTTTCATCAATTCCTATTAACTTGTTGTCATCTATAAATCCAACCTCGTATTGTTGACGCTCTTTCGCTTTGCTACTTACTAATATACCTTTGCTACCATATGAGTAATCCATATAATCCTTTTTCTCAGATTGTACCGCTTTCGTCTCTTGTACTTTAGTTTTTTCAGCATTCCCACAGCCCATGATAAGACTAATTGGCATCACCGTAGTTAGTACTACTCTAGTAAATTTCTTTATCATTTATAAGCAACTCCCCATACTTACATTTAAATTCCGTTTATCAATTTATTAAAAAATAACATGATATAAAATAGGCAAAGCCAACGATAAAATATTCGTTGCATTCCCACAATTTAATTAAGGACCAGGCCATTTAAACCTAGTCCTACATAACTTTACCTTTGCTTCACATACTTAATTGTATTGAATGAAGTCTCATTAAATAATCGTAAGTTTTCCCCATCATAATCTTGAACTTTATATGCTATTTTCTTTTTTTGAATTGTATCTTCTACACCGTCTACTAAACGTTTATTGAGATGTAAATAGATTGTAAAAGCTTCCTTATCATATTCCCAAGTTCCTTCAATATAATTCTTTTTATTTGGATACTCACCTTTACCATACGTTTCAAATGTCTTATCACCTTTTAGAATGAGTGACATAATGAAACCGTCTGTTCCTTTGAATCCCCAATTACCGATTAATTCCGTACCATCTTTCACATTCTTCATAACATTATCCGTATTAATTCCAGCTTTCTTATCTAACTCTTTCAAATCTTTCACAGATACTGTACCATCACCGATTTTAATATCCCCTTCAAGATCTTTGAATGCCTTAAGCCAGTAAATATCTCCTTCTTTCACTAACTTTTCGGATTTCTCGATTAACTCTTTATCAGTTTTATCGCCTTTTTCTCTTTTTTCTTTTCGGGTGAATACTTCATTTATTAAAGAAAAAGACTCTCTAAAATAACCAATTGCTTTTTCAAAATCCTTTTGTTGATTTACATACTCTGCAGGGGGATCTATCGACTCGAATTTATCTAACATTTTATTTAATTCTTTCACACTATCTACTACATCTGATTTCTTTTTCTTACCGTCAAAAACCTCTCTTGTAATATTGTTATGCTCCGCAAACGACTTATCAAACTCTACTCCTAATTTATACACTTTATTAGGATAGTCTTCCTTTGAAACTTTTTCTTTCTTACTATTAGACTTCGATTCTTTTACTTTAGACTCTTCCGTTTTCTCCTGTTTAGAAGTGTTCGTTTTCTCAGACACTCCACAACCAAATAACAACATGACCGGAACTGCTACCCCTAGTAGTTTCTTTGCATTCATGACTGATTTCTCCTTCTACTTAAATAGATTACTCTTACTATACCCATCCTCTTTTTTATCTTGTAAATAAAGTTACAATCGCAATAACTCCTAAAATCGGTCCCCAATATTCCATTTTTATAAAAAATAGTGAATGCTTTTTGTTAAACATAACTTTTTCACCAGTTTCGGCATCTATATAAACTTTCCCATTTGGCTTATTAATATATTTTCCTAAATACCAAGACATAACCCCTGATATAATTAACATTACCGCCATTGGCCAACTATGGTCTTGAAAATATGTAGCGTCCCTCGTTATAGATCCAAAGATAACCTTACCCAAAAGAGTATTAATAATTACAATAATTGCGACTAAAAAACCCCAACCAGACCAAATAATCATCTATTTCTCCTCCTAAAGCGTACAACTTTGTACCTTATGTTAATTTGAACTGCAAACGAAAACGTTTAAAAAACTGAATATTCATACGTTAATAATTACATTTAGCTTACATTCGATTCTAACTTTAATGTTCTAAATGCAAATGAACCAGATATAATTTGTAAAATTGTCGGAATAAGTAAAAAGAATAATGACATAAATAACATAACTATAGGAATCACAATCATACAAACTCCATAAACTTTATTATTAACCTTGTTTACTAAACATGATAAAATAAGCAACCCTATTTGAACCGTTAAAATAATAGAATAATAAGCTAAAAGTTCATAATCAAAACCTTCCATAATATTAAACGCTACAACTATTAATAATATGGAAATAATGATTCCTATAATGCCACCAATTAAACCTAGTACGAATTCAAGCGTTCTTTTCAATTCAATCCCCCTTTTATGAACCACTAACAACTTGTATATTTTTCCCATTCACCATCATACCAAATATTTATTGGAAAAACTATACATACTTTTCATTCTCCCTTACCTTACAGTGACCTACTTACCATTATAGATAGCTTGTAGTAGTTACAAAATCAAAGCCTTCAAAATTACTAACTGGTTTTGATACCTTTAGAAGGTAGACATACCTCTTGAATACAATTAGTATTAACATAAGAAATACGAAAGGCTTAAAAAGGCTTTCACATGAAGAAAGGAAGTTGCACAACTATGGATTTTAAAACAGTTATGCAAGAACTTGAATCTCTAGGTAAGGAACGAACGAAAAAAATATACATATCTAACGGTGCGCATGAGCCAGTTTTTGGCGTAGCTACAGGTGCCATGAAACCAATCGCTAAAAAAATAAAATTAAATCAAGAATTAGCTGAAGAACTTTATGGCACAGGCAACTACGATGCTATGTACTTTGCAGGTATTATCGCAGATCCAAAAGCTATGAGTGAATCTGATTTTAATCGTTGGATGGATGGGGCGTATTTTTATATGCTATCTGATTATGTAGTAGCAGTAACTTTATCGGAGTCAAATATTGCACAAGATGTTGCTGATCAATGGATTGCAAGTGGGGACGAGCTTAGAATGTCTGCGGGCTGGAGTTGCTACTGCTGGCTTTTAGGAAATCGCAAAGACAATGAATTTTCCGAAACTAAAATTTCCGATATGCTTGAAATGGTGAAAAATACGATCCATGATTCGCCAGAACGAACAAAATCTGCTATGAATAATTTCCTAAACACCGTGGCAATTTCATATGTACCACTACACGAAAAAGCAGTCGAGACTGCAAAAGAAGTTGGTATAGTTGAAGTCAAACGTGCTAATAAAAAAAGCAGTTTGTTACATGCTTCCGAAAGTATTCAGAAAGAACTTGATAGAGGAAGACTAGGTTTCAAACGTAAGTATGTAAGATGTTAAACAGATTCGTATCTAGGTGTCAATTCGAGAAAGGTTGACACCTTTTTCATTCAGGTTATATATCCCCTAACTTATATTAAAAAATAATATCCTGATAACCTACTTCCATTACCTTTTCATTTAATAAACGAACTCCTACACCATTTTCTATATCCCACGTACAATTAAATGTAATTCCAACCTCTCGTCCTTCCGTAATATCTGCATACGGAACAACAATACCATCTAAACTGATCATCTCTAGTATTTGATCAGTTGTTTCAACTAATGGATAATTTTCTTGCACTCTAATATCATATCCTAATTCACATCGCCTTTGTTTGTAATAGTCTAATATAGACTGTAATAAACTTATTTGTACCTCTTCCCAATTTTTTATTAATGATTGATACGCTGCATACTGCTCTTCATCAAACATCCCATCTTCTTCACCATCTATCATCAAATCAATCTCAGTTACATTGCCTATAAAAGTTATAGGCATACATTTAGCCCAAGCATAATTATATTCAATCTCTCCAAAAACTGAATCGTTTACTCTCATTTACCCGTCATTCCTCTCACACTTATTACTAAGGTATCCCTACCTATTGTTAACTTCCATCAACACTTAACACTTGAAATACTCTTTCAAAAACACATAAAACGTTGGCCAACTCTCCTTTAATTCTCCATTTAAAAGTAATTCATCTCCACCTTCAAAATTTACTGAGTAAACTTTATCAGTTACACTATCAAGTACCAATGCAGCATTCGCTGTCATTTCCGTTAAAACTAAATACTTATTAGGAAATCCTAGTTCCTGTCGAGCAATAATTGTGTAGTATTCAATATTATTCTCTTCATCTATAATATCAAGTAATTCATAAGGAACGTGCTCGTCCCAAAATGGTCCTGCAAATCGATGATAAAACTCTCTAAATGTATTAGACACTTCTACACCTAACCTATTTATTACTTCATTCACCTGATCTTTATCTTCTCGTTTATATATATCTTCTTCCAAAACTTCTTCTAAACAATTTGGCAAAGCTTGCATTCGTATCCCTCCTTTATAAGGTTTATCCATGTATTTATGAAATAAATTAGCAACTCTGTACAAACTACCTGTACGGCATAGAACCAATAAATGTAACCTCTAAACCATCAAACATATCTTCTCTTTTCGCTTCATTATATTTAAAATCATAAAGAACAATAACAAAGTTAATATCGTTCGCTAAACTATCTCCATTTACTAGCTTTTTTATTTTAGGAATAATTCGTTCACTATAAGAAAAATCACTTAAAATATGTTCAACTTCCCTTTTATTATTCTCATAAAAACAAATTTCAATATTATCTTCATCATAATAACCGAATTCAAAGCTCGTCCCAAACTTTGAATGAACTGAATCACCATCTATCGTGTAATCTATATCGACATAATCCTCAAGATTTTGGAGTGATTTAGAAATTCCAAACCAAACTGAAACCATTCCACTATATTCCACTTTCCCACCCCATCTAGCCGGTCTATAATTCATATAAACATTCTTCACTTTACTATTTTTGTAACCTCAAACTAGAAATTAACTCATTTAAACTATTCGAAACCTCTGTAAACGACCCGCGTTCAAATTCCTCAAATTGAGTCTTTCCACTTACATTATTTAAAACAACTAGTGAACCATTTCCTTCTACCCTTATCTAGTCCCTTAATAACTCGTGATTAAGTCTTCGCCTTCATATCTAGGGTCTTTCTCCACTTTACCATCTTTTGTTTTGATGACTTTTAGTCTACCTAACCACTCTGCTCCGTTATACGTCTCCTCACTTACCCATACATTATGCTTTTTACCATCTACCTCAACTACTAATGTTGGGTGTGTAAATATGAATTCCTCCTCTACATGCCTACCTACTATTTCTGCATGTAATGATGTACCTTCTTCAACTAATTTACTATTCTGATACCCTTCGATAATAGGTAATCCAATAAATACAAAGAATATCAGTCCAAATACGATTACTTTCTTCTTTGTACTCCATTTATTCTTTTCTTTCAATTCCTTTTGTCTTGCTTCTCTTTCTTCGCGTTCATCCAAACTCTCATTTAAAGCGTCTTCCCACACCTTAATTTCTGCTTCGATTTCCGCTTCGGCTCTTGCTAGTTTTTCTAGTTGTTCATCGGTTGCTACCATCTCATATGAGTTATCTCCAACCACACGAATTTCAGCACCATTTTCTTTTACTTTCCGCAAGTCTTTCTCTGTACAATCAAACTCTCGAATAATTTCCCCTTGTGTGTTTACAAGTTTAACGTAAATGTTTTTTTTCTCCTTCTTCTTAAACATCTGAACTCCCCCTTTATTTGTCTCCTATCATAGATAACCCTACTGCAATTAAGAGAAAGAAAACGATAATAAGGAAAGTCTTCCCTTTGCTTACTTGTGTTGTACAACCCTCCAAGACAGCCCATATAAGAATTGGGAAAAGAAGACTACCAAGGAGAATGTCAACCAACTTGTTACTACTCTTCTTTAGTGGTTTTTCTTCTTCTACTATCGGTTTTATCTGAACAGCTTCTTTTCTTATTTGTTTCGGCTTCTTTTTCTTGCGTCTATGATTCACCCAACATACCCCTTTTAGAATAACTTTTTACAACTATAAAAATACCGGAATATCCCCTTTTCACTTCCACTTATTCATATAAGCTCTCAATTTCAATACACCAAAAAGAACCCTTTTCCATACACTTATCATCAATTTTTTTCAATTCTTCCTTCAACCAACTTATTGTACACCCTGGTATATTATTATCGATAAAGGCATCCTCACCATTTATCTCTACTGCCTTATCAATCATTTTTGAATATACTAATAAGCATGCTGCAAATTGTTGTATAGAAGAATTCATAAACACTTCTTTATACGCATCACTATTACTTAGAAATACTATTTTTTCTTGTTTTTCAATTATACAAATTGGATCTCCAGAACTTGTTGTTCCTAAATACCAATATTTTCGAAACTCTTCTGGCATATGAAATACATTTATAATAGACCTTACGAAAGACTGAGATGAAGTAAATTCTAAATATGGTGGCGGTGTTTCCGGTAAGCCTCCTATAGACAAAAATCGTTTCACTTCAGCTGAAAAGTTTTTGTTTATTAATTCTTTTTCAGGAAATGTAATGAGTGGGCCATCTTTATTAACATCCCATTTCTCCCGAAAATCCTCTGGTAGTATCATTTTTTCACCTTCTTAATGTGTTTATATCTTTTAAGATTTAATTGGGCTACTAATTGTTTTTTTACTTTTCCACATAAAAAAATACCTTCTATTAAAGCTTTCCGTTAAAGTAAAAATCACTCCTTAACAGTATGCCATAGAATGTTTTATATTCATCACATATATCGTTTTCTTATACGACTACATGTCCATAAAAATACTTTTTACCAATCTTCCATTCTTTCTTTGTTAGAACATCAATATATGACATCAACTCTCTATTTTTTTCATTTGTTATTATCGTATCGTATTGAATAGGACATTTGATTCCACTCCAAATTGATAAAACGGAAGGTATAGTAACAACATTATAAGTAGTTCGATCTCTTAAAGAACTCATAACTTCCGAAACTAACTCCTTTGCCAAATCTCCAGGAAAAGATAGTCTATTACGATAATAGTATTCTTGCGTATCGTTATTTTCGATAAAACCAAAATAAGCTTCATTAAATTCTTCTAACGATACTTCATAATACTCGTCCTCCATTCCAAGCATCCATGAAAGTTCATTTCTTATAGCTTTTTCAACAAAGGTATCTTCCCACTCTTCTAGTAACGCTAAAAGATATGGTACTACATGATACGAAAGAGTTTCACCAGCACTTACTACAAAATTATGAACTCCATCCTCTGAAGCACTTGAAAGGAATTTCAAATTATTCGTTTCTAATAAATCATCGTGAGTAGCTACTGAACAAAATAGTCTAGTGCATAAATGCAAAACAAGCTCATTTCCAGTACTATTCATAAGTTCAATTAGTAACCCCTTTACGGAGAAATCACCTAACTTTAACAATTCGTTAATTAAAATAAAGCATTCTGTCTCTGTTGTACTATCCCTTAAGTTAGACTTAAGAGTTTCAATTGTATGATTAGAAACTTCTCCATACCAAATATCTTTTTTTAGATGCTCTAAATCCATCGTTCTCCCGCCTTTTATTACTGCTTACATTTATACGAACCATTTCATATTAATAATATTATTAATCATGTAACTTATTTAAAAACTCCGTAAAATTATTAGCAATATAGAATACATTTTCTCTCGCTACTTCCTCTGCTTCCTCAGCCGTAATCCCTTCACTTTCCATCAATGTTTCCTTTTCCCATGCCCCCTCATGTTCCCAAAAGACGACAATTGGATCTTCTTCATGATTTTTATAATCAAAACAAATTAAATTTCCTGCTGGATCAAATGCGAATGGCACCAATTCATTTGGCAGAGTAGAAATATACTGGTTATATACTTTAACGATATATTCACTACTATCTACATCATAAGAAAGTAAAGTTCCAAATACCTTTGTTATCGTATCTATTTCAAATTTATAAGGTAATACAGCTGAACCATTATTATTTGTAGCACATTCTACATAGTCACTTGGAAATATATACCCTATCTCTTTTCCCACATTGTTTATATATTCTGCTGAAACTGGCTCATCCGGTACTGGCCATGTTAAGTCATTTCTCATTTAACTTCACCTCCTAACAAATCACATCACGTTTATCCAAAATAACTAATTGCATCATCAACCATGCAAGTCGTATGTCTTCTTTTGTAATCGTTTCATTGTTATGTAAGTCTTTCCACGCAATCAAATCAATTGACGCAGTCCACAAAATGTTGTCACCGCCTTTTGATGCACCGATTCCTAATGCCCCTGTGACAGCCGCTATTTCAATCACATTTTCTAAGAATCTATTTTCAAATCTACTTATTTCACTTGATTTACTCAATTTCGAATACATTCCTTTCATCACCCACAGGCATAAGTACTTTGTGAGTTTTCCTGTTTTATTATAATTGGTCATGGTAAAGCCTATATAGAATTATAGCTATAATTCTATATAGGCTTTTTTTTCACCTGGAATTTTAAATTTATTTACATCATATTCTTTAATTATATATACTTTTATAGCTTCAAAATCTTTACCAAAAGCAAGAGATGGATTTTTTAAGAAATATATTATTTCTTCCTCGTCATAAATTCGGGCTTTAATTATTTCTTTGTCCGAGTGAAACGATAAATTGACTCCTTTGTAAAAATATTCGTAGTATCCCTCTTCATCCTGCTCACTCTTATCTTCAAAAGGAACAGATTCAATATGATATATATTCCCATTTACATTTATTGATTTCATACAGCATCACTCCCTTTTCAAGAATATTCATAAGAAATTAAATAATCTCTGTCAATCATACCAAAAATAAGGGATTTACTTTTAGAATTTATAAAAAATATATAGGATTAAATTAAAATCTTTATATTATTTTTCATATTACTTCATTATCTCTGTACAATTGTGTAATGTGTCACAGAAGTAGACATATTGCAATGAGTTGCAGTGAAGGGGAATATCCTTTGAGAATATAAAATAAGAAGATCAATCTAGAAAGACTATCTAGTTCGATCTTCTTTTATTGAATTTTTAATTAATGCATTTTTACTCTTAAAATAATATAATCAACGGGTAGATTATTATTTACATCCTCAAAACTGGGTCTAATTTTAAAGTCAAATTCATTTGTTATATTTTTCAATGAATAAAGGTTTGTTCTATCTACACTTGTACGGGGGAGCAACATATCCGAAAACGTAAAACGCATGAAGAATATGTTGCGGAACTATTAGAAAACGCGGGTACGATATGCCGCAGAGGTTTTAGAAGCTCATGGCGATAATATCAAAGTTATAGGAACATATAAAGGCGCTAGAAATACCATAGAACACAAATGTAACTCATGTAAAAATATATGGGAGGCAGCACCAACAAATATTTTAAAAGGAAAGGGAGAGAAACATTATGTCAAAGTTATTACGTGAATTATCTAAACCGGATAGTGAGGCCCTGCGTCCCGAAGCACTAGAACAGTTGAAAGTTACTTCAGGTAAAATTGTTGCTTGTGATCCTCTTATTTTTAATGAAAATCACTTCGAACAAACAATTCAGCCAGGTACATATCCAATTGTTGCTTGGTGGTATAAGGAAGATGGAGTCATTGCTGGTGCTGAATTGAAATTGTCGGAGTCAAAAGTGGTAGGATGGAAGATGGCAACAAAACCAGGACAAAATGTCAGTGAACTGGAAGACGGATATATTTTTGGTTACCCAGTTGATACAGGCTTAGGGTGCTTTGCAGATGTTGAAGCAATTGGTAAGTTAGAAGAAATAGAAGACAGGTTACAACAAGAACTAGGAGAAGAATTTACTAGTTTGTATGATGATCTTATAGATGACATACTAACCGAACATGATGAAGATTGGGGAAATTGCGTGGTGTGTGAGGAAACAGGAAGTAATATTATTATATTCCGTTCAGGTTATGGAGATGGATTTTATCCTTCCTATTGGGGAATTGATGAAGCAGGAAAAATCGTTTCACTTGTTACTGATTTTCAAGTGCTACATGAGGAAAATTGAGGACAACATCAATAATGATATAAGAGTCAATATTTTTTCTTTTACAGCGTCAAATATTCCTCGTCCAATATTTGTAAATAACCCGTGGGATAATCTCCTTATGTACTACTGGTTCTGATAAATAGGGTTATATTCTTAAGTGAATATAACCCGTCATTAATTCTCGTTGTTTATTAACAGTTTTTTATTTAAATAATTTATTAACTCTACTGATGTAGAGTTAATAGTGCACTGTTTATCATGATAGAGGTGAACTTCAGATACTCTACGCTCCGAAATTACTTTTTCTATGATTTCCTGGCGATTATATTCTACCTGCACCGTTTCACAGTTTCCCCAATGAGTAGGAGCGGATTTTTCGTTTGACTCAAATACATCTAGAAGACGATTCAATATCTCTTCCTCGTTAAATGCTACTGTAGGATACATTGCGATTGTAAAATTATTCGGTTTCATTTTAATCCCCACTTTATTAGGAACGAGGTTATGTAACTATTTTCATTTATCACTGCCAGATAAGTTTGAATCCTTTCCCACTATTAATCATGTAACTTATTTAAAAACTCCGTAAAATTATTAGCAATATAGAATACATTTTCTCTCGCTACTTCCTCTGCTTCTTCAGCCGTAATCCCTTCGCTTTCCATCAATGTTTCCTTTTCCCATGCCCCCTCATGTTCCCAAAAGACGACAATTGGATCTTCTTCATGATTTTTATAATCAAAGCAAATTAAATTTCCTGCTGGATCAAATGCGAATGGCACCAATGCACTCGGTAATGTGTCATTGTAGTCATAGAATACCTCAATAATATTTTCATCATCATCCATATCATAAGTTAGTAATGTACCAAAAACTTTTCTCTTCCCCTCAACTTCAAATACTTCTGGGCTAACATGTGCTCCGTTATTCTTCATTACACATTCTATATAATCTAAAGGAAAATGAATGCCCAACTCTTTTTCCACATTCTTTACATTTTCTCGCAATAAAGGCTTATCTGGTGATCTCCATTCTACTTTATTCATCTCCTACCACCCCACTGAATCTCCTCAAGTCTTTTTCTCATTTATATTTGTTTGTTCGCGCCATAAACATACTTCTATATTTCGATACCTCTTCACATTTCATATATATCTTTCTACGACTATCTCTCAATCGAATTACAATTTGTTATTTTATCAACATTCAATATTCTTAATGTAATGCTTCTTACTTGTTTAAACCGCTACTGAATTTTTCCGCATATAATATATCGAATTCAGTTGGTTCTATTTTTTGTTCTACAATATTCCCTTGTTCATCATACTTTTTAAAAGTCATTTCACGTCCCGCAATACATTCAGACTCATGCTTCTTCATTCCGTTTTGAAAAAATTCAACATGGCAGCCTTCAACCGTGCTTCTATTCATATTGCTGATTCTTTTTATATTTCCATTCATATACAACTCCACATACTCTCCTTGTTTAACACCATTTTCTACATAGAAATAACATTCTATATTTCCATTCTCATAAACATCATAAGCTAAGCCAGTAAACAATTTTTCTTTACCATCATCTGCACACTCTACTATTCCTAGCCCATAAGGTCCCCCATATTCTAAACACTCTTCAAACTCAATGCCATTCTGTATTATATACTCCTTCGTTAACACACCATTTAACATTTTCAATCCTCCTTTACAATATTAGCTAATGGTTAAGCTATTATGTAAAAGTAAGTTTTTATCGTAATATAATTCTATTTTTATTATGTAATTTCTATATACAATGAGAGGAATTTTCTAATATTCGTTTATAACGTATGCTATCCATCATAGACCTTTAAATGTTCAAAATTAATTTACTTCTCACCATATTTCATATTTACTTTTTCATACTTCCTTCAAACTTGGCTCCTACTATCTTTGCTCCCTTCCAAACTGTACCGTCAAGTTTAGCACCAGTAAAATTCGCATCCGTAAAATCCCCATTTAAAAGGATCGCTCCTGTTAAATTTACATTTCCCAAATATGCTTTTTCAAAATTTCCTACTCTAGCCTTTCCCCTTAAGTCACTCTCACCTTCAACGAACTCATATATTTCTATACAATTTGTATTATTTATCCATTCATATAACTTATCACCAGACACACTTTTCTGTTCAATCCAAATCTCGCATTTACATATTGCATCTCTTTCAGTAAATTAAAGCAATAGAAACTATCTTTAGTTTTTCCTCTTCTCTTATTTTTTCCCACAACTGTTTGCTAAGTGAACATGTTCATTAAAAATGTTGTTGTTAATTTGTTTTTCATATTTCTTTAATTCTTCATTGATTTTACTGCCAGTTTTACTTTCAAAACTTTTCTCTAATTCTGCTGCTATATCTCTTAGACTTGTTTGTAATTCATGAAATGCCCCTATGTTTTTTTGAAGAGCATATGTATCTTCTTTTATAATGTCTATTGATTTAAACCCTACTTCTGTTTTTAACATCATACGCTGCATTTCTCTTTCAATCTGTTTTTTAGCAGCTTGTAACTCCTCAACAACCTGATCCGCTAAATCTCCTGTAACACTTTCGATTTGCTTTTCTATCTTTTTAATTTCCTCCATAAAACCCATCATATAATTCTCTCCTTATCTAAACTGAAAATTCCCCGCTAATTGATTATCTTTATCCCTAAGTGAATTTGCTGCATCACTAATTTCGTCCCCAAATCTACTTAAACTTTTTTGTTCTTTTCTTAAAAGATGAATTAATTCTTCTGCCATGTATACATCGTGAAAATAGTCATTTCCACCTTCTTTCGTTTTGGCAATTCGTGAGATGGCTTCATCTATTTCATAGGCTTCTAATAGATGATATTTCCCACCTGGCCCTGTTTCATATTTTAATTGACTTTTCAACTTTTGAACCGCTTCAGCCTCTCTTCTTTGAAACTCTTCTATATTTTTTGCTATATCTGATAATCGATTACTGAGCATTTGAATTTTTTGTGCTTGTCTTATAATATCTTCAGGTTCTAATTTTAATAGGGGACTTCCATTTGAATGAAAGGATCCCATAAATGTATCTCTGCCGTGTCCGTCCATAGTTAAACGTGTAAAAAGTCCTTGTTTTGTATCGTTCTGTCTCACTGTGTATTGCTTACCAATTAGAGGTGCACCGAATTGAGTGTGGTTACCAATCGGGTCATTTTCATGTGTATAATCAGTTGCTTTATTTTCCATTTTTCCTTCATTTACTCGTTTTTTTGCTTCAGGACTTAGTACACCATAGGGATTTGGTGCAGCCCATGTAGTTGCATAACAATCTAATTCTGCAGCGATAAGGTCCGCTTCTGCACCACCTTTACTATGTCCAGTAGTATGAAGAGAAGAAGGGTTATATTTTGCTACGATGTCATTTTTTGCCCATTTTAATCCAGTATCAAATGATGTTTCAGAATCAGGTTTTATAGTTTGACTGTTACTTGGAGTAATTACTTTAGAATGTGTTTTAATTCCAAACGTAATCTGATCGATATCTGTTTCGAAATCTGCTAATTGCGTAGGCTCTGTTCCACGAAATGCTAGGATTATATCATCATAATGTGTTGCATTTTCATCATATTTGTCTGCTGGTACTACTGCGATAGCTTCTAATCCATTTTTTACTTTTTGACAATCTGCATCAATTGATTCTATAACTACCCACTTTTTACCATCTGCCATTTTTATTTCTTTACCTTTTTCTAAAACTTGGTCATCATAAACTTGATCTGCTAGTTCGAAATAATTTTCATCTGTCGCAATTGGATTCTTTTTAAATTCACCCATATGTTTCAACTCGTTTCATGGTATATTTTAACTATATTTAAATACAAGGGGATTTTCTATGAAGAAAAAAACGGTAATTATTTTATCCATTATTTGTATTATAGCAGGAGGGTATTTTACAATGGAATACTTAAAACAAAAAGAAGAAGAGGCAAAGTTTTGGAAAGTACAAGAAGCAAGGGTAGAAAAGTATATTCGTTATAATATTCAGGATGTAAAATCGATTACGTTTACAGAAAAGAGTGTAAGTCCTATGGGAGTCCCTAGATTAAAAGGCTATATAAATAATAATAAAGAATTAGATTTCATAGCTCGTATAAGTACAACTGAAAACTTTGAAGGCCAATTTACGCGTTCTGGGAAATTAGGAAAACTGATAAAAGACCCTGAAAAATCGGTATCCGAAATTGAAAAGGAGGAGAAAGAAAAACATCAAGAGTAGTCTTTGCACTACTCTTATTTTCTGTATCCTATTTTAAGAAGAGTGCAATGGTAAGTTTTTTATAAGGGGATTTTTTATGAAGAAAGTAATGATTTTATCCATTATTTGTATTATAGCAGGAGTTTTTTTTACAATGGAATACTTAAAACATAAAGAAAAAGAAGAAAAGTTTTGGAAAACACAAGAAACAAGGGTAGAAAAATATATTCATTATAATATTAAAGATGTGAAATCTACTACGTTTACAAAACATGAGGTGAACCCGATGGGAATCCCTACTATAAAAGGATATATAAATGGTGATCAAGAATTATGGTTTGTAGCAAGTATTAGTACCACAGAGAATTTTGAAGATCATTTTGGACGTTCTGGAGAATTAGGAAAACTTATAAAAGATCCTGAAAAATCCGTATCCGAAATTGAAAAGGAAGAGAAAGAAAAGAAATAAGAATAGTCTCTGCACTACTCTTGTCTTCCCTACCCCATTTTAAGAAGAATGCAATCGTAAGTTTTTCATAAGGAGATTTCCAATGAAGAAAGTAGTTATTTTGGGCGTATCTGCTTTGTTACTCATGGCAGGAGGATTTTTTACTTTGGAATACTTAAAACATAAAGAAGAAGAGGAAAAGTTTTGGAAAGTACAAGAAACAAGAGTAGCAAAATATATTCATTATAATGTTAAAGATGTTAAATCTATTACATTTACAGAACACGAAACTAGTCCTATGGGCATACCTAGACTAAAAGGGTATATAAATAATGACCAACAATTAGATTTTGTAGCTCGTATTAGTACTACTGAAAATTTCGAAGATAAATTTGACTGTTCCGGGGAATTAGGAAACCTTATAAAAGACCCTGAAAAATCCGTATCCGAAATTGAAAAGGAAGAAAAGAAAAAAATCAAAGAGTAGTCTTTACGATTACTCTTTTGTTTTCCTATAAAAAATAAACCAAAAGTTGGTTATTTGTAATATAGTAATAACCATTTTACTATCTATAAGATAAATTTTTTTATTTTTGATAACCATATGACTATTAATTTCTTTATTTTAGTCTTATTCTTTTTCCAACCTTTATTATCTCTCATCCATCTTACGTTTTATGTATGCAGCGATTTCTATTCTCTTGTTTAGCTATGTCTCTTACATTTGCAGAAACATGAATTATTCAACCAAAAATTTATAATCACTCTTTATATTTTTTAATTCTTCTATTACATTATTTATTTTTATCGATAAATCTTTTATTTCCTCTACTGTCAATTCACCTTCTGCCTCTTGAAGATTAAACATACTTAGCCTCTTTGTTATACCTTTAACACGCCCAACAAAAACCATATGATGATTGACTGCTATTTCTCCTATGGCAGTATCAACGATAACATCTTCAATCTTTCCTAAATTATCAAATTCATCCGCTAGCTTTGCTATAGCATATCGATACCCTCTCTCTTCATCTAATAACTCTTCATACGCCTCCCGGATTGCATGAAATAATTCATTATACTCCCAATCTTTCATACATCCTCCCTCAAAAAAATCCCCACGCTTATGTGAAAATAATCTTTCAACACAAATATGAGGACTTCCTTATTTCATTACTATACTTTATACATTTTATTCGTTAGAATCTTCGTCTTTCAATTTATATACTCTATCTCTTTTCTCATCACTTTTGACAAAAATAAGCTTTTCTTCTTTAACAAAACCTTCTAACAGTAAGCATACTTGCCCGTATGCTTTAGGCTTATTCGTTGTGAATCTCTCATCTGATATTTTACCAGCTCGTATTAATTGTTCGCATAACTCAAGTGCACTTATTTCTTCAGAATTAATTAACTCTAAAATATCCTTTTGTAAGGGCGATAAAGGTACGGGAATCTCAGCTACCTCCACCTTTTCTGGTTTGTTTTCTTCTTCAAATAAATCTTCGAATGAAATTTGATTCATACTTCTTTTCCTTTCTAACGATTGATTTGTATAACATGAACTGAATCCTATAGCGTATGTATTATTATGTATTTACCTTTTTTCATAAATCTCAAACTCATGTACATCGTTTCATATAGTATATTTCGATTATACCAAATATACGTTCTGTTTTCTATTGTAGAATTCATTATAATAGGAATGAAAGTAATTATGAACATTTTTCTCGTTGTTAGTCGTATAACCCCTGTAAAAAAATAGAAATACAATCTATAAATTTGTATAATAAAATAGCACGAGTGAAATTTTATTATAGAAAGGTTCTGGTAATATGTTAGGTATTCATGTTGAAAAAACAAAAGATGAACTAATTATTTCATGGCAATTCTCTAAAATTCATATTCCATTATGTGAAATCACTGAGGTAACGGAAGATAATACATATGCTGGTGTTGAAGAAAAAAGCGTAATCCGAATTGGAACAGCATATGGTACAACTGATCGTATTTTAATTAAGACAGTAAAGCAAAATTATTTACTATTCACTACTAATAGAGTATCCATTTTAAATAAAATAAAAGCTTAATTGTTTTTCTTCCTATATTTAAATGTTAAACGCCTACATTCTATTATAGGAAACGCTACAAAAGATTCGTTGATTGCTCCTGCTCCTAATTCGGAAGCATATGGTGAAACTATATAACACAAACACCCTAGCTCTTCGCTAGGGTGTTCTTAGTTTTATCTATAATACAGTAGTTCTACAATTCTTATTTATTTTTATGAACTCCTTGTAATTGACTAATAACCTCATTGGCAGTGCCCTCAAATCTTTAAGGGTTATTAGTAATAATTTCATTAAGTAAATCAATTACTTTTAGTTGTATATCATAATTCATTCCTACAAGTACTTTAGCATACTCACTTCTACATAAATCACTATTTAAAATTCTTTTGTTTAGTAGCATTGCTCACTCTTTTGCACTTTCAACCATTTTTGGTAAAGCTTTAGGCATCTCCGTTAAATATTTTCCGAAGCTCCCCTAGCTAGTTTTAACCATTTTATTTATCTAGATTGATATTTTAACGAAGTATATCAAGGCTATTTGCAGATTCAAATTCAGCTAAATTTTCATATTCCTACACGCAAAATTTAGAGTTATTTTATATAAATTTATTAAATAACCTCTTTACAAATCTATCTTTTGCTATTAATTCAAATAGATTGGTAATTGATTTAACCATTCTTCAAAATTATCGGCTTCCTTAGTTACACCATGTTCTTCATGAAAATAAAAGTAAACTCCCGTTTGCTGACCCTCTTTTGAATGAAGACAAAAGTAATCTCCATTACCTATACTATAAAAAGGGATTAGTTCGTTTTTCCAAAAACCTTCTTTCATTTCATAATCATAAATAAATTCAATAGTATCATTTCCGTTCGTTTTACCACTAGAAACATTTAAAATATCTCCTGGAAATACATATTCAGACATTAGTTCAATAAAGCATTTAAATTCTTTAGGAAATTGACAACCAAATTTTTTCTCCAGTTCCCTCCAATCATTATCTGAAGGGGAATCTAAATCCTCTAATTCTTTATCTAACATACTGTCTAATAAGTTTGCAATTTCATCTTTTCCCACAAACTATCCCCCCTTATACTAGAAAAAAGGCTGAATTCTATTTTATTTACAAGTATTCTCTCGATTAAAGTCAAATGATACTGAATATGTGTTCTTTTTCATAGTATCCCCTTATCACAATTTCTCTAAGATTGAATTTCCTTTTTCTAAATATAAATCTGGGTCGTCCTCTTTTATCTCAAGAAGAATCCCTTTAATTATTTGCTTTGCTGAACTATTTATATTTTCTAAAACATTCATATACGATACGACTAAATCTTTTGAATGTAAAAGTGTCCGATGAATTCTTTCCGCCCAGAATTCTGCATGAGGTAACATTTTAGGAATACTAATAGCTAATTTGTATAGCCCTTCCTCTCGCCCGGAATGTTCAGCAATATAAAAAATCGTTTCAATAAGGTAGTCACCCGCTGATGGCTCAGCAATATCATCATCAAAAATTATACAAAGATCAGGAATTATATCATTTGTCCCTTTATTCGCTAATTCATTGAGAATACTCTCAAAAACTTCAATATCATCCCCTTCATTCTCTAGAAAACGCATTTTATATAAAATGGCTATTTGCTCATTAAAATCCATTGATTTCTCCATTTTCTACTCCCACTCATTATCTATTTAACTAAGATATAACTATTACTGTACCCCTTTTAAAGGTTATTATTTTTCACTTCCTCAAACCACTCATCAGCAAAATCATCCGCCGTTTTTATATCATCATTTGTATGGATTAAATCATACTCATATTCAGCTTTAAACTTACCACTCTTAGTATCGTATATTAATTTCATCTCAGTTGGCATATCTTTTTCGTATTCTTTGCATAACATTTCAATTCCTTCAATATCTTCACTTATAATTTGTAGAACCTGAAACATTCGTTCTGGAGATACATCATATCTTTTTTCCCCATTTTCCAATGCATCATTCACCTTGTGACACTCTACATACTTATTGTTAATGAAATAAAAGAAACTACTAGAAATCATATCTTCTTCACATGAAGCGTACACATATACTTTATCAGCTCTATTTTCAACATATTCCATACATATAGATATCATATCAGCTTGTAATTCACTAAACTTTTCCTCAAATTCTTTCATACTACTTTTTCACTCCTTAGATTAAAAGTTAAATAGCAACGTCTTGATACCCCACTTCAGTTACTTTTTCATTTAGTAGACGTATTCCTAGTCCATTCTCTGTATCCCACGTACAATCGAAAGTTATCCCAATATCTCGCTCTTCATGAATATCTCCATATGGGACTACAATTCCAACTAAAGTGATTCTCCTAAGTAATTGGTCAATAGTTTCGATATACGGATAATTTTCATTAAATCCAATATCATACCCTAATTGTTGACGCTCTTGCTTGTAATAGTCTAAAATTGCTTGTAAAAAAACTTGCTGCAATTGTTCCCAATTTTGCAATAATGAATTATAAGCAGTATATTGTCCTTCATCAAACTTACCGTCTTCTTCACCTTTTACTATCAATGCTATTTCAACTTCTTTTCCACAAAATTCAACGTTAATGTCCTTAACCCATCCATATGTATACTCAATCTCACCAAAAACTGCATCATTTATAATCATTTTTAACTCTCCCTATTTACTCCCTTGGATCCATATCGATTTCTCTATTCGTATGAAAGTTACCCTCTGATATTAACTGTTTTTTCCAGTCGTTTCTATACTCAGTATAGTACTATCAATTGCTAATTTTTCAATGAGTTTTTTCGCCTTCCCGTATGGAAATCTCTCTACTAATATATAAGGAAAATTTTTTGAACCCTTTAGCAAATCAATTGCGGAAATCTCAAGCCCTAATACGCTCTTTATTCTTATTAAATCTTTCAAACCTTCATTAGGAGTTTTCACTAACACTATATTACAAATATCAGATGACTTATGTATTGTTTTCTGTTCTATTTCACTTACACAACCACTATTCACCCATTTTTTAAAATCAGCGGTAATTACAGTAGCATGGCTTGGATTCATGTCCCCAGAATCAATTACTACCACCTCTTTTTCCTCTGCATGTTGAGCCATTAAAAATACATTACCACCACCGTCATCACCAATTGAGACATACCCCCTCGCATACTCATCTACCTCCCAAACCTCGTTCCTCTCTGCAATATGCTCCGTACCATAAATAAGTAACCCACCACCTATTGAAAAGCCATTTGCACATCTCAATAATTCCTTATATACATTAGGTAATGTAACATTCATGCGATTTTCTACTACTTGAATTTCAATATCACTCGCTGCCGACTTTTCTATCAAATCTGGAATATTAGATAGATTAATCATTTAATAATCCCTCCTAAACTATCAAGATATTTTTACGTATCACCCGTCATCTCTCTATAATCGTTTCACAATAGAGTTCATTAAATTTATAAAGTATGTCGGTATGTAAGCCTTCATTTTTCATTTGGTAAGTAGACAATCATTTTCCCTTTCATGTACTCACCTTTCCATCCTCCCATTTTATATACCTTAAATACCTTTTCATAAAGTGAAACTTTAATCAGTGGGGGTTTTGTTCATCCCTCGCTGATTATTAGTTGAACCAATCGGGCTTTTACGGGCAGTTGATCCCCCACCTAACTTCTTTGCTTTCGCTAGATTTTGAGGTGGGGATCTTACTGCCCGTTAATGCGGGATAAAAATTATCCACCTTTCCATTTACTAAACGATTTATTGCACACATCTCAAGGTCTCTTTCTACTTCTTCGAGAATATTTATATAATCAATAGAAATAAACTCCTGATAATAATTATAGTTATCAGAAAAAACTTCATATAACATATCTTTTTTTGATTCCATATTAGGGTTATAAGTTCCTTCTAATAATTTTGCACTTTCATCCGATTTCATATCATCCCAAACGATTTGGGTAACGTCCAAATCTTGAGACCAAGCCAATTCCTGTGCTTTATCAAAATCATGAATCATTTCAATGTCATGTAATAATTCATGTAACTTTATATCATTCCTATCAAATAAGCTTCTTTTTTGTATATACTCGATAACTTCCTCAACTAACTTAGTATTTTCACCATACTTCATCCCTGTAGCCACCTTTCCCGTCGTCCTTCGTTCCCATTCTCCATACTGTATTCACTTATGGATATTCTTATGGATATTCTTTTGAATTTCATTGATTTTTTATAAGTATCTTTACTCATGCAGAGCTGCCTCGAAACCCCAATGCCCTAAAGTCTAATTAAAAACAACTCTTAATCCTAGGTTTTACGATAAATAAAAAGAATCTATTTTGAAAAAAGATTGATCAAAATGGATTCTTCTCCAGCAAATTTTTGTTTCCGCTTTATAAAAATTCGAGCATTTTCTGCATGTATCGCTCCATCATCGTGCCTGATTGTTCCCTCTAAAGTGAAGAGGCACTATTAAACTTTCTTAATATACTCATACACTTCTTTAGGTTTTATATTAAGCATGTGGGCAATCTCCGTTATTTTCTTTCCTTCTTCCTTCATCTTTTTTACTTTTATCTCCATTGTTTGCTCATATTCTTCTGCAATATCAAATAATGGACTTAATAAAGAGTTCCACATTTCAAAATCAGTAAATTTATTGCTTTCCAAAAACTCATTTAACAATATATCCAATTCTTTAGTTTGTATCATTCTTTTACCTTCTAACACTTGTTTCTCAGTTAGAAAATCACCTATATCTTTCATAAAATTAATAAATGATTCCATGGAATCTGCAAGAAAATCGTCACCACTCCAACTATCCATTCCGTGCATGAGTGAAGATATAGGGTATCCTTCCTCACTTAAGTCAATAATAATTGGATCTCCACACATAGTTTCATATGCAATAACAATCCAATTTGCATCCCAAGTATCTTCCTCATCGGTTACAAGTGAGTTTCCATCGGTGTCAATGCTGTATCCTACTTGAAATTCATCTAATTGCTCAAAAGAACATACATCAAAATTTACATACTCTCTAATTTTTTTATATTCTAAGTTAATAAGTTCTAAATTTCTCTTTATCTCTACTTTTTGATGATAAGAATTAAATTGTATCATTGTCATTTTTACTACATCCCTATTCATACTTTATATGTATTCTTTTGTATCTGGTTGTTTACTAACAAACTAAGCCAAGAATATTAATAATAGATATTGTTATTTTTTCTTTGCTGTATTCCCTACAGTTATTAGAAAACAAATTACAATGAAACTATAACACCAAATTCTCTACATGTTCTCAAATGTCTAATAAGATATTCACACCAACATTATTTACTAATAACTCGGTTAAAGATGGTGCAATTTTAACTGCATCCTCCATGTCCAAATTTCCAAAACTGTTATAGTATATACCAAAACCATCTTTACCTTGTAGATAAATTAATGCACCCCCACCTTCATCATCACCAATTGCGAGTGAATGAAGAAGGTAATTCTGCACTTTATAAGCTTCATTCATTTCTATGCAATCCGAAGCTCCCCATATCCTAATATACATTTGGTCATTAACATTAATTTCAACATTTGAAGCTAGCTGAATCATTTCTATATATTCTGTAGGTACATCTATTACTGAGAAATGCTGAAGCGCTTTAATTTCTTTTTCTTTCGAAGGAGGTTCTTTTGTATCAACAGTATACATAGCACTGATATTATGTAGTATGTTCATTTTAATTTTAACTTTCTATTAATCATGTAACTTACTTAAGAACTCTGTAAACGTATTAGCAACAAAAAATACATTTTCTCTTGCCAGTTCTTCTACTTGTGCTTCTGTTAAACCTTCTTGACGCATTAACATTTCTTTTTCGCCAGCATTCTCATGCTCCCAAAAAACTACAATTGGGTTTTCTGTATTATTTTTATAATCTAAACACATTAAATTTCCAGCTGGATCAATTGCAATAGGGAATACTTTTTGCGGAAGCGTAGGTTTGTATATTTCATACTTTTTAACAATGTACTCACTACTTTCCTCATCAAAACTAAATAAACTACCAAAGCAACGCTCTACATTGCCTACTTTAAATTCTTCTGGTAATACACTCGCACCTCCATTTATTTTTACACAATCAATATAATCTTGAGGTAACTGGAAGCCTAATTGTAATCCAATTTCTTTAATCTTAGTTTCTGATACTTCTGCATCAGCATATTCCCACTCTAAATCTTTTCTCATCTCATACCCTCTCCCCATCATTTATTCCCACCAATATGATTAACTGCCCCATGAATATCTTCTAATACTAATTACATCTTTCCAGGAACCTGATGATGGTGCCAAGTAACCTCCTTTATTCTAGTTCTTCCCTTTTCAATCTGATCAAGCTGTTGTGGAGTAAAAAGTTCTCTTGATACTTTACCTTCTTCAATTGCCTTTTTTAATATCCTTGTACACTCTTTAAACTGATCTGTATCTTTCATAACATAATATTCTTCCTTTAATTTTAACGTAAATTTTAAGTTATCTCCTTTAAAAATAGGAAAACCTAACACATCATAGTCTACACCCTGCACATGTGTTCCTCCTGCCAATCCTTTATTAATTATATTATTTTTAGGTGAAGCGTTTAAAAAGTCATCAACATATCCTACTACTGATTTAAACTCTTCAACACTATCATACCCAAATTCTTTGATAGTAGTATCATCTACTTGTTTTAAGAAATCTTCAACACTATCATATCCCTTAGGCACAATTGATCTATTAATCAAATTTCCATCTCGTCATTATTTTTAATTACTTCGTCAATTTCAGATCTATGAACAGCGTTACCCGTACCCTTAACCCCACCACTCTCCAAATTCGAGATCCTACTCTGAATACTCGCCTTTGAGGCATCATGGGCTTCTTGGAATTTCCCGCTATAGTTCGTTCCAGTTCTAACGACACTTCCATCTGGCAGTATTTCTATACCTTTAAAGATTAGGGATACGGAGTCCGCACCTTTTGCTAATGTATTTTCAATTATATAATACTAGTAATTTCTGTTAACCTTAATTCATAAAAATAATTTTTAAACATTTATAACATGCCTATCTAATAAAAAAGCGCTTGTTGTCTTTCGTAGACAATCAAGCGCTTTAAGTTCATTTGTTTTTAAGCAGCATAAATTTGTAAGTTTTGTAGTAACAGTATGACACCTTCTGTACATCATGACAAATACTATGTTAAAACTTACGAGTTTGTACGAGTTTGTTAGTTTAATATACACTCCATGTGTTTATATTCATCACCCAGTAAAATGTCAGCTCGCCTAATCTCGTACTTTGTTTTTTCGACGTACAATGAATTAAAGAAACTATTCAAAGTTGTATAAACTCTACCTACTAAATTAGGATTTTTTTATTTATATAAAAACTTTGCAACAGAACCTTTAAACTAAACTTCAAATCCAATTACTATCCATTCATCAACTATGTCCCAAAAATTCATATTATATCTAGGCTCTTTATTCGTCCACCATAAAGTCGCATTATCATTATTAGAATTCTTATAATCTACTGCAACATAACCACCCATACCACTTTTAAAGAAACCAAAAGTAGTTTGTAAATCAATTTGTAAAGGCTCTTCTAACTCCTCAATAATACCCCATTCATCATCATCAAAAAAAGTTACATTTTCTAAAGGAACTAAACCCATAGATTGACTCGCATAAAAATAGAAACCATTATGAACAGTTCGATAAAAATTTCGTATTGTTGAAGGAATCTTATCCCAAGATTTTTCTAATTCTTCATTATTAAACTCATCTTTGGGATTTCCCCCCTCATAATATAGAATTTCACCATTATCTGTTTTAATAGTGTATAAAATTGAATATCTACCATTTATGTCCATAAGCTCTACTTCCTCAAGGTGCCTAGACAAATAAGAAATAGTGTTTCTTAATTCCACTCCTACTTGCTCTTTCCATATCGATAAAATAATCTCAACTCTCTTGTCTACGTTTTCTTCTTGAAACAATTCATACCATGAATTTGGTATTTTCCCACAATCAAGTTTATTAATCTCATGGCATGATATAAGTTGTGCATTTCTTTTATATTTTCTTAAAAACCCAAGTTTTTGTTCCATAATGCTATGTCATCTCCTTTATTTATCTATATCCTTTTTTATTTTCTTCAACAAAATCATCCATTTGTTGTTGTAATTTCATTTCTAATTCTTTTTCCTTCTTTATCATTTCTTCTCTAAACTTAGGGTCAACTTCAATATTTTCTTTCTTATAAATTGTCCAATCAGAATAAGATTTAGACCCCTTAGATTTATTGGCTGCTTCACTTAATCCTAAAAAATTCTCTTCATTATTTAAAACTTTAAGTTGTTGTTCTTTTGTTAGTTTATCAAAATTCTCCATCTTCGCTATATTTTTCATTGATACGATATGATCAGCTTGAAGTCTACCTGTAATATACTTACCAGGTAAAGCAGGGTCAGGCGTTCCTATTTTATCCTCAATGCCCTCGTTAACTTTTTCTCGTAACTTTGCAGTAGGCGTTCCATCTCTTAATTCATCATATAATTCCTTTGAGATTCTTCTTTCCCCGTATCATCACCCGTACCCTTAGTGCACTTATAAAATTATAATTCTCTTTTCACTTTTCGTTCTAAAATCAAAAAAGTACTCTTCTTCTCTTGTAAAACAAGCAAGCACTAAGTTAAATAAACAAAAAAACAGACCAATCATAGTGTTATCTGACTATAATCGGCCTGTCTAACGTAGCATTATTACGTTAAATAATATCTATAATTCTTACTATAAACCAACATTTACCCTGTTTATATCTAAAACATCTGAGATACCTTTCTCATTCATTTTTTTAAGTAGGTACTCATAACCCTTTTCTAACGCCAGATTTCTTTCTTCTTCATAAATAGGAACAAGTGTATAAATATTTATATCTCCTTGTTCAACTTGAACTTTATCTAGTCCGAATTCTTTGGGACGACATACCATTATACATGATAATTTTGTATTCGATGCAAATGGTTGTGGGGGTTCTCCATTGGGAAGAATAACTCCTTCAGCAAGCCATCCATCATAAATATGTGGAATATGAGCTACTTTCCTTAACCATTCAAGAGGCCAATAATAGTTTTTGTCCTCCATATTCTCTTTCCCAACTACCCAACTCGAAGGCAATTTCAATAACAATTCTGCATATTTAAACTCGCTTTCTTCATTTGAATAACCCATAGGTACATCACTCATACCTGTAGTTACCATAGTTACAAAATCTTTATTCATTGACGGAGAAATTATATGGATATTGACTGAAACTTTACTACCAGGAACAATCTCAATTATAGTATTTTGGATAGTTCCAAAGTATTTAGTTACATGCTCTAAGATTTCATCATGATAATCTTGATTATTATCATTTACTTCGGTTATAGTAGTATTCAATTCTTTTTGGTTCTCTAATAACTTTACAATTTCTAATTGACCCTGTTCCCTTGCAAAAGTTAATGCATCTATATCTTTCATGGATTCACCACTATATTTAACTTTTGTATCTATCCCACTCTCAATTAACAGTTTTGCAATATCAACATGCTCATTACTAATTGCACCAAACAATGGATTCCTTTCGGGCTCACTTGTGTCCATATCAGCTCCACATGACAATAAATATCTTACTATATCAATATACCCTTCAGAAGCAGCTTCGTTTAATGCTCCACCACCATATACACCACCTAACGTATTTATATTTGACCCAAGTTCTACTAGTTTTTTTACTATATCCAACTTCCCTCTAGAAGCAGCAACGTGAAGCCATGTCCCAAAAGGTGTCATCATATTTAAAAGTTCTTTATTAGAACCAATTAATTTAGCCACCTCTTCAACATTGCCATTTTTTATAGATGACCTGATTTCTTTTGCAACCTGCTTACTATCCATCTTAATTACTTCCTCCTTTTTGCAATATCTCCAAGTTTATTAAGCATTTCTAATATATCATCTCTATCTCCACCAGCATCTCTTACTTTTTTTAGGTTATCAACAACATTTCTAAGCGCTTCAATACCATGCTGACCTTTAACCCTATTGGGAGCCCAAACAAGATTTTCAAGTCCTAAAATCGGATCAATATCATATTCCTTTAATATCTCTTGCCCCTCTTTAACTAATTCTTTTTGGGCTTTTCCATTTCCCTTTTTAAATACAATATGATGCGCATGCGGATCATACATATCTTTTGGAGGATCTCCTATATTCTTTTTTAAATAAGCTCCATAATCAATTTTGTCTACATCCTTAGTAACCTTACCCGTACCCTTAACCCCACCACTCTCCAAATTCGAGATCCTACTCTGAATACTCGCCTTTGAGGCATCATGGGCTTCTTGGAATTTCCCGCTATAGTTCGTTCCAGATCTAACGACACTTCCATCTGGCATGATTTCTACACCTTTAGCGAATGGGGTTACGGAGTCCACACCTTTTACTAATGTATTTTCAATTATATAATATTCACGACTTAATCTATCTAACAATCCTTAAAAATAATCTATATTGATTTTTACTTATTTATCAATCTCTAATATCTCTAAGAAAAAAGCACTCGCTACCAATCATAGGTTTTCGAGTGCTTAAATGTATATACTTCCCATCATATTTAAATCATTTTTAAGACTTGTTCCTTAACATCTTCGTCAAACTTGGCTCCTTCTACCTTTGCTCCCTTCCAAACTACATTGTCAAGTTTAGCACCGGTAAAATTCGCATCCGTGAAATTCCCATTTAAAAGGATTGCTCCTGTTAAATCTGCGTTTGTAAAATCAGCATTTCTAGCATTTACTTCTGATAAATTTGAATTTCCTAAATATGATTTTTCAAAATGGCCTTCTGTAAGATTCGCGCTGCTGAAATCCGTTCCCGTACAGTCGGCCTGTTTTGCATCTATTTTATATAAATTTGCTCGTCGAAAAGTAGCATGATTTAATATCGTTCCAACTAATTCTCCATATGAAAAATCAACTTCATCAAAACATGTTTCAAAACAACTACTTATATTTACCTTTGCATATTTCATATTGGCTT
This sequence comes from Bacillus sp. M5A3_1b, assembly GCF_053345335.1. Classification (NCBI taxonomy): domain Bacteria; kingdom Bacillati; phylum Bacillota; class Bacilli; order Caryophanales; family Bacillaceae; genus Bacillus; species Bacillus sp. M5A3_1b. The sequence continues at coordinate 137,184 of NZ_JBKEZY010000006.1, read as the reverse complement.
TAGAGAAATTAGCTTCACCAAATCTACAATCTGCAATATGTATTTCCTCTAAATTACAGCTTCTGAAATCAGCAAACTCAAAATCACAATCAAAAAACGATGCTCTCATTAGTGAAGAAGCTCTTAAATGGACTTGTTTTGCCATGATACCCTCTGCCATCACCTCTGACAAATCAGAAAAAGTAAGGTCTAAATTGCTCATATCTAGCCCATCTATAATTTCATCATTGTATTGAGATTGATTTAATATTTCCATGACTCTTATTCTATCATTATTTTTCTCATCCATGATTAAAAATTCCTTTCATTTAACTTTCCAGATACTCCTTCCAAGCAACATTTGGAGAATAAGTTACAACCATTCGACTTTCATGAAAACTTGGCATGGCCATTACTTGAGCTGGTTCTAAGTATTTCATTACATGTAACCAACTATCAAGTAACATATCTATATCGGCTTCTAATGGATTTTGTAAAAGATCTATACAAATCCCACCCCAATCCAGCTCTGATACGACAGCTGGGCTATTTAGTAATAATTCCTTATCAAACATGTCTAAAATATGACCACTCAAATATGTTCTAGCGCCTATCCCCAAAGGACCGTTAGGAAGAAACCTTACCGGTATAGGTAAGGCAGACATATTCATCCACATATGTAACCGTTCACGTTCAGTATTCCATGGATAAGACGCTTTCCAAAAAATTTGCGACACCCCAAAACGTGGTTTTACAATTTCTGCGATTTGATCGGATAGCTCAAAAAAAGCAGACCATAAACTTTTAGGTATTGATTTATGAAACTCAAACTCAAGATATGACCTATGACTCCAGTTAACTTTAAAGCTTCCTCTATAGTGCACTGCTTTATCACGATACAAGTGTACTTCTGATACTTTACGTTCCAAAATCACCTTTTCAAGAATTTCCCCACGATTATATTCTACACGTACGGTTTCACTGTTACCCCAATGAGTAGGAGCAAATTTTTCATTCGAATCAAACACGTCCAAAAGACGACCTAGTATCTCTTCCTGATTAATCGATACTGTAGGATACATTGCAATTGTAAAATAATTAGGTTTCATTTAAATCCCCCTTAATACTAAAAAGTAAAGTTACATACTTATCTATATTTTTATCCATATACCTCCACCTGGGATATCTGGGTGTGTTTCCCACTTATGTGTCACTTTACCACTATTCGGATCAGTATAGAAAATGTCACTCTCCTTCGCTAAAGGTCCACTTGGTCTTGGATGAGGAGGAATTCCATTCAAATCGGGTTTATCACTTGATATTGTCACAATATGACTTCCACTTTTATCTTCGAGCATCTCTCTTTCAGCACGCATTTGACTGTCATTATGAATAACGTGTTCTTTGTCACTTATTTTGTGTTTGTGATCATGAACTAAATCGATTTCATCCTTAGCATTACGACCTATACTATCTGGACGCGTAAGATGCCCTTCACTGGATGTATACGTAACAACCTTGCCAGAGTTATTGTCCTCTAATGTACGATTTAGGTGTTCTCCCAAAGCTTTTCTCCCTTTTATTTCTTCTTCTCTTCCACGCTCTTGGCTCTTTCTTAAATTTTCAGTCCTAGCATCCCAATCTTTACGCTCTAAAGGTTGTCTCGTTTCTTCACAATGACGATCATATCTAATATCATCTGCTGCTTTATAATCTCCTCGCGCTTTAGCTTCATCTATTTTCTTTCGATAATATTTTTCTCTTTCCTGAGTTAGCGTAATTTTATTTGGGTTTACGTTACTACCCGTACCCTTAACCCCACCACTCTCCAAATTCGAGATCCTACTCTGAATACTCGCCTTTGAGGCATCATGGGCTTCTTGGAATTTCCCGCTATAGTTCGTTCCAGATCTAACGACACTTCCATCTGGCATTATTTCTACACCTTTAGCGAATGGGGTTACGGAGTCCACACCTTTTGCCACTAGACCTTTAATGAAGTAGTCTGCATCATTAATCTTACCTACGGTTTTCCAGCCTTGTATTTTTAAATTTTTTAATAGATTATTTTCCTTAAGCGATTGTACCACATTTCCACCCAAATTTGGATTAAAACCAGGCATTCCTTCTTTGTATTTTAATAATTTCGCTAAATCAGCCAATTCACTCGTGTCTTTGAATGCTTTTACTCCTTTTCCTACTGCTCCAACAACTGGGATTGCGTCTAATCCGCCAAAAATGATGTTTCCTACCCGCTCTTCTTGGCTCAATTTCCGGTGTGTTCCCCAGTCTTCTCCGTCGATACCACTTTTGATTTGTACAGCGCCGTATACAACTGCCGCAGCGGTTCCGAGTGGTGGGCAAAGGATTGTTGTGATGATGATTCCTAGGCCTATTCCTATGTCTCGCACCATTTCTAGTTTTTTCTGTTCATCTTCTATCGATTTGTATTCAAATCCTCGTGTGGATGGGACTACTTTCTTGTATTCTTCATAATTTAATTTTGCATCTGGGTTTTGTTTTTTTAGTTCTTTGTATTCCTCTCTCAGTACGTTATCAAATGCAGGTGAATCTCTAAAAATATCTTCTACTGTTATTTTATCTTTTTTTGTTTTTATTGTTTGTGGTACACTTCCGTACCCTGCGTGCGCATCTGGTAATACTGTCGTTGTTGTGGAGCCAATTCGGTTATCTGTTTCGAAACTGAGAATAGATGTATCTCTCATTTTTTGAGCGAATTTATCCATTTCTACTAAAAAAGGTTTATCTATATGTTCAGAGACCAATCGCCCTGCTTCTCCGCAATATCTTTGTAATGTCGAATAGCTATCAAGTAATTCCCCGATTTTTTGCGATTGATCTTTTGGGTTAAAATGTATACTGCCATCTGAGTCTAAATCTCGTATTCTTCCATCAATTTTTTTCAATAATTCATTTGCGCGCTGTAATTTTATGAGTGCATCTTTTGTAATTCGATTCATACCATCCCCCATGTTTTGCCATGGTTCAGGTCTATATTTCACATCCATTTCGTTTTCATCCCCCCAGCCGTATGGTGATTTCTACAACTTACTTAATATTTCACGTAATTGTTCGTCCTTTTCAAGCATTTCTACACATGCGACCCTTACAAGTCTCGCCGACCTAGAATAGTGTTCAGCAAATTCAAGTGTTTTGTGTAATATATCAGGATATTTTTCAATTACTCTCATCGCTTCACCTTTTTGATAAAAATCACTGCTTAATAAACTCTCAATATTCGTTCCAATGACGTCTACATGGATTTTATATATATCTTCTAATTTCATTACTATATCAAGTAGTTCTTGAAAATTAACTAATACTTCTTCTCCACCACCAGAACCACCGTCTCCCATTGATACTTGCATTATTCAATACCTCCTAACGAAAATTGTCTCGGGTCAATTAATTTTTTATACGGCATTTTTAACACGTCATACAATTTCTTATTCACCGCATAGAGGCTCACCCAGTCATATCGATTACGTTCTACATCTATTTGAACGTAATCTTCTCCTTCAGTGAAATATAAGAAACATTCCCATTTTCCTCCTCTATTACTACGAGGCCTCTTATACGTTTCTATCGCTATAACATCTTTATTTGATAAATCTTTTTCCTCAAATGTTTGTTGTTCTGTTTCTGTCATTCTCTTTGAGAAAAATGTATCTTCTATGTCCCTCGGTTCTCTCAATAAGAAAGGGATGCGTGTTAATAAGGAAAAATATACGTCTGGCTTTGGTATGTAGTCGATCTCGTATTTTTTATTTGGTTCTATTTCTGTTAATACAGCCACTCGGTCTTTATCCTCTTTCAAAAAGCCAATTAATACATTATTCATTCTCGTGTATTCATGACAATTTTCATATTCCTTTAATAGCTCAATTATTTGAAAAGCTGCAGGGGTAATTCCATTTTCACTTGTAAGTAAGCCTTTTTCTTTTAAACTCGTAGTTGCTTTCGTGACACATTCTTCATCAAGTAAAATAATTACGTCACGGTTTGGCAATCCAAATATATCCGTAACCCCAGCTGCACCCGCGAGAACATATAATTCAGCAGGTGCAAAAACCATTTCTTTTCTCATTCTTTTATCCCTCATTTCTCCATCACAATTTTTTTATCGCCCTTACTTCCGATATATCGCCATACGTTTGAATACTTTTCTCTAACTCTTTCAAAGCTTTCGTATGTCCTTCAAATGCCTCTACCATTTCTGAGTTATATTGAATGATTAAATCTAGATAACTTAAAAAGGCATCTCTCGTTTTTCCATTCCAGTTCGCACATGTAACGTACGCTTTTAAGTTTTTCGCTTGATTTAAAGAATCCTTCATACCATTTTCAATATTTTGCGCGTAAGAAATGGCACTTGCTGTGTTACTTCCTATAATTTCAACCTCTTTACCACTCATGTGGATTCCCTCCATTCTTCTTATGCTTAATGGATAAAGTTTTCAAATTCCTTTTTCTTTTCTTCAAAAGCCTTGTTCGCTGCAGCGTATGCTGACGCTTTCTCCGCTTCTGCTTTCGCTTTATATTCCAAATACTTTGCATAAGCTGTACTTTTTGCAGATCCAACATCGCTTAATGCACTTTTAAAATAGGATAATACTGTATGTAAGTCTTCATCCTTTTCATGACGTTTTTGTTCAAATTCAACTGCCGGAATTTTATTAGCTTCTAAGCCATTACTTTTACTCTCATAATCTCTTTTCGCTGATTCAGCCTCTTGAATGAATTGTTTTAACTCTCTTTCTTGATCTTTTAAATAATCATGTAAATCATCATATCGATCTCGTTTCCTCGCGCTTTCTGTAAAACCCGATGCATTTAAAAAAGCATTGTACAATTCATCTAACATCTTTCTCCCCCTTTAGCACAATAACTACGTAGTTAAATTCGTATATTTAAACATGAATATTCATTACATTGAGAATTTATAAATAATTATTTTTGCATATTGCTATTTTATCAAAGGGGTTTTAACATTTCCATATTTTATAAAAAGCTTTCGCATTTTTCTTCAATTTTATGTAGTTAATTCCTATCTATACTACCTTTACAAATGAAGATCGTTTAGCCTAGTCTTTCATTAGTCAGTTAAAAAAAGCCACCCAACTCAAATGAATTGGGTGGCTCTATACTATAAAGAGAATTTGCTATTCGGATTACTTCAATTTCCCTTCAAAAACAATTTTTCTACCGCACGGTTCAACTTCTGTTTTGCCGTTTTTCTTCACTTCATGAAAGATTGGTTCTTCCATACGACGAGATGGTGCATAGCCTTCTTGTTCCATACGTGCTAAGCAGTCTGTAATTGTTTCGTTTTCGAGTACTTCAAATTTCTTTTTATTAGGTTGTTTTGTCATGCCCTAACCTACTTTCTATTTTTCTTGATGCGAATTGATTCTTCATGTAGACCATATATACCATTGCGAGAATTCCCATTATAATCATAACCGCAATAAAAAAGCTTGTATACTGTATTTTTTCTATAAATACGCCTCCTAATACAGGTCCCAGTATACTTCCTAAACTAAAGGCGATTCCAGATAATATATTACCTGCTGGCAATAAGTGTCTCGGTAATAAATCTGTCATAAATCCAAGCCCTAAAGAGAAGCACGATCCAATGACCATACCCGCTAACAACATGCAGGCAAAGATGATCCAGTAATATTGATCAAATACGGCTGCCAGCAAGAAAATGCCCGTACTTATGCTGAACGTCCACGTTAAAATACGGTCCCTTCCGTATTTATCACTCAATATACCGAGCGGAATTTGTGTAATAATGCCCCCAACTGCAAATGCTGGTAATAAGAAGGATACTTCTGAAACAGACCATCCTTTACGAAGCGCGTATACTGGTAAGTTACTGTTTAACATTGCTTCCAGTACGCCATATGCAAGTGGTCCCAGTAGCGCAATCCATCCTAATCCAACAACTTGTTTATAACGAGAAAATGATGATTCGCTCTTCACTTCTCTTTCATCTTGCGCTGGGAATGCATTTTTCGTTGGAAGTAATAGGAGCCATCCTATTAAACAAAGTATCGTAGATATCATAAACGGCGTCGCAAGACCATATTGAACAGTGCTTGCTAAATACGGACCAACGGCAAAACCAATTCCGAAGAATACACCGTATATCGATACTTGTCTACCTATTTTGCTTGGATCGGACGTTGTCGTAATCCACGTTTGCGTTCCGACATGAAGCATATGATCTCCAACTCCGACTAGAAATCTAAGAATAAACCATACCCAAAATGAAAAAGTTTGTGTAAAGAAGAATAATGAAATAATAACGAGAAACCCACCAATAACGATAATTGGCTTCATTCCAAACTTTTGCATCGGTTTTTCAAGAAACGGTGAAATAACTAATATCCCAATGTATAATGCAGTCGCATGAATACCGTTAATACTTGAACTTACCCCTTCTTGTTCAAAAATCATTGCAATGGCCGGTAAAAGCATCCCTTGTGATAAACCTGAGATTGCTACAATCCCAACCATAATCCAAAATGTAAAACGCATTGACATTCCCTTTCCCTCTCCTTCTCACGCTTTCCACTTTTCATTATAAACTGTTTCTTCAAATGCGTGTACGAATATTATGAATAAAAAAGAAGCTAAAAGAATGAACCTTTTAGCTTCTTATCCTTCCCATACTTGCGCTTTCACATTGTTATGGAATTGCTTGAAATATGGATGTTTATAAAAAGCAGTTTCATACACGTATTGCTGTGTACTAGCAATTGGTGGATGCGGGTATTGCATTTGTAATGGAACTACAGATGGTGAAACTTGCATATACATCGGAGCTATCATTATTTTTGTATATATATGATGATTATATGGCGAATAAGCGATTAAAAATGGTTTATGCATTAATACTCTCCCCTTTTACATACAAATGTTATAGTATATGCAACATTTCTCATTTCGGGGATTATTTCTCTTCTAACCAATCCTCCACATGTTTTATAAATACATCTAAACAATCAATAAACGGCGAATGACCGCAATCCTCTAACACTTTCAACTCTGCATTCGGCAAATGTTTTGCTAATTCCTCACCGACTACTTGCGGTACGACGTAATCTCTGTCACCTTGTATGACAAGTGTCGGCGCTTTAATATGATGAATTTGCTTATTTCCCTCTACAACCCCGTTATGTTCATCCGAAATGTTAAATGTAATGAGCGCATAATTTACATCTACGAAATTACGCTGTGTTAACATATCATCTAAATACTTTTCGTAACGATCCGGTTCAGGTTGATTATGTGTATATATTAATAAATTCCATATTGTACGGTAATATAATTTATTCATATTTTTTATCGCGTCTAGTACTGGAGCAATTTGTACGGGATCTTGTGCGACCTCTTCTTTCGTCTTTACTAAACTTGATACGATCGGCTGCCCGTTAATATCTTTTTTAAAAATTGGATATCCCTTCATGCCCACTGATTCTACTAAAATTAACTTTTCGACAAACGTTGGATGATTCGCTGTAAATTGCATCGCAACACCACCGCCCATTGACCAGCCCATTAATGAAAATTTTTCTAGTTTTAATTGATCAATAAATAGTTTTACATCTCTTGCAAAGTCTTGTAATGAATCTATCGATTGATTATACGTTGATTGGCCAAATCCTCTTAAATCAAGAGCGTAAATATGGTATTGATCTTGCAGCTTTTCAATTACTAAATCCCAATGTTGTGACGATGTCATGTTTCCGTGAATGAGTACAAGAATTTCTGCATTTTGCCTTCCAACTTCCTGATACGCAATCGTTTCTCCATTCGATAGTGAAACAAACTCCATTGTTGCAGGCTTAATCATCACAAGTTCCCCCATTCTATTTAATAGAAAGAAAATTCTTTACTTACTTAAAGAATAGCATGCAGAATATATGTTCGCAACATAAAACCTATACGAATTTTTTACATAAATCAACATGTCTATTACTAGACAATTATAATGAAAAAGTATATAGTTAGCTAGGTAACTAATTTGAAAGGATCAAAATACATGGACGAAAAACAACATTTTTTTCACATTGTCAGCCAGACTTCTCGAAAATTCACAAAGAAATTTAATGAACGCGTATCTCCAACTGGGTTATTTAGTGCGCAATGGGCTGTTATTTTCCGCATCAATCAAACTGGTTCTTGTACGCAAACAGAATTATGTCAGTATTTAAATGTTGAATCACCAACGATGACTCGTACGTTAACACGTATGGAAACAATGGGATGGATTATTCGTACAGAAGGAAAAGATCGCCGTGAAAAGCTTATTTCTTTATCAGAAACAGCGATAAAAATGATTCCGGTATGGCAAGAAGAAGTTGATACTTTTGAAGAAAAGACGCTAGAAGATATTAACGAAGATGAGTTACATCAAGCATTTCAAGTGTTACAACAAATTATTAAAAATTTAGATTAAATTGGAGGGATGACGATGCAAAGTGAGAAACTTTGGACGAAGGATTTCCTCGGAACTTGTTTTAGTAGTCTATTTCTCTTCTTAACATTTTATATGCTTATGACTACTTTGCCTGTCTACGTTATAGACAACCTAAAAGGAAAACCTGAGGAAATCGGTTTAGTTGCAACTGTATTTCTTATTTCATCTGTTTTATGTCGACCATTTACAGGAAAATGGCTCGATGATTTAGGAAGAAAGAAAATATTATTTATTTCACTTTCATTATTTTTAGCCGCTACTGTTATGTATTTCGGTGCGCAAAGTTTATTTTTATTACTTTCCCTTCGCTTCTTACATGGTATTGGGTTCGGTATGGCAACGACAGCAACAGGTACGATTGTCACAGATGTTGCGCCAGCTCATAGACGCGGCGAAGCACTTGCCTATTTCGGCGTATTCATGAGTCTGCCGATGGTAATTGGTCCTTTTTTAGGTTTAACAATTATTTCTCATTTTTCATTTACTGTATTATTTATCGTTTGTTCCGTATTTTCATTACTTGCATTTTTATTAGGACTACTTGTAAATATTCCGCATGAAGCACCAATAAAGAAACAAAGACAAGAAAAAATGAAATGGAAAGACTTACTTGAACCATCTTCTATTCCGATCGCTCTTACAGGATTTGTTTTAGCCTTTTCTTATAGTGGCATTTTATCCTTTATTCCTATTTATGCAAAAGAGCTCGGTTTAGCTGACATTGCAAGTTACTTCTTTATTTTATACGCACTTGTTGTTGTAATTTCTCGTCCATTTACAGGTAAGATTTTTGATCGCTTCGGTGAAAATGTACTTGTTTACCCAGCTATCATTATTTTCACAATTGGGATGTTCATTTTAAGTCAAGCACAAACTTCATTTTGGTTCCTTGGCGCAGGTATGCTAATCGGTTTAGGCTACGGTACATTAATTCCTAGCTTCCAAACGATTGCAATTTCTGCCGCTCCAAACCACCGACGTGGTTCTGCGACAGCTACTTACTTCTCATTCTTTGATAGTGGTATTGGCTTTGGTTCTTTCATTTTAGGTATCGTCGCAGCGAAATCCAGTTACCATAACATGTATTTTATCGCAGCTATTATCGTTGCCTTCACTTTACTTCTATATTATGGATTACACGGACGAAAACAAAAATTCAAGAAACAGCATACAGATGGAAAAGTTTCCGCTTAACATGAATAAGGAAAGTAAACTTCCCCGTTTACTTTCCTTATTTTGTATTTCTTTTAATAGAAGCGTATACTTATAATAGAAATAAAAAAGGAGGGACCGATATGAAACTTAAAAAATCTCCCCTACTCTTACTCATAATCACATTCATATTTGTAATTACAGGGCTCGGTTTTACATACTTCAAACATAATAAAACAATCCCGTCGAAAAATAACGTGACGAAGAAAAATTGGTTAGATGATCCTTACTTACGTTGGTCGTACACACATATGAAAGAATTCACTTTAATTAACGAGGTAAATAATAACCCGGATCACGTTTCCCACTTCTCTACCGCATCACAAAACTTAGACGATTTTGCTGTGGAGCGTAGATTTGGACATACAACTCCTCTAAAAAAACTTTTAGACGATAATAAAACGGATGCTTTTGTCGTTGTACATAATGGACAACTTGTTTATGAACGATATTTCAATGGATATAACGAGAGTGAACCTCATGGCATGGCATCATTAGCAAAGGTTTTTACCGGTGCAATTATACAATCTCTCGCTGAAGAAAATCGTATTGACTTAGAAAAAACAGCTGACGCATATATAAAAGAATTAAAAAATACACCGTTCGGTAATGCCTCGCTTCAGCAATTATTGGATATGCAAGTTTCTGTAGAATACCCTACTCACGGATACGAACATCCAGCGTTAGAAAATCAAGATGCACAACTATATTTAGCGAGCAATATTTTACCTAGAGGTAAAAACTACGACGGTCCGATGAAAATTTATGATATGTTACGAGAAGCAGAAGAAACTGCACCGCCTGGTTCCGATTTTTCTTACGATAACGGATCAGCTGAAACACTCGCTTGGGTGATTCGAAAGATCACTGGTAAATCATTAGCTGAAAATGTTAGCGAGCGCATATGGTCTCAAATTGGTATGGAAGAAAATGCTTATTATGTCACCGATGAAACAAAAGTTGAACAAGCTAGCGCTGGTTTAAATGCAACTGCTAGAGATATGGCTAGATTCGGGCAATTACTATTAAACAACGGGGAATATAACGGAAAACAAATTCTCCCTTCTACTATTACTGAAGATATAAAAAATGTCCAAGAAGGTGAACTTGCAGTTGGCCCTGGAGCTTCCATTTCTTATCATAATCAATGGTGGATTCCGCACAATGAACAAGGTGCTTTCGAAGTGTTAGGCAGTTATGGACAAACACTTTACATCGATCCGAAAGCAAATATGGTCATTGTCCACTTCTCTTCTAACGCTACGCCAAGTAATGAAATCCATTCAATTTACTCAAATATGTATATTGATATTGCACATCATTTAGAGAAGCTTCCACAGTAGTGGAAGCAGGAGTTTAAACCTTACATTTATGACTATTTGATTGAACACACGATCTGTTGTGTTGAAACATCAATATATCTAAAAAAGGAGCTCTCTTGATAAAGAGAGCTCCTTTTTTTATTTCTTCTTCTTTTCTGTCGGTTGACTTTGTTTAGCGAAATTAGATGAATCATCGAAATTTGGTTGCTTTTTACCAGCATTATTACTTCTACCTTTTCCCATATGTAATGCACCTCCCCTCATCCTTACTATTCCCAATAAAAAAATCCTCTTGCATCCAGAATTTTTTTATTGCCCCTTATTCATAAGGCATCACTGTTCTCGTAGTACTTCCAACACTTTCAATTCGAAAAGCTTCCACAGTAGTGGAAGCTTTTTCTTGTTGGGGTGTTTTACTTAAAACCATTACCCTCATCACGGTTATTCATCATTAAACTTTTTACTAGCAATCCAATAATACGTTACGAAGAGTGTAAATAAAATCCAAACTATAGTTAGTAATCCAGTAATTATTGCGTTTGAATTTACTCCCCCCGTAACTAACGTTTCCATTGCATACTTACTCATACTGGCTGGATTAAGCTGATCCATTATTGGATTCAAACCGACGATTACTCTACAGGCTAAAAGGAAAACAATTGAAATTAACGCAATCATACCTTGACTGTGAAAAATAGCACTTATCATTGTTGTGAAAGATACGATAAAAAGAACCCAAATTAGATAAAATAGTAATCCAGTAATTAGTTGTGCAAATGGAACAGCAGTAAAAAGATAATTTACATATAGATAAGAAGTAACGTATCCAATTGTTACACTAAACGCTACCATTAAATAGTTCGACACTATTTTCCCACCTACATATGAAGTAACAGTAACGGGTCTTGTTAAAATAAAAGCCAACATACCATTTGCTTTATCTGTTTGAATAGTACCCATCATAGAAATCACTAGAATCATAAGTCCAAGCTGATCAAACTGAGATCCCAAAGTACTCGCTAATACTTCACCCCCTTGTTGCGCTGCCATATTCGGATCAATAGTAATTCCCTGTCCTCCACCTAACGCTTCTAAAATTGATGGCAAATAATGAGTTACTATCGGTTGTGTTGCGCCTAAAAATATAAAAACAATTGGTAGCCAAATAATCTTAAAATCACGTAACATTTGAACACATTCTTTTTTTATCAATACAATTGAGTTATTCATTTTTGCACCACCAATTTCAAGAAAATTTCTTCTAAAGTATCGTTGCTCATTTCAAATTTAACGATGTCCACTTTATGTTCGAGTGCATTTTGCAATAACATATTTTTATTTATTTCAATACTTTCAACCTTCACTTTGATTTTAAGCCCAACCACTTCAACGTCCTTCACATACGGTAATTTTTTTACAACTTCAATCCACTTTTGATCTTTAGCTGTTATTTCAATCATTAATTTATTTTCACTATTCCGGTGTAAAAGTTCAGTAATTGTTGTATCTTCTATCTTTGTTCCATCTTTAATCATGACAAATCGTTCACAGATTTCTTCTGCATCACTTAATATATGGGTTGATAATAAAATAGTCGTATCTTTTTTTATTTCTTCAATGAGATTTAATACTTCCCTTCTACCGATTGGATCTAATGCGGATACCGGTTCATCCATGACAATCAGCGAAGGTTTATGCAGTAATGCTTGTGCAATACCGAGTCTTTGTTTCATTCCTCCAGAAAAGGTACTCACCTTTGAACCTTCTTCTCCACTTAATCCAACTTTCTCCAAAATTTCTGGTATAGACTTTGACAACACTTCTTTTTTCACCCCTGAAAGTTGCCCCATAAACATAAGGGTTTCTCGCGCCGTCATCCAATGAAAAAAATTAGGGTATTGCGGTAAGTAGCCAATTTCTCTTTTCATTTTTGATATTTTTATCCCATTCAATAACACTTCACCAACATCTGGATTAATAATATCCGAAATCACTTTTATTAATGTGGATTTCCCTGCTCCATTTGGTCCGATTAACCCTACACATTCCCCTGATTGCAGTTCCATCGAGAAAGTATTGACAGCAATTTTCCCTTTAAATGATTTTGTTACATTTCTAATCTCTAATTTCATAATTTCTCACTGTCCTTTCTCCCTATAACAAAGTACAGAATAGGTCCCAATACGTTAACAAAAATAATAATTAGCGTCCATACAAGTACATTTTTTCTTGTTTTTCTATTTCGGTATAAATCAATTAATGCAATGAAAACTAAAAGTGCCCCGACTGCAATAACTGGCAATATAATGGGTAGAAAAGCCATAATATCAATGTCTTTAAGATCATTCAATCCATAATGTATTTTCATTGTCATCACTCCTTTCAAATATCATTATCATTATTGATAATGATAAAATAAAAACGGATGGATTGCAATCATTATTCTCATTATTTATAATGAGAATAAAAAACAATACATAAGGTGATATAATGAGTAATAAAGTTGAAATTTTAATGCATCCTGTAAGAATGAAAATTTGCCAAGTGTTAATGAGAAATAAGGAAGATGGGCTAACACCATTAGAAATGGTAAAAATCATTAAAAATGTACCACAAGCAACACTATATAGACAGCTACAAACTATGGTTGATTCTGGTATCGTCCATGTAATTAAAGAAAAAAAGGTGAAATCTGTTTCTGAAAAATATTACGCAATCAATGAAGAAGATGCAAAAATTGAAGGAAGTGAATGGAAAGGCTTATCTGATGATCAAAAGTTAAACTACATTTCCTACTACCAGTTATCACTTATGACACAATATCAAAGTTACCTTAAGAAATTAGAGGAACAAAACAGTCAAGAAGATAAGGCTACTTTTTCTGTAGTAGAATTAAAGCTAGATGAAGAACACTTTGGAAAGTTTCAAAATGAACTTAACGAATTAATGATTAAATACTACAATAGCCAAAGTAAAAACGACGAAATTGAGGCTTCGATTCGGACCATCGCTATTACAATTATTCCAGAAACGTAAACTACATACCCCCATTTTGCCTGTCTAACTTAACTTAGTGCATTCTTCTAAATAAAAGTGAGCTATTTAACACTAACATGTTAAATAGCTCACTTTTTCAATCTAAATTAATACTTTTAATAAAATCAAAATGATTTTCATCAGCTAATTTATCGATATAACCCGTTATATACAAATTCGCTTTAGTCACTTCTGTATTCTTAAATTCAGAATAAAAATCAGGAGAAAATGATACTTCCAAAACAACACTATCCCCAGGTTTAACATTTAATTTATTACCTTTAGCTAACACTTTAAATGGATTAGTTGTTTGAGCAGATTTTGTTGGGGATTTAGGAAATGAAAACATAACATTATTTTGCGCAATAACATAATCGGTATTATTCGTCATTTTTATTTTATAAGATATTTCAGTGTTCGTATTTGTATTTTTAGAAAGTAATTCATACACTATTCCCTTTTCAATATCTGCTTGTTTAAAAGTATTATTATTTTCACTAGAACAAGCACTCAAAATAAAAAACAAAACCAATATGATTATTCCACATTTTCTCGCTGATCTATTACCACCCATTCGTACACACTAAATTCTCTTTGTATTGTCTTGTGATTGTAACTAAAGAATTTGGAAAAACTGAAGTACTTAACGAAGCAATTAAAGAAGATCCAATAAACAATTTCGTTTTGTTCATTACAACACCCCCCTTTTTTCCAAAATTAAGAATATTCACCACTATTTTACAACTGATATTATTTCAAATCAGTAGTTATTTTGAATTCCCTTTGTGTTTTTTGGTGTAAATACTAAACATTTATATGCTATAGTAGTACATTCGCAATAATCTTGCTCTTATTTTCTCTACTTGTATAATTATCTTATTTTTCAGTATATTAAAGGTAATCCCAAAAACAACCTCGAATAATTGTAATACATATACATAAGGAGGTTGATCTATTTTGTTTCGTTCTTTTACAAATGGTTGCGTTGCCTTAGTGCAACGTTTCTTGCCCGAACCGTTTATTTTATCATGTTTATTAACTGTTTTTGTTATCTTCTTCGGCATGTTTGCAACGCACCAAACACCTGTGGAAATGATTAATCACTGGGGTAATGGCATTTGGGGGCTTCTCGCCTTTTCTATGCAAATGGCACTTGTACTCGTGACAGGATCTGCTTTAGCAAATGCTCCTCTTATTAAAAAAGGATTAACGAAAGCTGCAAAACTACCGAAAACGAATGGACAAGGTATTATTGCCATTTCAATCGTAAGTTTACTAGGAGCATACATAAACTGGGGATTTGGTATTGTTGTATCTGTTTTATATGCAAAAGAAGTGGCCAGGCAGCTTGAAGGATTAGATTATAGACTAGCAATCGCTTCTTCTTACTCTGGATTTCTCATTTGGCATGCGGGGCTTTCTGCTTCTATTCCTCTTACGTTAGCAACTGGCGGCGAAACGTTAATTAAAACGACAGCGGGAAGTATAAAAGAAGCGATTCCAATAACAGAAACATTATTTTCACCATACGCACTCGTTCCAGTTATTATTTTTCTCGTTACGATGCCTCTCATTAATAAAGCGATGCATCCAGATGAAAAACATACGATAACGGTAGATCCTAGCGTATTTCATGAAGAAGCTGCCGCTCAAGAAGTAGGGAACAATACGTTCGCTGAAAAAATGGAAAATAGCATCATTATTACACTTTGTGTTGGATTGTTAGGTCTCATTTATATTTTCAATTACTTTTATACGAAAGGCTTTAACCTTACTCTCGATATCGTGATTTTTATGTTATTAATTGCTGGACTTATTTTCCACCGTACTCCGATTCAATATATTCGCGCTTTTTCGGACTCTACGAAAAGTGCTTCTGGCATTTTACTTCAATTTCCGTTTTATGCTGGAATTATGGGAATGATGATTGGAGCAAATAGTGACGGACTTTCACTTGGAGGAGCTATTTCGAATTTCTTTATTAGCATTTCAAACGAAACGACTTTCCCACTCTTTACATTTTTAAGTGCTGGCATCGTTAATATTTTTGTTCCATCTGGTGGCGGTCAATGGGCTGTGCAAGCACCAATTATGATTCCAGCTGGTGCCGAACTTGGTGTACCTGCTGCAAAAACAGCAATGGCCATTGCGTGGGGCGATGCTTGGACGAATTTGATTCAACCATTCTGGGCATTACCGGCATTAGCTATAGCTGGTTTAGGTGCTCGTGATATTATGGGATTTTGCGTTGTTAACTTACTATATGCAGGATTTATCATTAGTCTATGCTTCTTATTTATTTAAACGAAAAGCTAGTTTTATACTAGCTTTTTTACATAATAAATCACTTATTTCCCACGCAATTTATTACGTCCTCCCACTCCATATCCGTAAGATATAACGCCTCAAATGCAAAAAATTCTTCACATACTTTTTCAATTAAATGTGGATTGTTTTTAAGGAAATTCCACTGTAATGCTTTAGGAAGAAAATATGTATCATACTCTTTACTTCCTCTTACTACCTCATCCACTTCACTTTCACAAATTCCTCTTAGTGAACTACCCACCACTTAGTACCTCTTACGAGCTTACCCCGAGTGGGGGCTTCTCGGTTCATCGCTACTTTTGATAGCTAACGAATTTGCCCTAGGACAGCCGAGCTAACTCCCTTGTTCCAAAGGTTCTTTTGTTACTATTTATGCCAACACTAATAAGCGGATGGCTTCCTTTTTGATATTGATCGCTGCGTTATAGTCACGACTGATTGTGAGTCCACACGAACACGCATATGTGCGTTCACATAATGGCATTTCTTTTTTATTTCCACAACGACTACACATCTTTGTAGAAGGAAACCATTTATCTATTTTTACAAGCTGTTTTCCTTGTTCTTGTAGCTTATATGCTAAAAATGTCGTGAACATCCGCCAACCGTTATCCGCTACACTTTTACCAAATCTAAGTGCTCGTGACATTCCTTTCATGTGTAGGTCTTCGATTGCTACAACGTCAAAAATCGTAGCTAATTCTTTAGACTTGTGATGAAGGAAATTTTTACGTTGATTGGTTACCTTTTCATGCAATTTCGCTACACGAATGCGTTGTTTATTCCAGCGCTCTGAACCTTTCATGCGTCTTGATAATACTCGTTGCGCTTTTGCTAATCTGTCTAACATCTGACGATAAAAGCGAGGATAATTGGCTTTCTCATCTTCGCTACTCACATACAATTCAGCCATTGCGAAGTCTAATCCAACTACACTTTGTACTTCTTTTTGTACAATCTCTTTTTCATATTCAGTCAAGATGGACACATAGTATTTACCAGTAGGTGTCATCGAAATCGTACACGATTTAATGATATGATTTAGCGGGATTGCCCTATGTTGCTTCAGTTTCACTATTTTCAGTTTCGGTAATTTGATATAACCATGAAATAACATAATATTTCCGTTTACTCGATTCGTTGTATAAGATTTTCTACTCTTTTTACTTTTGAATGTAGGAAAATCATTTTGACCACTAAAAAAATTCTTATACGCAGCTTGCAAGTTTAATTGCGCATTAGCCAATGCTAAAGAATCGACTTCTTTCAGCCATTCATACTCTACTTTGTATTTCGCAGGAGTAGGGAATTTTTGTTTCTTCAGTTCTTCCTGGTTCTCTTTATACTTTTCATATACTTCTTTTCGTTCAGCCAGCATTTTGTTATACACAAAGCGTACACATCCGAACGTTTTACGTATGAGATGTGCTTGTTCTTCTGTTGGATACAGACGAAATTTGTACGCCTTATTATACTTTGCCATATCCACTCACCTCATTTTCTGCTTCATTTCCCATAAGCTATGATGGTGATCACACAACCTGAACACTACAAGATTATTATCTACTTTCATTGTTATACCAAAATCCCCCTCTTATAAGACTGATTATATCAGAGGTGAAATAAATAGGAAAACCAAATGTTTGGCTACGCCAAACCGAAATTCATCTCCCACCTGCCGCTAGACTATCGTCTTTCACATGCCTGAGGAAAGAGACTTCTTTCGGATAATATGTTAAATAATCATTTCTTAATTGTATTTGAATTTGAAGAAACGTTTCACTACATTTCTTCAATTGGATTAAACAATTAATATATGTACGAAAAAGTTCATTATCATAATTGCAACACTTTATTATACGTTCGATTTCACTCATAATGTACGAGCCTTTTCTTCTATTTGTAATAACCACTTTTCCCGCTTCTCTACTTTACTCGTTTTCACAGATTGAAAAACTGATCGTTTTATATGGCGAATGCCGCAAAAACGTAACACACCTCTCTTCATCATAATCCAATCCACTGATCTATATAGTAGCGCGACATACCATAACGGTGAGTCTAATGTATTAATTACCCATGCCTTCTTACCTTTCAATAACCCTTTCGGCAGGGCCCCTTCATATTTATAAGCAAATCCAGCTACAAAAATACGATCAATAAATCCTTTTAAAATAGCAGGCATCCCCCACCACCATACTGGATATATAAAGAGAAGAGTATCTGCTTCTTCCACTAACGTTCTGTACCGAGCTGTTTCTTCTTCATTTACTAAATCACGTCTTTTCTTCTCTTCATTAAATACAAGGACTGGATCAAATTGCTCCTTATATAAATCAAGTACCGTAACCGAATGATTAGTTTCTTGTAATCCTTTTTGCACATGCTTTAATATCCCCGCATTAAAACTGGAAGGACTAGGATGAGCGTATACAATTAGTACATTCACTACAAAACAACTCCCTCTATAAGTTAAAGTTTCCCCTTCTTTAACATCTTCTCTACAATTTGTACGTTTTTCGAACTTTGTAATAAACGATTTAATACTGTAAGTAACTCTTCCTTTTCTAAATCTTTCAGTTTCTCTTTTACCGTACTTTCACCAGCACCTTGAATATCATAAACAACTGCCGCCATATGCTTGCAAAGATTCTCATAAGGACACTCGCAGCTACTTTCTGTAAAATCTTCAAGGTCAATAATTACTTCATAATTTCCTGCATTTCCAGTAACGAAAGCAAATATTTTCTTATCGTGTATTTCAACATCTTCTACATGTCCATCTTCATAATATTCGTATCCTCTATCTACAATGTATTTCGGAATCCATTTCGTTATATCCTGTAATAAATAAGCGTACATAACAACACCTCTTCCTTTAATTCCCTTTTGACTTCCACAACCCCTGCATGTTATTCTAATAACTGTCAAATAGCAAGTCTATATGACAAAACGACTGACACCTATTCGGCGGAGGTGTCTCTTTTCATTTGCAGCCGATATGAAGTGCCTCTTTCAGGCACATTCAATCTTTGACACTACACACTCAACACCATTCCCTTGTATCAGGCTGCTTAAGCAGTCTTTTACTCTACATACTTCAAAAAAAGAGAGCTTAGCTCCCTTTTCCCGCCTTATAAAATACCCCTTTTTCAGTATAGAGATATTCATCAGCTAATGTAATTTTCCCATCCAGTTTCAGTTCATCTAATAGTCTTGATAAATAAAATTGATGTAACATCTTTTTCGTGAATTTTCCTTCATGATGCGAAACGATATGTTCTTGAATATCTAACAATGATATTGGCTTATCTTGCTCTATCATATATTCATAAACTGTACTACGCAGTTTTACGTATTTTTCGAGTGTCACAGTACTTCGCAACCCCTTTCTTCTTAATATAAATTTTCGTAATCGGTTTTTTTGCAACAAAAAAACCTCTCCGATAAGAAGAAGTTACGTATATATCTTCGTCTTATCTCCCAGAACAAATATGTTCTGCTGGAATTAGCACCTGCATCGCGGTTGCTGGGTTTCATCGGGCCAGTCCCTCCACCTCTCTGGATAAGAAAATATTCACTTAATTCTTACTATACGTAATTTCATTCTAATTGTCAAACAAATATAACAAATTATATTTTGTTCCTTACTGTTCATACTATACATATATGAATATGCAAGGAGGATTATGAAATGCACGAAAATGCTCGCGGATATGTCCAAAATTCTTTTCAATCATTACAAGAAGCAAAACATTGTTTAGAAGAAGCGCTACAGACTGTTGAAAAAGATTTTAATCGCGCTCGTATTGAACAATCACTTTATGCGATCGAACAAGCTATTCAACGTTGTGATTACACGGTTCATATTTTAGAACAAGATTGAAAAAACTTCCCATCATAAGGTGGGAAGTTTTTTCAAATGGCATACTTCATAATTATTACCGTTATAATTAAAAAATATACAGAAAAATGCTCCTTACAATATGTAAGAAGCATGAAAGAGGCAAACGAATATGTAAGTCGCGACCCTACCTTATATGAGTATGCTTTTCTATACCATGTTATGCTTATCTAATATGCCGTATTTCTTTTTAAATCTCGTAAGAATCGTAATCCAAGACGTACTAAATAATAGTAAGAACACAACATTTGAAATTGCATGGCTCAAATCGAAATAAAAACTTGCGATATAATACGAAATGACTGTTTCCCACGTTGCTTCACGTATAAAACCGAGAAGCCCCCAGAAATTCATGATCCAGCCAAATAAAAAGCCCACGAAGAACCCGTATAGTAGTCTCCCCCATAACTTTTTCATTAAAAACGTATTACGAAGTAAGCCTGCTATAAAACCAATCATACCCCATGAAAACATTTGCCACGGCGTCCACGGACCTTGCCCTAAAAAGATGTTAGACACAATCGCCGCTGTTGCCCCGATCATAAATCCAGTTTCGCTTCCAAACACAATTGCAGAAACGATAATAACAAAAGAAGTCGGTTGTACACTTGGTAAAAGAGAAAACGGTACACGGCTAACTGCTGCAATTGCCGCTAACACGGCAACGAGAACAATTTCACGTGAAACAAACACCTTCCTTTCAAAACGGATATAGAAAGGTAACATAATAACGACTAATAAAAACAAACTACTTAACATGTAATAACCATCCATGATAAGTGTAGTAAAGAGTAATGTACCTATTATAACTGCAAAAATACATATTATGAATGCAACATATCGTTTGGACACGCTTCGTACACATCCTCCCACGTTAATGCATATGGCAATTCTTTTCGAATGAATCGATTGATAGATGTTGTATAAAAGAAGTTTCCACTAAAAAATTCTTTCGGTGCATCATTCATAATGACTGCTCCGTCAAATAACATCATACATTGATCAACGTATTTCGCTGCAAACTCAATATCATGCGTTGCCATTACAATTGTTGTACCTACTTTTTGCAGTTTTCTAAATAGCTCTCCTACTCTTTCTTTCTTCCACGGATCTAATCCTTTTGTCGGTTCATCAAGTAGTAATAAAGTTGGCTTTGTTAATAACGTTGTACATAATGCAAGTAGTTGTTGCTCTCCCCCGCTACAATCATGTGGATGGCGTTCTTTAAGTGCATATAGCCAAAACTTTTTAAGCTGATGTTCTGCTATTTCTTTTCCTTGTTCTCCGTATAATTCACGTGCACGCTCATACACTTCTTCCCACACTGTATCAAATGTAAAATGATAATACGGATGCTGTGATACATACCCAATACTTTTAAATCGTTCTTTCGAATCAATTTTATGTATCACTTTCCCATTCCACTTTACTTTCCCTCTTCTCGCTTTTTGTAACCCCGCCAAAATCGTTAACAGTGTAGACTTCCCTGTCCCATTTTTCCCAACGAGTGCTACCCATTTTCCTTTTTCAATCGATACGGTTAAATCTCGTAAAATAAGTGGACTATTTTTTTCATATTGAAAAGATATATGCTCTGCACTTAAAATAACTTCGTGCTTTTCACTTTGTGCTATTGGCTCATTCACATAGGATATCTCTGAAAAATTATTCAGTTTCATTTGCGCTTCTCGCACTGTAAACGGAATATCTTCCACGTTCCATTCTAAAAATAATCTTGGAATTTGCGGAATAAATGGACGGAATTTTTCAACTTCCCACATGTTCGCTATAACCGTTTTAGGATTTCCATCATACACGATTTGACCATTATTCATACAAATAACACGTGTAGCAAGTGGTACCACCTCATCTAAACGATGTTCACTTAAAACGATCGTAATGCCAAGTTCTTCGTTAATTCGTTTTAACAATCCTAAAAACTCTTTCGCAGCAATTGGATCTAACTGCGCCGTTGGTTCATCTAATAATAATAATTTCGGCTGCATAACTAATACCGCAGCTAAATTGACAAGCTGCTTTTGCCCGCCAGATAACGTATGAACAGATTGATGCAATAAATCTTGAAATCCTAAGAAGCTAATAAGCTCTGCTATTCGTTTTTGAATAATCTGTGATGGTAACCCGATATTTTCTAAAGAAAATGCTAATTCTTGAATGACCGTATCCATTACGAGCTGATTTTCTGGATTTTGAAATACCATACCAATTTCTTGGGCAGATAACAAATCCGGTACATTTTCTAATAAAGTACCATCATAATATGTATCCCCAGTACGCTTACCAATTGGAAGTAATTCTTTTTTAAAATGTTTTAATAAAGTCGTCTTCCCGGATCCTGATCCTCCAGCAAGTGTAATAAACTCTCCTTTTTGAATAGAAAGAGAAATATGCTGTAACGCATATTCGTTTTCATCAGCATATACAAATGATAAATTGTTCATTTCTGCATGCGCCACCATATCCACTCCCTTCCTTCCATTATAATTGGTAGACTAATAAACATCGTAAATACGCCAAACATCATTCCATCGTATTGCTGAAATAGAATAGACTCGACTTTTGGATAAATGATTAACTTTCCTCCGCCATACGTACTACATATAATAGCAATGATAAGTAGAATACTTAAATAACTGAGCGTGTACCAATCTCGTCTTTCCATTCTATACCGAATATATGTCGTACGCTTCGTTACACCAAATCCACGGGCTTGCATAGAATCTGCTGTTTGCAGCGCATCTTCTAATGAACAAATTAATAATACTTGCAGCAATTGCATACCATTTTTCACTCGTTCCACAATTGAGCCTGCATCTACTTGTACACCTTTTGTCTTTTGAACGAGTGTTATTTTCTGTAATCGCCTCATAAACAAAGGAACAAATCTCACTGTAATCATCGTTAACAATGCCACTTTCGGTGAAATTCTAGAAAACAAATATAAAAATTTATGACTTGAAATAATATCATTATACGAAGCAAACGTAAACATAATCGCAACTAGTAATAACCCCATTACTACTCCAAACATAATCGCCTCAAGCTTAATACGGCTATCACCTAACCAAAATAATGTAGTTCGACCTCTATGTGTTAATAATGAATTAAATAAAATGACCATAAAAAAGAAAACGATTGTGCTCGGTAACATCTTTCTTATCTTTTCGCTATTCCCTTGCATCACATTGATTATAACGATTAATAGTATTGCTCCAATTAAAAAAAGAGGATGAAGACACATCATACATAGTATCATCACCCCGATATAATAGAAAAAATTCACAAAAGGATGTAAAGAAGAAAAACTTATTTTCATAGTCCTTTACCGAATGCCTTTCTTATTTTAATACATACACCCACTCGATTGTATCTCCTGGCTTCACTGTCACTACACCCGCACTATGGTTTGGAAACGAACCGTTCACACGATATTTCCATCCACTAGTAGCTGTAATATCTTTTTCATATAAATCATTAATCCCTTTTACATAAACATCGCCTTTAGATCCACTCGCATCCACATCTAAACCTGTACGCTGCAATACTTTATAAACAGTATCGCCTTCTTGTACATCCATTTTTTTCGCACCTAATAAGTATCCTTCATTACCTTTTACTGAGATCGTAACTTGTTTTGCTTGTGGTTTTGGTGGTTCTGGTGGATTAGGTGGCACTGGTTTCGGTGGTGTTGGAAGAGTTACGTCTTTTCCACCTTTATTCGGATCCTCTTTTTGCTCCTGCTTCGGTGTTTCTTTCGGCTGATTCACAACCTTCGCTTCTTCTTTTACTTCTTGCGCTTTCGGTTGCTCTTGTTGTTTCTCTTCTTGTGCTTTTTGTTGTTCTGGTTGCTTAGTAGCAGGCTGTTCCTGAGGTTTCTCTTCTTTCTTTACTTCCGGTTGTGCCTGTGCCTTTTCTTCTTTCGGCTTCTCTTCTACTTTTTGTTCTTGTTTCTCTTTCTGTTCGTCTTGCTTATTTTTCTCTTGTTCAGCTTGTTTTTCCTCCGGCTTTTCTTCCGGTTTCGCTTCATCTTTTTTCTCTTCTTGTTTTGCAACCTCTTCTTGCTTTGGTTCTACTTTCTTCTCAGGCTTTACAGCTGCCTCTTCACATCCGGCAAGTAACCCAAGTGAAAGCATTAAAGAAATCAACCACTTCATCTTACTCATGTTGTCTCTCACCTTTCATAATAAAGTGAAACTTTAATAAGTGGGGGGCTTTTCCACCCCCCACTTATTATTAGTTGAACCAATCGGGCTTTTACGGGCAGTTAATGCGGGATAAAATTAGGAGCAAATGATTGCTCCTAATTTTTGTTAAGCTGCTTTACGTCTCCATAATACATATGCAGAAGCAATACATAATACACCCATACCTACTTCTGTAGCTGCACTATGAGAAGATGCTCCTGTTTTTGGTAACGTACTACCGTTTCCTGACTTTTTGCTTTTAACCGGTTCATTATCGACAACAACTTTTAGAGTGTCATCTTTCGTTTCTTGTTGTACTTGCTTTTGTTCTTCTGGTTGTTCAATAACTTCTTTTTCTACTACAACATTTTCTGAATCCACATTTGGTTTCTTATCGATTTCAGGAACAGATACAGTTGACCAGTCATAAATCGATTTTTCAAGATCTTTAAACTGAAGTAGTGCTAATAACGCTTGCTCTGTAGCCATTCCGCTACCGTTTTGATCACTTGGTAACCATTTGAATTCACCATTTGGAAGTTGATATGACAGTAGATTTTGCACTGCCTTATGTAGACGGTTTTGATCTACATCTTTCACAAGTGATAGTCCAATAATTGCTTGCGCAACACTATTAGAGTTTTCTTGTCCATCAGCAGAAAAACCACCATTTTCTAGTTGCTCTTTATATAAATAGGCAACAGCTTTTTCTACAGCTGTCTTCACATCTGGTCGATCTTGATATGGAGCTAATGCTGATAAAACCATACCTGTTACATCAACGCTACTAGCACTGTCTTTACTGCTTGCGCTATCGTAAGTCCAGCCGCCATCTGTATGCTGTGAGTTTAAAAGCGCATCTACTAAAGCAACTCGATTCCATTTTGAATTCACTGGCACTTCATATTTCTTCGTATCAAATGCAAGTAAAGCAAATGTATAACCTGTAACAGAATTTACTTTATCTGATTCATACAATTTTTGAACTAAATTATGTTCGCCAACCTTTGTAGGGTCTGCTTGCATTGCATTCATCATAATAATCGTTCTAGCTAAATCTGTCGCTGAAAAACGGTTAATGCGCTTTTCTACTTTTTCAGTTACTGACTTAACATAATTTAATTTCGCCTCAATTGGAACATTCTTTCCAGAAAGAGAAAGGCCTAAAGCTACCCAATCACTTTCAATTCCATCTTGTAACATCTTTTCAGATGTCTTAGAGATCGCGTCATTTACTTTCGCTGCTGGAACTTGAATGTTCTCTTGCTTTGGTTGTTCTATCTTTTCATCATTTGTTTTTGGTTCTTCTGGTTTTGGATCATCTGTCTTTGGTTCTTCTGGTTTTTCTTGTTTTGGATCATCCGTTTTTGGATCATCTGTTTTTGGTTCTTCTGGTTTTGGGTCATCTGTCTTTGGTTCTTCTACAGTTTTACAAGTACCAAATTTATCTAATGTTTGCTGTAATGTTTCCTGGCTCATATTGCTCCAGTCTGCAACAAAACGAAAGACAACAACATCTCCAGACTTTAATTTATAACTATCTGCTCCAACTTCTGCAGATTTATCATTTACATCATACAACCAGCCGCTTGTGTCCCCAGCCATTAAGCCGTCAATGCCTTTAACATACGTTCCAAGCGACATCGTCTCTGCTGTTACTTTGTCCCCCATGACTTTTTGCAGCAAACTTAAAGCTGTTTCCCCATCTGTAATTTGCTCTTCTTTCGGGCATAACATAATGCCCTTTTGTGATTCACCAATAATTGCAAGTTTTGCTGTATTTCCTTCAGCAAACGTAATATGTACTGTATTCGCAAAAGAAACAAATACGAGTGTAACTGCCATTAACGACGTAAGCAGCCATTTTTTCAACATTGCCATCCCAAAATTTCCTCCCTTACTACTATTCACACAAAAAAAGACCCTTCAAGGGCGTGCAATTGACACTCTTTTTTTGTAAGTGTCGAACAAACTGTGCAACACCTCCTACCCACATCATTCGCGGCTATATTTGTATAGGAAAAATAATTTTGTTTATGAACGTATCATTGTGATAACATTCACTTTTCTAGGCACTACTTACTTCCATTTCAGTTATCGTAAAACGATAAACCTATACATTCTGTTAATTATAAATTTCTGTATTATTTTACTATTGACAAAGAATTTTGTCCATGCTTTATCGGATTTATTTTCTAAGAATAGTAACTTACTAACCATTAACGATGCAAACTCTTTTCACTAATAATGACGCCATCTTCATCCACATACACATATTCATTCGGCTTCCATTCAACTTGCCCAAATTGCAATGAAATATTTCGTTCTCCTTTCCCTTCTTTTACACTTCTATTCGGCATTGTCCCTAACGCTAAAATACCTATATTAATGTTCTTTAGTTCACTAGAATCACGAACGTATCCATATACAATAATTCCTGCTAGCTTTCTTTCCTCCGCAATAGCTGCCAAATTATCACCGAGTAACGCACAATTCGTAGACGCTCCCCCATCAACAACTAATACCGTTCCTTCTGGTAATGTTTGCAACCCTTCCTTCACTAGTACATTATCATCCTTCACTTTCACCGTTGCAATTTTCCCGTGAAATTGTTCTTTCTTCCCAAAAGATCGAAAAGACTGGCGACATATTTGTAATTCTTTTTCAAACTCATCACATAGATCCGTAGTTTTCCACATCTTTTTCCCTCTTTTCCTTTTACTTTCTATTTAACATATTCTTGGATTATTTTCGTTTCCCTGTCTATTGTTGCGATAATTTATATATGCAGGAAAAGGACACAAAAACTATTGCCTTAAGAAGCCACCTTTATTATAATCTATTTCACAGATAAATTTCAGAATATTAAAAATTAATTAGGTGAAAAAGGAGGGGTTTTATGCAATTACAAACTGAAGTAAAAAAACAACCTAGTAAACGAAAGTTTAAAATGCCTGATGCGTATGTACTACTATTTTTTATTGCTTTACTATGTGCCATTGCTACATATTTCGTTCCTGCTGGAGAGTTTAAAAGAGTTACAAACGGTACTGTTACAACGACAATACCAGGAAGTTATCATTCCGTTCCACAATCGCCGGTAGGGTTTGTTTCTTTTTTTACCGCTATTGAAAAAGGAATGACACTTGCTGCTCCTATCATCTTCTTAATTTTATTTACAGGTGGAGCCATCGCCATTCTTGAAAAAACAGGCGCTCTTGACGGTTTAATCTATCATGTTATTAATAAATTTCGCAATCAGCAATTACTTTTCATATGTATTGTCGCTGCACTCTTTTCTATTCTCGGAACGACTGGTATTATCGTTAACTCAGTTATCGGCTTTATCCCCATCGGTATCATCGTTGCACGCACATTAAAATGGGACGCTATCGTTGGTGTAGCAATTATTTATTTAGGCACTTATGCTGGTTTTAATGCTACTATTTTATCTCCCTCACCTTTAGGCATTTCACAAAAAATTGCAGAACTTCCGATGTTTTCGGGGATTGGTTTACGCACAGCAATTTATATCTCTTTTTTAATTGCCACCATTTTATATATTAATTGGTATGTAAAACGCTTAAAACAATCGAATAAAGGAAGCATACTCGGAGACAACTGGTTTCCAAGTAATGCTCTTTCAAGTGAGAAAGAACTAGAGAAAACTGAAGTTCCTTGGACAATACGTCATAAATTAATTTTACTCGTTTCAGCTTTATCATTAATTGCATTTTTAATAGGCGCTTTTCGTCTACATTGGACAGACGCAGAAATGACCGCTACTTTTATTTTTATCGCAATTACAGCGGGAATAATAGGTGGCATGAAAGCAAACGATATCGCTTCTACTTTTCTAGCAGGCTGCCAAAATCTCATATACGGTGCTTTGATCGTTGGAATGGCTCGTTGTATTTCAGTCATTTTAGAACAAGGAAAATTACTTGATACAATCGTTAACCAACTCGCACAGTCTCTCGAAGGACAAAGCCCGGTATTTGGCGTTATCGGCATGTATGTAAGTAGTGCCGCATTACATTTCCTTATTTCATCCGGTACAGGTGAATCTGTTATTTTCATTCCGATATTAGCTCCGTTAGCTGATTTCATGCACATTACGCGCCAAGTTACAGTACAAGCTGTTATGCTTGGAGAAGGTGTAGTAAACTGCCTCAATCCAACTTCCGGTGTTTTAATGGGCGTACTCGCAGCGAGCGGCATTTCTTACGGCAAATGGATTCGCTTCATGGCTCCACTTGCATTCATTTGGTTTATCATCGGACTTATTTTTCTTATTGTTGGGGTTAATATTGAGTGGGGACCGTATTAAAAGACTCATATTATACTTTACTTAATAAAATATCGATTCTATTCTCCAATCCTATAAAAATCACTTATTCTAGTATAGATATAAACAGGGATTGATCATAGTGATCAATCCCTTCTCTCAAAGTAAAATACCTTTAAGTATTTTACTTCCAAATTTTATTTACCCATTCCGGATGATCAATAAAAGGATTACGATTATGTTGATATTTCGTAAAAATCACTTCATTACGCTTTCGCTCTAAATCATCTACAGGGTCTTGTTCATTCCATTTTAGTAAAACGGATAGTTTGCCCATGTATGGATCTTTATTATTATTCACCTTTTCATTTAATTCTAAGTCTATTTCGCCGTTATCTCCTTCATAACGAACAGCCATGTAAAATAGCATTCTAGCGATATCTCCTTTTACACTATCACGAGGTTCCCAAGAATCACTATCATATTTACATTCTGTCGCTTCTGAATGATTCACGCCACCATTATCAAAATCCAGATTTCCACGTGAGCTATTTACAGATACATCCGTCGCTCTTAAATGATGCAAATCTGTTCCAGCTCCTGCAGTCGTTCCAAAATCACCGTGAGATTTTGCCCAAACATGCTCGCGGTTCCAATTATCAACTCCTGAGCCATTCGTAAGTTTCCCTTGCGAACGCCCAGTATATAAGAGTATCACATTGTTTTTATTATTTGGATCTTCATCAGTATCTCTTAGTGCTTCCCAAACCGCACTGTATGATAACTTTGTATGATCATCAATAATATTATGAAGTTCCTTCTTTAACTCTAAACCCGTTTTTCCTATTGCATTATTATAATATGTATCATCATAGCTTTTTACAGTAATCTCTTGTGGTGATGCAGAAGCTACTTCACCGTGTATGATATCTGTGAATGATAGAGATGCAGTACTTAAAATAAAAAATGAAGATAGTGTAACCATAGCAAGCTTTGTATTTCGAAACTTCATATACCATTTCCCCTTTAAAATATAATTTGAAGCTATTAACTAAAAAATGCTTTCTAACCCAAAAAAACTTTTAGAAAGCCATACCCATCCTTTTCTTTTTATTTAATACAAAACTCTATTGAGTCTGTATTATTTCCACACTTTTGGTTTATCTACTTCTCAACGAATATCCTTCTCTAGTAAAGATTATTAAAATATTCTTTACAATTAAAAAGTAGTTTAATGTTAACTTATAAATTTCAATTTTTTCATGCAATTATGCATATTTGATCAATCGTTCGACTTTTCCTTTTTCTATAATTGTCTTTATTTTTTGGTGTAAAACCCTTCTTCCTCTGAAAAATAATTACAAAAATAGATTGGATACCATGTAAGGCACCAATCTATTTTAATTAAAGAAACTTTGGTAATTCTGAGTTCACAACACATTGCGCAGTAATGATAACATTTTTATATTGAGACAGAACTACTACTATTTATTTGGTATCGAATCTATATACTTTTTAACTACTTCATATACATATTCTTGATTTGCCGCCGCTGTATTTGGATTGTATTTTCCGCCGTTAGTTTTATTGTTAGATAATACTCGAATCCCTAAAAATGGTACGTCATAAGCTTTTGCGATTTGCGCTGCGGCAGCACCTTCCATTTCTTCAACAGATGTACCGTATTTTGTATGGAACCATTTAATTCTATCAACTTCATTATTCCAAAGATCTGCTGAACCTATAGTCCCTTCAACCACTTTACCTTTTGTATATTTATCTTTTACCGCATTAGCTGCTGCAAGTAAATCCTTATCTCCCTCGTAGTATCGGATTTTCTCAGCATTTGGATCTTCTCCTGCACTTCCTTCAGAAGCCATTAAGTCCATTGAAATCCATTTTGTCGGTTCAATCCCTTGATTCTCATCCATATTTGTTGTTTTTAATGAACCTATGTTTGCTACTTGTTTTCCTAAAACAATATCAAATACGTTTAAATTTGGATCGTGTCCACCTGATGTTCCTTGGTTAATAATCGCCTTAGGCTTATATTTTTCAATAGCCACTGCTGTAGCGGCTGCTGTATTTTCCATTCCTTTACCTGTTTTCGCTACGATTACAGGATAATTGTCGACAATGCCTTTATAAAATACGAAAGTTCCAGACTTTTCTTCTTTCACATTTTTTAACCTTTTTGCAAACTTCTCAGCCTCTATCGGCATTGGCCCTTGAATTAAAATAGGTTGTTGATTACTTTTTGCCTCAACTTGTTTTGGAGTCACATTACATCCCGCAAGTATTGATAATGACAATGCAACGGTAGTTACTAGGGCAGCACATTTTTTCAACGTATTCTTCTTCATAAATAATCTCCTCTTTCTCTTGTTGTTTTCTATACTCGATGCTTTTAGTCCAAACAAAAAAGTTCTAGAAATTGTAGAAGAATCTCTACTTTCTAGAACTACGGTAGTCAAAGTTAATTAAGCAAAAGATAAAACAAATGCCAAATTATAGATCGGTAGCGCTCATGAAATAGCACGGCCGAATACTTTAACCCGTAGTCCAGTTCTTTCATTGGGAACTAGGTAGAAACGCTCGGACCATATTACCGAGTATATACGAGTGATGATGTATAAAATTATTATATTGGTAATATATCAAACTTTTAGTGTGCACGCAATCTAAAAGTGAACGTTTTTATTAAAAGTATTTTTAATGTTCGTTTTTAATAGGTTAACTAATCATATTCCCCATTTTAAAATGGGAAATATCACAAAAAACTTACAATCCAAATACTAAACTAAATCCACCTACAACAACCGACCTTGTATCAACAATTGATTTTCCTCACTTCCGCCTTATATTGAGCTGGAAATCTTATTCCCCTCATATTGCGAGATAAAATTCGCACTTATCCAATTCACAATTATTTCTTCTAGCATCGGGTGAAGTGGCTTTCCCGCTCCCTCTTTATAGTTCTTTTGAAGCTCTAATACTTTAAAATCCCTTTCAAAACTTTTTAAACTATGATCCATATTTTTTGCTACATGTACCTCAGAATCACCTTTCACATAATGACCAATTCGCTTCGCTTTTTCTGGATCAGCCTGAATGTCTTTATCACCAGCGATTGCTAGTACTGAACATGTTACTTGTTTTAAATCTTTATAAATATAGTTCTTTCCGTTCAGCCAGCATTTTATTATACACAAAGCGTATACATCCGAACGTTTTACGTATGAGATGTGCTTGTTCTTCTGTGGGATACAGACGAAATTTGTACGCCTTATTCTGCTTTGCCATATCCATTCACCTCATTTTTCGCTTCATTTCCCATAAGCTATGACGGTAATCACACAACCTAAAAGATTATTATCTACTTTCATTGTTATACCAAACGTTACCTCTTATAAGACTGATTATATCAAGGGCGAAATAAATAGGAAAACCAAATGTTTGGCTACACCAAACCGAAATTCATCTCCCACCTACCGCTAGACTATCGCCTTTCACACGCCCCAGGAAGGAGACTCCTTTCGGATAATACGTTAAAACTATGCAACTCTCTACCTAGTATTTCACCGTTATCTTATAATAATGACAAAAAAGATTGATTATAGTAATCAATCCTTTTTACTTTCACCGCTCAAAACTAAATCTCTGCATCTAATAAATTGTACTCATTGTCAAAAGAAGCATGGATTCTATGTCCACCAAATACATCTCCATCATTATATTCGCAATATATATCATTTTCTCTAATTACAATGTCCATAAGAGTAATAGATTGCTCAAATGTTTCTTTCGTCATATCATATTCGCCTGCATCTACAGCATCCCAATCTAAATGTTCATCATTCTCATCATATTCAGGCCAAAAATCATTTTTATACTCTATTAATTCTTTCGCTATAGCGACCTTAGCTTTTTTATCAAATTCTTCTAAACATACATAAAGCTTTTCTGCTCTTTTCATCATTTCATGTACATGTACAAGCTCTTTTCCAATATCCAATCCCCAATGTACTTTTCCTTCGTTTTGTTCATATGTATGAAAAGTTTCATTAAAGATAAACATTCCAATTAATTCACTTTTTATTGATTTTTCCATGATTTCATTTCCTTTCTATCTGTGAAAAAGAAACTTTAATTAGCTTGATAGGCATGTGAAGATCCCCTTGCCTATCAAAGGTATCCCAAACTAGATTTTAACCCTGACTTTTTAGAGACATAAATAGTCATGATATGAACTCACTTTTGGTTTTCGATAATTTTTTTGTATTATTCTTTATGAAATGAACAAATAAGGCGATTAAAGGAAAAGCTGCTCCAATGAGTAAAGTTACTTCACTATTAAATTTATAGTACGTATAACTTCCAACCCATGAACCAACGGCTCCCCCCAAAAAGAAGATGGTCATATATAATCCATTCAGTCTGTTTCTTATCTCGGGATTCAAACTAAAGATAACTTTTTGACCTAATAATAAATTTCCTGCTACACCAATATCGATGCAAACGCCTGAGATAAGTATTAATATCATACTAAATAGTGAATGATCTTGAACAAAAAATAATAGTATGATTGATAATAATACAAGCGCCATTGATACATTAGTCATTGTAAAAATATAACCTTTATCTGCTATTTTACCAATAGTAGGAGTTAATAAAGCTCCAGCTATTGCAACAAAGCCAAACAATGCAATTTCATTATTTGAGTAATGTAATGGTTCTGCTCTTAATAAAATTGGAATAACTGTCCAATAAAGACTGAATGTCGCGAATAAACATGCGTGATAAAAAGCTCTTTGTTGTAACGATGAAGTATGTATTAATAGTTTTACCATAGAAGCTATTAAATTTTGATATCGCATGTTACTAGTTGATACCACTTCATAGTCGGGTAAAAATTTTATAATTAACAGTAAGATAACAACTAAGACTATTAATGAAAAAACGAATACCATTCTCCACCCGAACCAGTCAGCTATTCCGATAGATAATGGGCGAGCAATCATAATGCCAATCAATAAACCACTCATTACTTTACCGACATATTTCCCAGTCTCTTCAATAGGCACAATCCTCATTGTTAGCGGAACTAACATTTGAGCCGCACAGGCTCCAATACCAATTATAGTGGTTAATAGTAAAAAAATAATTCCATTTGTCGAAATTAGCGTACCAATTAATGAAAGAATAGTTAGCCCGATAAGAATCCCTATTATTTTCTTACTTTTAAATAAATCTGCCATTGGTACGATAAAAAACAATCCCAATCCATACCCAATTTGCGTCAAAGTAGTGAGCAATCCAGATAAATCCGAGGAGATATTCAAGTCTTTTGCAATGAATTGTACAATTGGTTGTGCATAATAAATATTTGCAGCAAGTGAGCCACAACTAATCGCCAAAATAAATATTAGAAAATTTGTCTTGTTATTCAACTTTACCATTCCTTTCTTTTTCGGAACGTTCGTTCCAAAATCATTAAAAAAAGAAAGACTATAGGTCTGCAATAGTCTTATCCACTAGACGATAGGCTAAATTTTTCTCTTTTTTATATTTGGACATTACATTCAGGCTATGATTTAAACTTAATAAAGAATATGCAACTAATTCAGTATCAGCCTCTTGTGAAATTTCCCTACTCCTTTTTCCTTCTTCAATGACTTGCTTAAATACGTTTTCCAGTTCATTAAAATCATTTATAAGTATTTCTTCTATGGCAGGATCAATTTGTCCAATAAGCAGTGAAGAATTTGTTATTATACAACCTTTTGGAATTTCATCTGAATAACATTTTTCAATATGTTGATAAAAAAAGGATGTAAGTGATGCTTTCGTGTTTATCCCACTAAAAAGTAAATTTCTCTTTTGAGAGCCATAGTTTTTATAATGTTCCAAAACTAGTTTAAATAGTGCATCCTTATCTCCAAAACTATCATAGAGAGTAGATCGACTTATGCCCATCGTCTCAATCAGATCTGATATATATGTAGCATCATAACCTTTCTCCCAGAATAAATGCATCGCTTTATTTAAAGCATGTTCTTTGTTAAAACTAATCTTTCTACCCATTTAACAACACCCCCTATTATATAATTTAGTATAAATATTCCGGAACGATAAGTCCACAAAATATTTCAAAATTAACTCTTCCGTTAGAAGGTTTTATAAATTTATTAATACAAATCAAAAACACTTGAAGTTGACGTTGGGTCATTTTATATACTGTTAAGTAGCTACTATTTCGCAATTTCATAAAAGAAATTAGAAAAATAGGAGGTTTTTAGATGCAACAAGGCGATATTATTATTTATGGATGTGTCATTATAGGTGCAGGGATCGGACTGACATTGGATTATGCATTTCCTGGTGTACTAATTGGATTAGGATCAGGTTACTTACTTAAAAATCTTTTTAGTAAAGAAGAATAGATGTGGTATGAAGAAAATAATCGTTAACGATAAAATCTTAACGTTCAGAAAGGTAGGTTTATCAGTTGATACACATTAATAAAGTTGGAGAACTGGCAGGCGTTACAGTAAGGACACTGCGTTATTACGATAAAATCGGATTATTAAAACCAGCATCAAAAACAGAAGGTGGCCATCGTTTATATACAAATGAAGAAATAAAAAAACTACAGCAAGTTCAATTTTTAAAAAAAGTTGGATTTCCGTTACAAGATATTAAAAATATGCTCGACTTCAATGAATGGGATTGGTCGGATAGTTTACAGAATCAATTATCTTACGTAATAAAAGAGCAGGAACATTTAAAGAAAATAGAATTATCCTTACGGGAATTGATAAATGGAATTGCGATAGAAGGAGAAGAAAGCTGGATTGCGATTCAGAAGATTATGCAATTATCCAGCAAAGATAAAGATATACAACAGTATTATCGCGAATCTGTATTTAAAGAAAAAGAAATAAAATTATTGGAAAAGGTTCCTAAAATGTCAAGTGACTGTTCTGATTCACTTGAATGGATTGCTCTCATCGGCCAGTTAAAACGTTATATGAAGGACGGTCCAAAGGCAACAAAAGTTCAAAATATCATGAGAAGAATGGAGGAAAAACGCTTAGAAGAATTTGAAGGTGAGGATGAATTTCTAAATAAGCTTTGGGAGATAAGGATGTCTCCCAAACAATCAGAGAAACTTAGTTTATACCCAATTGATCAAGATGTGCTTCAGTTTATGAACGAGGCATATGCCATTTTTATGAATGAAAAAAATAAGCCTGAGCCGAAATAAGGGGAAATCACGATGGGTACAGAACAACTTCTCCTAATAGGCGGATTAGCTATATTGGACACGCTAAGCCCTACTACAATAGGAGTAACAATATATCTACTTTTAACAGATAAAGAGCGTCTCACGAAACGTTTATTCGTTTATTTATTGACGGTAGCTGGATGTTATTTTGTTGTTGGAGTTTCACTCATGCTAGGGTTAAATTTTTTATTTGAGATTATTTCTGGCGTATTTCAAAACCGAATCGTAAGCTGGACATTATTTATTATTGGAGCCCTATTATTCATCGCAAGCTTTTATATTCCACCAAAGAAAAGTTCAAAGCTCCCTTCACCAAAATCAAATAGCATTCTTTCAATAATTGCACTCGGATTCACTACTACATTAATTGAAGCGGGAACTGCCTTTCCTTATTTTGCAGCAATTGGCATACTAACTACTTCTAATCTATCATGGGTAGAATGGTCTTCTATTTTAGCTGGATACAACTTTATTATGGTATTGCCCTCTCTCGTGCTATTTCTCTTCTATCTCCTGTTTGGTCGGTGGATGCAAAAACCTCTCGAGAGGCTCCGAATGAAAATCGCTAATAGTACAGGATCAGCTCTGTCATGGATTATGTGTATAGTTGGCTTCCTCTTAATATTAAATAGCCTGGATTATTTGTAGAGTGTTGTATAATTGTTCTAACTTTATTTTGAGCCTACACCTATATTGATCTAGATAAAAGTTTTGAAGCGGAATATGAATTTATACTTCGAACCTTATACAAACACCCCTCTACAGAATTTAGTAGCATATCAGATTGAATAAGAGGATTTTCTATAGCGATCTAATAACAAAAGTTTATTATCTTACTATAGAATGTACAATCAGGGAGATGTGCTTGAACTTATACCTATTATTAATCTAAACCAATCCGTCTTTTACAGACAGTTACTCTCCTTTCCATCTCCCTCATATTCACTTAATGTTGATGCAGGGATCTTATGCGAGATAAAATTCGCACTTATCCAATTCACAATTATTTCTTCCAGCATCGGGTGAAGTGGCTTTCCCGCCCCTTCTTCATAATTCTTTTTAAACTCTAAAGCTCTGAACTCCCCTTCAAAACGTTTCAAACTATGATCCATATTTTTTACTACATGTACTTCAGAATCACCTTGCACATAATCACCAATTCGCTTCGCTTTTTCAGGATTCGCCTGAAAGTCTTTATCACCAGCAATTGCTAGTACTGGACATGTTACTTGTTGTAAGTCTTTATAGATGTCATGCTGGAAATGCTCTCTAAACCATTTTGCATTCATTGGCTTAAAACCAATTTTAACAATATCTTTTTTGGAGTTTATCATTTTCTCTGTTGCTTTTTGCGCCTGCTTTTCTCCTCGTTTCTCAATATTGAGAAGACGCATTAACTTTCCTTTTATTCCTTTTTGCTCTTTTAACTCCTTATAAATAATCTCTCTTTGTCTTTTCGTAGCTTCTTCTAACGATTCCGCAGCTCCTGTAAGAAGTATGAGTCCATTAACTGGTGTTCTTGCGTTTACTACAGTTGCTAACATACACCCCTCACTATGACCAGCTAAAATGATATTTTCCGGATTAACAAATGGTTGTTCTTTCAAATACGTAATAACAGCTTCTACATCGGATACTAAATCCCACATCCCAGCTTTCATAAATTCACCCCTACTTGCTCCAACACCACGTTTATCAAAACGTAATGTAACCACTCCGAGATTTGTAATTAGATGTGCCAAGTCTTTATACATATTCCCTTTCATATTCAGTGGCATTATCGTTCCATCACGATCAACTTCTCCAGATCCAGCGATAATAACAATCGCCGCATACTTCCCGTCAGCTTTCGGTTTAGTGAGTGTACCTTGCAAAGTAAATTCACTATTTATCGCTACTTCATATTCATC
Organism: Bacillus sp. M5A3_1b; assembly: GCF_053345335.1. Classification (NCBI taxonomy): domain Bacteria; kingdom Bacillati; phylum Bacillota; class Bacilli; order Caryophanales; family Bacillaceae; genus Bacillus; species Bacillus sp. M5A3_1b. The sequence continues at coordinate 99,200 of NZ_JBKEZY010000006.1, read as the reverse complement.
AAAGGCCATCATATTTATCCTCCCTCTATTCTTTTATATCCAATTTAAATTTCAAACTCGCTATTATATTTTTGTACTCTCTTACATCTTTCATAGATGCGAAAATCGGGTTCTCCACAATACCTTGTAGCATGCTTCGCTTTATAATCTCTTCATTTCTAACCGTTTTAGCACCGAGCGGAAATTCTGCAAACCATTCATCAATCGCATCAAAATATGAATCGCCGTGTAAATGCAGGCTATTTACTGTGAAACTAGCTGCACAAACTGCTACATATTTCTGCAACATTTCTAATGCTCTTTCAAAATTGCCTTGCATACAATATACTTGTGCAGCAGCATAGTATATTTTTAAAGTCATATTAGGATGTAATGTTTCTATTTCATATATATCTATTAACATGAAAGCTCTATTTAAGATTATCTCTACCTTTTCAGCGCTTGAGGCATTTACTACTACATAATTCGGTATTGTGGCAACGAGTTGTATTAAATGTTGGTACATACTAATTTGCATCATTTCATTCGCCTTTTCAGCATTTCCAAGCATTTGATACGCTTGTGCGATTAAATCCTCTTCTGGAAAATTAGGACGTATCGTTTCGCCAAGTAATTGAAGCACCTCATTTGGTCTATTGAGTATAAGATAGCAAGTTGCTTGAAACGATACCGCCTCTTTCACAAGAGAAACATCATCACTTTCTTCCTGCACCCTGCTAAAAAGAGACATTGCTTCTTCTAAAATTTCAATTCTTCTATCCATATCCGCTGTTAACATGTGATGATTAATAAAAAGTAGTCCCATTTGAAGTAATAGCGGAAAACAAGAATAATATTTTTTGATTATTTCTCTGCACTCCTTCATTACCTCATCAAACGGTTCTTCACTAAAAGCTTCCGCTAGTCTATGATATAAATCCTTAATATCTTCCTGTTCCATTTGCGGTTTATAACTGATTAATTCATCTATACTTATGTTAAAGTACGATGCTAGCAGTGGTAAAAATGTAATGTCTGGATAACTCTGCCCCGTCTCCCATTTGGAAACAGACGCCTTCGTAATTCCGATATACACCGCTAACTCTTCCTGCGTAATTCCCTTTTCTTTTCTCTTATCCGCAATAATTTTATGAATATGAATCTCTCTCACTGTATCACCTCATACGTTTATTATATGTACTATATTCTATACAAAATATGGATTTAAAGTCGACTTTCGTTAACAAAATCAACTGTTAGGAAACATCTCTCTAAAATGAAAGGCAGGAACATATTTGATATGTCCCTGCCTTTTTATTGTGGGGTACCGATACTAACCATCTAGTTAAGATTTTGACATGCTTCAACATCAAATATTTTATCTCACTACAGTTTTCTATGAGAATCCAGTGAACAGATTATTTGTATAATTTTCGAAAGCCGAAGTTAAAAACCCTTAGTTTCTTGCTCACTTAAAGCACTACATTAATCTAGAAATTCAAGTGATTCCAATTTTTCAATTATCATTGACTTATATTTGATAGCTTCATACTGTGAATTATCAATTTTTGTCTTTTTTATATTTAACATATCAAATATTTCTCTTTCAATATCTCTTCTTGCTTCTAAAACTTTAATTGTTCCGTCTAAACCGTGATAGCCTTTCATCTTCCCATACCCTTGATTTGTATAATACTCAATAAATCCAGCAGACCATTCTTTATCTCTTTCATTAAATACCTTTCTGAATGAGAATTCCAAATCATCTTGTTCTATATAAAACAATACTGGATTTAATTTCTCTATAATTTTCTCTAATGCATTAATATAACTTATAACTTTCTCTTTTTTTGCACCATATTTAACCATCCCGATTGTTAATGGATTTTGTATGAAGCAACATTCAAAAATATAAATTTTATTTTCGTTGTTGGCTATTTCAACAAAATTCCTCCATTTTCCAGTTATTAATTCAATATTCCTCTCTAGCGGTAATTCATATATATCATTTTTAAAAATGGTATTTAATAAATTTTCAGGAAAATTAGAGCTGTATTCATTTTTAATTTTTTTATATGGCAATAAATAATTGTTTTCTCGCTTCGTGACTCTATCACTAATTACTTCCTTAAAATTACCACTATTCACTAACAAACTTTCGAATTCAATTTTATCAAAACAAGATACCCCATCATAATCAGCAGGGTGATCTGGATTCCCTTCAAGAAATAACTCAGCGTCAATATTTTTTTCAATTAGAATATCGTAAAGCAAGCTTGCAGTGGTGGATTTCCCAAAGCCAGGAAGCCCTTCTACTATGATTAATTTCGTATTCAAAAAATCTACACCTTTCAAAGACAAAACGGACTAATTATCCTATAAATCTTTATCTAAATTTAATAAAACTAGAACTTCTTTTCCTATGTATCATTATTTCGTTATTTCACCAAACTGCGCTCTCGTTACTTTCGCTAAGTCATCCACTTTCAGCTCGATTTGTATACCAATCTTCCCGCCGCTTACAATGATCGTTTCAAGCGATTGAGCAGTCGCATCAATGCATGTAGAAAATAACTTTTTCATTCCTACTGGTGAACAACCACCGCGAATGTATCCTGATACTTTCGTAATATCTTTTACAGGAATCATTTCAATCTTCTTTTCGCTGACCGCTTTTGCGGCAGCTTTTAAATTTAGTTCCTCATCTACCGGGATGATAAACACATGATAATTTTTACTATTTCCTTGAGCGATTAACGTTTTATATACTTCTCTCACTTCTCGTCCAATTTTCCCGGCTACTGATACGCCATCAATTTTTCCATCTTCCGGATCATATGACATCATCGAATATTCGATCTTTTCTTTATCTAATATTCGCATCGCATTTGTTTTATCTTTTTTCATGGGTTTCTCCTTAAAAGGTTATTTCATATTATTAAGTTTTATTATACACCTTTTTCCATTTATCCTACATAACTTCACGTATATTTCAAAACTAAAAATATTGATAATTCAAAAATCATCTGATATAATTTGGAAAAACTTATGTTAAGGAGAGATTTGTCATGCGAAATGTTAATACTTCTTTCCAACTTCATCATCATACGTAACGCCGTGTATCCGAAGAAAAATTTTTCTTCGTGGGTACAGGGCTTTTCCTGTTGACCCACGAAGCGTTCATAAAGCTATGTGGGTATTTTTATACCTGCATAGCTTTTTTAAATTTTAAAAAGGAGTGATTACAATGGAAATGAAAAATGTAAAAGGAACGAAAGACTATTTACCAGAGGAGCAAGTGTTGCGAAATAAAATTAAAAGAGCTTGTGAAGATACGTTTGAACGATACGGATGTAAACCGTTAGAAACACCAACGTTAAATATGTATGAGCTTATGTCTTACAAATACGGCGGCGGTGATGAAATTTTAAAAGAAATATATACACTTCAAGATCAAGGAAAACGCGAACTTGCCTTACGCTATGATTTAACCATTCCATTTGCAAAAGTCGTGGCAATGAATCCGAACATCCGCCTCCCTTTTAAACGGTATGAAATTGGAAAAGTCTTTCGAGATGGGCCCATTAAACAAGGAAGATTTCGTGAGTTCATTCAATGTGACGTTGATATAGTCGGTGTAGAATCTGTCATGGCAGAAGCGGAACTTATGAGTATGGCGTTTGAACTGTTCCGAACGTTAAAATTAGAAGTAACGATCCAATATAATAACCGAAAATTGTTGAACGGTATTCTCCAGTCTATTAACATCCCTACTGAACGAACGAGTGACGTCATTTTATCATTAGACAAAATCGAAAAGATTGGGATTGATGGTGTACGAAAAGATGTACTTGAGCGCGGAATTTCTGAAGAAATGGCTGATACAATATGTAATACCGTTTTATCTTGTCTAAAGCTTTCGATTGATGACTTTAAAGACGCTTTCAATACTCCACTCGTTGCCGATGGAGTAAACGAACTACAACAATTACAGCAATATTTAATCGCTCTCGGAATAAATGAAAATGCTATATTCAATCCATTTTTAGCGCGAGGACTTACAATGTATACAGGTACCGTATATGAAATCTTTTTAAAAGATGGATCGATTACATCTAGTATCGGTAGCGGTGGTCGATACGATAATATTATTGGGGCATTCCGTGGTGATAATATGAGCTATCCAACAGTCGGTATTTCATTCGGCTTAGACGTTATTTACACAGCACTCTCGCAGAAAGAAACAATATCATCTACAGCGGATGTATTTATCATCCCACTCGGGACAGAATTACAATGCTTACAAATTGCCCAGCAATTACGTTCTACAACTTCCTTAAAAGTCGAACTCGAACTAGCAGGCCGCAAATTAAAACGTGCCCTTAATTATGCAAATAAAGAGAATATCCCTTATGTGCTTATTATTGGGGAAGAAGAACTTAGTACAGAAACCGTTATGCTGCGGAATATGAAGGAAGGTAGTGAGGTGAAGGTTCCCCTTTCTTCTTTAAATAGTTATTTATAATACGAACCACCCTCGTTTGGGTGGTTTTTCTATTTTATAGATAACGAAACCATTAGTTAACATAAAACAATTATATTCTACTAAAAATCACAAGTATTTAATATCCAATTACCTATTATTTTTGGTAATATATAGATATTAATTGTTTTAGGAGGATTTACTTTGAAAACTTACATACAAGCACTAAAGTGGACTACAGGGATCTATCATCTATTATTACTTCCTTGCTATTATATATTTCCAAGTCTTGTTAATCTAGACTGGATACCTTTACTACTATTGATTGCTTTACATATTACTACTATTTTATTAGCTAACAAAGCAGGCATGAATACGTACGCTCATTATATAGGTATTATCGTTACTCTAGTTGCCTTCTTTCCTTATATAGACGTCGTTCTACATATTATAGCAGCTGTTTTCCTTTTATTAGATGCAGCTTCTACTACTAAAAAGGAAGTTTTTAATTCATAGCAAAATCAACAGCACATCCCCAGAATAGATTCACATGCATTTTAATTACAACCAAAATTTAAGAAAGTAAAAAATAAAAGGTTTCTTCACATATGGAAAACACCTTTTATTTCTACAACTCTTAACTATTATTTTTCGTATTTCTACTCTCCAAAACTTTCTCCATATTATGAGTTGCCCATTCCATCATTAATAGAATCATTGGACGTAGTGATTCACCAAGCTCCGTTAACGAATATTCTACTTTTGGCGGCACTTCACGGTATACTTCACGATGTATAATGCCATCTGCTTCAAGTTCTCTCAGCTGCAGTGTTAACATTCTTTGTGTGATATTAGGTTTTAATCTTTTTAATTCATTAAATCTCTTTGTACCATCTAATAAATGATACAAAATAACCCCTTTCCATTTTCCGCCAATAACCTCAACCATAGCTTCCACTGGACAAGAATATTTATTTAAAAATGGGTAATTTATATTATTTTCGTTTGAACAATCCATCATAAGTCCCTTCCCTTACCAATAGTATCTTTTTTGATACTATAACACATAAATGTGCGTACTTGTATCTATGTTACTTTAAAAATATAATTTACTTACAAAAATAAATTAATGAAAAGAGGAACTTTTATGACAAATACAAAACAAATTACAAAAGAGAAAATTATGGAGGCTTTCCATTTCAGACATGCATGTAAAGCGTTCGATCCTATGCAAAAAATTTCAGAAGAAGATTTTCATTTCATTTTAGAAACAGGCAGATTATCCCCTTCTTCTTTCGGATATGAACCTTGGAAATTTGTTGTCGTACAAAATAAAGAAGTAAGAGAAAAACTCCAACCATATTCATGGGGCGCTGGTGGTCAACTTGCAACAGCTAGTCACTTTGTCATTGTTCTTTCAAGAAATATTAAAGATATGCATTATGATGCAGAGTATATTAAACATATGATGAACGATATTATTGGATTACCTGAAGACACTCAAAAAATTAGATATGAATTCTTCAAAAAGTTCCAGGAAACAGATTTTAACTTATTACAATCCGATCGTGCTGTATTTGATTGGGCATCTAAGCAAACTTATATTGCTTTAGGTAATATGATGACGAGTGCAGCTCAAATCGGCATTGATTCTTGTCCAATAGAAGGATTTGATAAAGAGAAAATAGATTCTTTACTTCGTCAAGAAGGCATTATCACTGGCGATAATCTTGAAGTATCTGTTATGGTTGCCTTTGGTTACCGTAAAGAAGAGCCAAAGCGTGATAAAACAAGACAAACTATGGATACAATTGTTGAATGGATTAAGTAATATAGCACTCACAAATAAAACTCCTTCTAGCTAAATACTTATTCTATTGAAGAATCAGTTGTTTTTCTAATGTATGAAATTGATTTTTCATGGAAAGATATGTTAGTATGTATACAGTTTGAGCGCTCTATTTTTTAGAGTCGAACAGGAGGAGAATGGATATGTCTGATATTGAAGTTGGCGAAGTGTTTACTCTCAGTGATGAGAATAATGAGGATCAGGAAGTAGAAGTACTCGGAGCGATGGATGTCGAAGGCGCAGAATATATTGCAGTTGCCTTCGTAGAAGACATTCAAACAGAATCTGAGGAAGACATTGATATTTTCTTTTTAAAAGTAGAAGAAGATAATGAGTTTTCATACATTGAAAATGATGAAGAGTTTGATAAAGTATCTGCTGCTTTTGATAAAATTTTGGACGAGCAAGAGCAAGAGCAAGAATAATAAGAATGAAAAACACGAGGGTGGATGCATATCCGCCCTCTTTTTATTTATCCCGCTATTCGCCGAGCAGTAAAAGCCCGATTGGTGAGGGCTGATAATCAGTGGGGGATGGACACCCCCCCCCACTGATTAAAGTTTCACTTTATCACTCACCCAAAGACTTATGCAACAATTCCAGTACATCTTTCATCACAAATGGCCCCTCTTTTTTCACATGCTCAGCGAATTCAGAAACGAGACGTAATGTTCTTACACTTTCAATCGGATGCTCGCCTGATGCACTTTCAGCAGAAAGCATAACTGCATTCGTTCCGTCCAGTACAGCTTGAAACACATCAGTTACCTCAGCCCTTGTTGGAATAGAATGATCTACCATAGATTGAAGCATTTGTGTTGCTGTAATAACATATGTATTCGTTCGATTACATTCCTGAATCATCATTTTCTGCAAGAGCGGAATAAATTGATACGGTAACTCTACTCCTAAATCCCCCCTTGCAATCATAATTCCGTCTGCTTCTTTACATATATCTTGAAAATTCCCGATCGCTTCCATCGTTTCTATTTTGGCAATTACATTAGGTGACGTTTCTTTGTACTGTTGTATATAATCTCGTATTTCTTTTATATGACTAGGTTTCCGTACGAAAGAACATGCGATAAAATCAACATCCTCTTCTAGAAGAAACTGAATGTCTTTTTTATCTTTCTCTGTAATAGCTGGTAAACTAACGATTGCCCCTGGTAAATTCACCCCTTTATGAGATGAGATATTACCACCTGTTTTCACCTTTGTTTCTATTTTTTCCGTACTTATCTTTTCAACGATTAACTCAACTTCGCCATCGTTAATTAAAATTCTACTTCCAACTTTCACATCATTCGCGATTCCTGCATAATCAACATTTGCTTCTCTATTGCTCCCTGTAACTGGTTGCGTATGTAAAATAAAAGAATCTCCCGCCTGAAGTGTAATTTGTTCTCCTTTTACTTCACCTAACCTTATTTTAGGACCTTGTACATCGCCTAAAATTTTAATAGAATCGTCTAACGATTTGACTAAACGAATGATGTCTTTATGACTTTCATGCGTGCCATGTGATAAATTCAAGCGCACTATTTTCATACCATTGTTTATTAACTGCGCTAACGTTTCTTTATTATGACTTGCTGGCCCAATTGTACAAACTCGATCGATTGTCATTTTTATCACCATCCTTTTTTAGATAAGTTTCCCACATAACCTTAAAAATAACAGAGATCATGTAATGAATAGATTTAAATTTACACGAATTTCATAAAGTTAAACCTGTTTCCCTTGCTAGCTAAGCATTAGAAGATATATTCGATTTTTTGCAAATGAAGAAATGTTGAATCAAAAGTAAAAGAACAGTTAAGTATGGGACAAGTTATTGAGAGTTTCAAAATTCTCATATATTGTATGAATTGAGTTCGAACTCAAAATTAAAAAAGGTGGGAAAATTAGTGAATATGAAAAAATCTTTAACGGTGACAACTTTAGGGTTAGCGGTTTTAGGTTTTGGTTTTACTAATAACGCAAGTGCTTCAGAGGTGGGCACTGCAGACAAGCAGCCCGTTTTGGTTAACAATGATGCTGTTCAATCAGCAAAAACATCTAATGTTCCTAGTTTGACTGTTGCAGCTGCACCTAAGAATGACTCTAATATTAGCGTGTATACTCCCTTTTTTGGTAACCCATATGCAGTTGCTAAATCGAAATCAACTACGATCGAAGACTATATTTATGCAAAAGCAAGAACTTTCAATGGCGATGGCTCATTAGTGAATATGAAAAGTAATAGTGCCAAAAAATCAACTTATGTAAGTGCTACAGCGACCAACACAAGTGTTTATTATGGAGATGATTACGCTATTGGTAATCATACCTATAAATTGAGTGGTTATAATGATGTGAATCACGAAACTAAAGCTTCCTGGTAAGAAAGAGAAAAAAGATATGCATCTTGCATATCTTTTTTCTCTTATATTTTAAATATATTGAGGTGCTATTTATGAAACAAATGTATATTATTATCAGTGTTATACTTATTTCATTAATTATAATTTATGTTTTGTTCCCTACTTCAATCATACAACCACATACATCTCCTAAAGAAAATAAGCGAGAGCAACAAACCAATACTATTTCTTACGGATTGAAGAATACTAAAGGTCAACATATTAATAATGGTAGTAAAATTACTATGGAGAATAATAAAATAAATGTATCGTTATCATTCATACATAATGTTGATGAAGACCGAAAATATGGATTAATTGTCCTAGAAGATTACGAACAAAAACCTTTTAAAATAGAAGAAGCTGCTAATGAAGTATCACACTATTCTTTTGATATGAAACCAAATAGTTCAATTACTACGAGAATCTCTTTACACACTTCTCCTAATGCAAGTGAATTAACCTTTTTAATAATTAAAAAACCTGAATATAAATTAAAAGATAATGACTTAAGTAAAGCGGTTATATTAGAAGAAATTTTAAGTATGCGATACTCAACAAATCCCCCTCAGGAGGGAAGCGAAAAAATAAAGCTCACCTTTATAGATCCAAATGCTATTTTAAAAGATGGTCTTTATGAACCATTATTTGTTACGAACAATGAAGAGAACTTACAAACTGTCTTCTCTGATAAAGAAGGCAGACAATTAACCTTATCAAATGGTAATGAAACAAAAGATGAAATGACTTACGCAATCGTGGCATTTAAAGATTGGGAACAAGTTGAAATATTTAATGATAAAAAAGTCGTTTATACTGCGGTCGCACCTGAAACGAGACAAATTTTCAATTTTACATTGCCTTCAGTGGATCAGGAAAGTAATTTTCAGCTCGTCGCTTTTCCATTTCCTTATAAAACTAGCGAAGAAGATTATGTCAGTCAACAAGCATTCGGTTCATTTCGTATCGTAATTGAAAATAAATAGACTTTTACAAAAAATACAAAAAAGCCTACTTCCACAGTAGGCTTTTCAAACTACGAAAGTTTCGTTAATAACTGAGTTAAATCTTTTTTCGTTTTCGTCGTTAATGATTTCATTTTATTAATATCTATCTTTTCTTTCTCCGCTCCTACAATTAACGGATACATACTTTGTCCGATTGTTTTATATTCAGCTGGATGAGATGCTTCTAACTCTTTCTCGATTACATCCCACTTTTCATTAATTTGTTTTCCAAGTTTATTTACTGTTTCTAATTTCGGATTTGCAGCTAATTGCTTGTCTAAACTATCAATCAATGCAGCAACTTCTTTTACATTTGTTTTCACAGCTACGCTTTTCTTCGGATCTTTCGTTGTTTTTCCGTTTGAGTTTGTACTTGTACTTTGATCTGTTGTTTTTCCGCTAGTCGTTTCGTCATTCATTTTTCCTGTCGTCTCTTTTTCTTTTGTTTTCACATTCTCATTTTGAGATGACGTTTTACCGTTACTCTCTGTTCCTGATGATTCTTTCGTATTTTTTGCATCCTTATCTGTTTTTTCATTTGAAGAAGTATTTGTATCTTTTTCAGTATCTTTCGTTATTTTTGACGTCTCATCTGCACTTGTCGTTTTTGATTCTCCTTCATTTTGCGCTGTTACTTGCTCTTTCTTTTCTGTCTCTTTCTCTGCTGAAGGACTACAAGCTGCCATAGTAAGCATTGTACCAATTGTTATCGATGCGATAGCGACCTTTTTCATTTTCATATAAATCCCCCTATGTTTACTTTATTTATCCTCCCCTTTACGATTCGATTTCCCCTTAAAAAATCCCTTTTCACATGAATCACCATCTTTCCGACAGTAATCTTCATAATAATACGTACAAAAACTGATAAACCCATTTGAATATTCGAGTTTCTTCTACTTCATTTTTCTTCTCTGTAGTAAAAGAAAAAGAGTATATTGTCAAATGAATAATTACTATCTTCATATGACGATATACTCTCCTATCAAATTTTTATCTTTCTTGACATTTTATTTAAACAAAAAAATAAAATTTTCTTTTATTTTTTTGTTTCTCAACAATTGTTAACATAATATATTTATGAGTAACCACCGTTCGAATGAATGACTTGCCCCGTAATCCATTTTGCTTCTTCACTTACTAAAAAAGAAATTAAGCGTGCTGCATCTGACGGTTCTCCTACTTTACCTTGTGGGAACTTCCATACTAAATGATGCTTCAGTTCCTCTGTAATCCATCCTGTATTCGTCGGTCCTGGATCAACAGCATTCACTGTAATCCCCTTCTCCATCGCAACTGGTGCTACTGATTTTGTAAATGCTTCAATTGCTCCTTTCGTTGCTGCGTATGCTAGTTCATCAGGCATTGGCCCTAGTGACTGTCCTGAAGTAAGGTTAATAATACTTCCATTCGTTTTCAGTGCATAATGTTTTATAAATAATGAACTTAATTGCATAGTAGCGCGGACATTTACTGTATAATGTTTATCTAGCTGTTCTACATTTAATTCTTCAATTCTCGTATGTGTAGAATACGCTGCATTATTAATTAAAATAGATGGATCACCTAAACGTTCTGAGACCATATAAAACAAACGATTTGGCGAATACGACTGCGATAAATTGATTTCTGCCATTTCACATCGAACACCTAAACTTTCAATCTCCTCTTTCAACAAAAAGGGCTCTTTGTCATGCATTCCCCACGGCATCGCTTTATCATACTGAGACCAGTACGTGAAAAAAATGTCTATCCCTTTTTGAGCAAGCACCTTGCATACAGCTGCACCAATTCCATTCAGACGAGTTGCCCCTGTTACAATTGCTATTTTCTTCACCTTTTCTCCTCCATCTATGGATAAATCCCCTGCACGAATACAGAGGATCTATCTTTTTATTCAATATTTGATAATATGCGTTCTGCACCTAATTTTAAAATTTTAATGAAGATATAATTTACAATCGTAAACATTACAAATAAAACGATAAACATAACCCACAGTCCTACTTGAAGGAAGAAGTATAATAGACTTACTCCCGCTACAATAACTAAAGCTATAAAAATATTAGCTAAAAAGTTCCACAAAGTTGTATATCGGCTCTTAAATAATTTCTGCTCTGTATCCCAATGTATATCTGCAGTTTGTGCATCCCAGCGTGTACCAATTAAATTAATTAACAGTAAACCGTTTGCACTTAGTAAAAACCACAGTAACATGAATACAGGAGAAATCCCAGCTACAACTGCCATCGTAATACCGAAAACTGCTAAAATAATCACATTAATTAACCAAGCAGTAATTGCTTTCGCAAAAAAGATATCCGAAGCTTTTACAGGTAAATAACGATTCACAAACCATGAACTTCCATCTCGTGAAAATGATGTTGTTGCGATAACATTACTTCCCATTAAAAATAACGATGCACAAAGACCAACGCCAATCGCAAGACCTGCTGATTTTGGATTATCAATATACCCTGTGATCCACTTTAAATTTCCATCTTGCACGAATAAAACAAAGAATAACATAATCGGCATAACGAAAGTTTGTACGATACAATTTAAGAAAAATTGCGGTGTACGGAATAACGTTTTAAATTCTTTTTTCACATACGCTTTTAAATGTGAACTTTGTACCGTTGATTTCTGTAAGCCTTCTGCTGAAATAACCTCTTTTTTTGCTGTACTCGTTGAAAGTCCGATAACCCCTTTTAAATATGTACGCTCTGCAATGTAATAAAACAACACAAAGAATACGAATGAAATAAGTGCAAAGATGATTACGTATAAAGGACCCTTCCAATTTGCATTTTCTACTAATGCTACTGCTCCAAAATATGTAGTTGGAAAATAGTTTGTCATTTGTACTAGAAGAGAAGATTGGTGGTTCGCAAGGTAATTCGTAATTGCATCTTCAGAAAACGAGCTTTTATTTTTCCACTGTAAAAATACATTAATTCCTACAATAAATAGTATACTGACGATTCCAATAAATATATTTCCTCGGTCTTTATTTTTCGCTATATTCGTATATCTCATAATAACTGTCATCAGTAACGAAGCTAATACTAACGGCACAATCGGGAACAGTAAGTAAATAAAAATCATGTATATGTAATAGGTAATAAATGCGCTACTTTTTAACCCGTACGTAATAAAGATTGGTAATAAAATGAATGAACTCATTACGTATTGTGTAATTAATACCGTTAAAAATTTTGCCGAAATAATCTGGGCTGGTTTCAATGGTAACGGTAATAACATTTCAATGTCATTACTATAGTAAAATACAGTTAAAATGTTCGTTATACTCATTAAAAATACCCATATACTCGCAATCGCAAGTCCCATTGCGATAATCATTCCTGGGTCTTGCCCTAAATGTTTCATACCTTCATACATTCCGTGCGTGATAGAACCAAATATTAAAAATCCTACAAATAAAATGGCTGCAAATGAAAATACATACGCCCATCGCTTCTTCTTATCTGTTATGAAATCTGCATAATTTAATTTCAATAATACTTTCGTTAACGTCCAAATTTTACTCATTGCCCGTCATCTCCAAGAACATTTTTTCAAGTGATTCATTGGATTTAAAATGATCTCTCATTTCATCTAAATTCCCCTTAAACTGAAGATTTCCCTTATTAATAATTGCAACGCGGTCACATATTTTTTCTGCCACTTCTAATACGTGTGTCGAGAAAAATACGATTTTTCCTTTATCCGCATGTTCTCTCATCATTTCTTTTAAAATATATGCAGATTTCGGATCAAGCCCCGTTAACGGTTCATCTAAAATCCATACATCTGGCTCATGCACGAGCACACCAATAATAACGATTTTTTGTCTCATACCGTGCGAGTAACTTTGAATTTGATCCGATAACGCATTGTAAAGATCAAATTTCTTCGCTAAAGACTCGATTCGTTCTTGGCGTACTTCTTTCGGCACTTCATACATATCTGCCATAAAGTTTAAATATTCAATTCCCTTTAATCGTAAAAACATATCTGGGCTATCTGGAACATAACCAAACGTCTTTTTCGCTTCCATCGGATATTTCATAATATCTTTACCGTTAATCGTAATCGTTCCTTTGTCCACACCATGAATACCAGTAATCATCTTAATTGTCGTTGATTTACCCGCGCCATTCGGTCCTAAAAATCCAAAGATTTCTCCGCTAGGCACAGATAAACTTAAATCTTTTACTGCATAGGTAGACCCATTATAACTTTTTGACACATTCGTAATTTCAATCATTCCATCCAATCCTTTCCTTAATTACCAAATAACTATATTAATATTATAGCATACTTCTATTTTTAGATTTTTATATTTTTTCAGTTTTTTAACCTTTAAAATAAATATACACGCCTAATCCAACGATTAAAACGACAGCTAATATAATATAAATCATCGTCAGCCGTTTAATATTCCCTTTTGTCGCTTTACTATAATTCGCATCACCATTGCGCCCAATTAATACCGTCGCCACTACAGTAATGACTACAAGTAATACAACGATCATGATCCCAGTTAACATTCCTTCCTCCCCCCTCCTTACAACCATTTTACAATATTATCCTCTTTATTTCGCAGTATATTTCCTCTTTTTACTATTATTATGAAAAGAATTGGAAAACTATTATTACTATACATTTTTATATGTGATATATTTATAACATAACGTGATTTATTTCTAACACTGAAAGGAGAATCTATCGTGAAAACAACTTGGATAAAATATTTAGGATTTCTCGGTTTCTTCGGTTTCCTCGGCTTTTTTTATGAAAAAGGATTGTTTACTATGTTTTGTTTCTTCTCCTTTTTCACAACGTATAGAACGGTTCAACACGATGAACTATTTGAACAAATCGTCAATAAATCGTGCCGCAATGCATTTATCGTTACATTACTAACGACCGCTATCATTATGTTTATTGAAATGTTATTTCCAAACCCGGCGCTACAAGAGATTGATATCGCTCTTATTTTCAGCACACTCATTCTTACGTTCGGCTTCTCTATGTTCTTTTATGATAAACCTGTTGATGAAATGGAAGATGCGCCATGGCGTTCGTAACGAGAATAAAAGAATACCGCGCCAAATCGAACATGACACAAGAAGATTTAGCGAAAACTGTTGGTGTACGTCGTGAAACGATAAGCCATCTCGAAAAAGGAAAATATAACCCTTCCTTACAACTAGCTCACGATATAGCGAAGGCACTTCATAGTACGATTGATGAGATTTTTATTTTTGAGGATAAATAATGTGAAACTTTAATCAGTGGGGGTTTTCTTCACCCCCCACTGATTATTAGTTGAACCAATCGGACTTTTATGGGCAGCCCGCCCCCCACCTAAATTCTTTGCTTTCGCTACGTTTTGAGGTAGGGGTCTTACTGCCCATTAAAGTGGGATAAAAAATACCGGCATTCTTTTCACAAAGAATACCGGTATTTTTCATTTATTCAACTAATCACCCATACAGAATCGCATGAAATACGCCTAACAATAAATATTGATCCTCTATATAATTCTCATCATATACATTCATCTCAATATCATACATATCTTCCTCAAGACGAATATTCCAATCTGCGATTACATAGCCGTTTCGTAATAACTTTCCAAGCCCAATTGAAGTTTTGTGAACAACATATTCTTCTCCCTTATATGTAAAAGTAAATAAGAAATTTGCATCTAATAACTTTCCGTCACATACAAGTATTTCATGCTCTGCATCATTATTATCGATATACGTTACTAAAATCCTTCTTTGACGCTGCCTACTTACATCCTTTGCAACGACGCGAATATTGTCCTTACTATCCTTTATTTCATAAATGATATTACTACCGACTTTCGGAATAAAGTCTAGCACTTTCATCAACGTATTTTTATAATAGCCCCGTACTGCGCCTACTCTTTCGCTTTCATTATAAACCTCTATTGGCGTCGTATCCGCCTTACTATCACACAGTCGCTTGTAAGAAAGCTGCATCATTCGCTCTCCTCTTAAGTACTGATCAAACGTCACAGGATATTCTATCGCGCGCAGTTCCTTATTTAGCTCATTTAAATAACGCCCAACACTTTCTACTAATGCTGTAGTGGATATACGCTCCTTAAGTTCAAATTGCTGCCAACTGGAAGCTACTCTCCACTGATCTTCCTCTTCGTATAAGAATCCAAGAATTACTTCCTCACGATCACTCGTTTCATAATTCAACTGTTCGTTCTGCCCATGTTGCACTTGTTCCATCCACTGTCCTAAATAAATACCAAGCTCTGCAACCTTCATGCACGACTTCTGGAACAGTACGCTGTCACCGACAAGAATCGTTACATCCCCTTCAATAAAGCCATTTGCATAAGCGGTATACCGTGGCTCTTCCTTGTGCGGAATACTCTTGTCTAACTCAAATAAAAACGTTAACATTCTTTACTCACCTCTAGTTATTACACCGATCGTACCTATAAATTGAACCCAACTCAAATTATATCGACGATTTTTCCAATATATCTACCGTAACTCAAAATATATCAACGATTTTTTCGATATATCGACGATTCGACAAAGAATATCGACTTATCGACAAATATCAACACATTTAAAATGAAACTACCTTTTCTTCCGCCACTTCCACAATTTCTAAAATTTGTAGCAGGCTCTCCACTTCATAAGTCGGCTTAACACTTGCCCTATTTTCTTTCAAACTTGGATTATACCAACACGTATCAATGCCGTAATCTTCTCCGCCTTTCATATCAGAAGTTAGCGAATCTCCAACCATCAATACACTTGATTTATCAGTAATTCCAAACTTCTCAAATGCATAATCAAAAATCTCACGTGCTGGTTTTTGATGACCAACCTCTTCTGAAATAATAATATGATCAAAGAAATTACATAAAGGCGAATTTCCAATTCTCGATTGTTGCACCTTCGTATATCCATTCGTAATAATACCTAACTTGCAATCTTGTAGTTTCTCACATAATTGTACTGCACCTTCTATAAGATGTACTTCTTTCCCTAAGTTTTCAAGGTATACATCACTAAATTGCTGCGCATCTACTTCTATATTATGCAGTGCAAATAATTGTCTAAATCGATCTACCGCTAATTCACTTAGTGTAATCATTTTATTTTCTAAATCTCTCCATAATCCATTACTAATCTCTTTATAACTTGCAAGGTAATCATTATACCCTGTAGGCATGCCAAACTGTACAAACGCGTTATGTAATGCGTTTCTTTCCGTCTCAGGAAAATCTAATAATGTATCATCTACGTCGAATAATATAACTTTGTATTTCATTATGCTCTCCTCAACTAGTACGTTATTTACAACTTGTATTTTCTCATTAATCGTCTCTTAAGTCGAACTTTTTCCCTTTACGAATAATAGCTGTACAGCAATCTTAAAGTTGTTTCAGACACACGAATCATGTTATTCAAAAATAATTAATTGTGAAAATACTATAAATTTGAGATAATTTGGATAATGAATCCAATTTTTTAAAAGGGAATACAGGAATAGAAAGGGGCGAAAAGACATAGTAAATTCATGGGGAAGACCTAAAATACAAATCCCAAAAACAAAAAGTGAATGGGTTGGAGATATCATTGGATATTCACTGTTCTTTGGTTCAATCATTTTTTTGATTATCATTTGGGGAAGATTACCCGAGGAAGTACCTGCACATTATAACGCATATGGGGCTGTAGATCGCTGGGGATCAAAGTGGCAACTTTTGCTTCTACCAGGAATTGGGGCATTCATATTCCTTTTAATGCAAACTTTAGAAAAGTTTCCAGAAGTTCATAACTACCCACAAAGACTGAATGAATCGAATGCTCCGCTGTTTTATTTAAATAGCAGAAAAATGCTTAATCAATTAAAAAATGTCTGTTTACTTATTTTTGCTTTCATCCAATTTGAAACAATTTCAATAGCTTTAGATTGGAGCGGCGGTTTCGGAAAATTATTTTTACCGATATTGTTAATTGGGACAGTTATTCCAATTGTCATAGGAATAATAAGACAACGAAAAATTTCATAATAGAAACAGGAGGCTAATCCAATTAGCCTCCCTCCTCATTATTTATCCTCTAGCAATAACACTTTCATTTCCTCTAACGACTCTTTCGTAAAGCCGAGTGCCTTTTCAGCATACGATTCAACTGAACCGTATTGCTTTTTCACTTCATCAATCGCAGCTTGTAAATATTCAGCGCGCGCTTCAAACATTGCGCCTAATATTGCTCTACTTTCATCGTTTTGAAGTTTTGCACCTAAAAAGGCCATCATTTTTTCATTTAATTTTTCACGGAAGCCGTTACTTAGTAAATAGTCTTCCATTACTGTTTTTTCCGGTACACCTAGTAAAAGTAATAATAGTGCTGATCCGAATCCAGTACGGTCTTTTCCAGCTGTACAGTGGTTTACTAACGGTAAGTTTTCTGGGTTTTGTGCTAAGTTTAAGAAGCTCACGAATGCTTCATTACCACTTACGAAATCTTGATTCATTTTCACAAGATACTCGCCTGGTTTCCCTAACATAGAAAGGTCACCAACTTGGAAAAATTCATTTATGTTCAAGTCTTTCGCCAAGTCTTGCATAACTGGTAAGCACACTTGACGAGCACCTGTAATCTCAGGATTCGGCTTATGCTTCACTTCAAAATCTGTACGGTAGTCACAAATTAACTTTAACCCAGACTTTTTTAAATAGTCGATATCCCACTCTGTTAGTCCTGCTAATTCTTCAGAACGGTACAACTTGCCCCATTTTACTTTACGGCCTTCAGTCGTTTCATAGCCTCCCATATCACGGAAGTTAAACGCGCCTTGTAATGGCAATCTACGCTCAGCTACTGTCACTGCTTGTCCATTACTTCCTACTATTCTAAAATATGGACGCTCATTTTCACTCGGGTTTTCAATTGTACATGATGATTCTCCATTTACCGTTGCAAGTAATTCTCCAGTTTCTTCAATATGATCTGGTGAAGTACTCCAATAAATACGAACTTCTTCTATATTATTTTCCCACTTTATATATAACGTATTATCTTCATTTCTTTCTACAGTCGCTTGTAACCAATTTCTTTGCTGCTCCATTCTTTCACCAACGCTTTCTCATATAATCGAATCTTTCTTTATTGTATTATAGAAATATCTATTTTGTCGTTCTCATTTTTCTTTTTATCTTACAAATAGGCAAAAAGTTCTTTTACTTGTTCATAAGTTGTACACGGATTCCCTCGAAATACGTATGTAATTTGTTCATCACCTAAATCTTCATATACAACTGTCCCGCGATCAGGGTGCGAATAAAACTCTAATCCATTTATAACTTGTTTTGGGCCATAGTTCATTGTCCAAGAAGAAACAGGATAGTACGCATTGTTTTTATGCCGACAAACCCAAAGTGCATATAGTTTACTATCCTCATCCCAGTATACATACTGTATTTCATCATTTCCGAAACCAACTGATTCAAGTTTCCAACTTAACTTTTCATAAATTGATAATTTAACATAGGATACGTCTTCGGGAGCATTCCACTCACGACATCTTCCTATCTCACCCATTTCACCTCTCTTCGCTTGAAAGCTTAATAAGTGAAATGGTGTATGTAATATCCTTTTTGCAAGCTCCATATTTACCGGTTGTAATTCAATTAGAAATCGTTCCATTTCATCTTGGTTTACATATCCGCTATCAACAGAAACTTCAATTTGTGTTTTCCATCTAGATGTAACGTAACTTTCTTTTCCTTTATAATTTACACCTTTCCAATACACAAGCCATTTATATTGAAAACAATCTCCTTTTGCTTGAGAAATACAACTATCCGGAAATACTGGCTCCATTATATCTAGAAAAAACTCTTTTACCCGAAACATTCCAGTTGGAGTAACAACCTGAAACCAAAAAGTTTCCCACTTTTCACCTTCATAACGTTCTGAAACCTTTTCAACTTTCCAATTCTCTAACAATACATGTGGATACAGTAAAACGAATGAATGCATGGATTGCTTTAACATATATAGTCCCCTCCCGCTATACGAGTTCGAGAGTATACACCATTCATCCTCCCTAAACCTTCCTCACATATCGCTCAGTAGAACTTAATAACTGACATCCATTCTTTTCAAAAACATCCTTCATCCACTCATTTTGTACATTTGTCTCGCCAATATAATATGATGCGCCTATTTCTTTTAAGACAAACATTGCTCCTGTAAAGAATACCGTTTCATACCCTTTATTTCGCATATTTGGAGCGACTGCGAAATACATGAGTTTTCCTTCTTCTAACGTCCCCTTTTCAATATGCGGGATTACAATTCCTACCGGCTCTTCACCTACACTCGCTGTTAAACAATGCTCTTTCCATTGCTCACCAATTTCTTGTAGCATCATATTTACAAATTGATCATAAGTGACGTGCTCTTCCGTCATTTCGTTCCAAAGAGAATAAAATGTATCTTCTCCTACTTCTTCAATCAGCTTAAAATCAATTTCACTTCCTACATCTTCTACTTCATATATATCCTTAAACACAATCATGTTTTCAGTAACATATTCAAATAAATACGTTTCAAAACATTTCTTATACACATCGTAATTTGGGCTTTTTGAAGAAATCTCAAAATGTAAGTTTTCTATTCCCTCTTTTTTAGCCTCAGCAACGCAATATTGCATCATTTCCTTTAATTGCTCTTCTGTAAAAGACTCTGCATTATTTTCTTTTATCATGATAGAAGAAGCATTTCTTCTTATTTTAAAATGTTTTTCTAACTGTTCTATAGTCATCATATACTTCCCTCATCTATGTCATACTCGAATTTCTACTTGTTCTCCTTGCATGAGCAGGATTGTCCTTGAATATATAGAATACTAGAAAACATCGCATCTTTAAAGTGCGGAGGAGGTTCTCCATTGGATATTACAACGTTACAACAACAGTTAGAGCTTATACAACAAAATGACTATACGCAACTGCAACATATAGATATAAATGAGTTAACGCTCAATATGCTTCAGTATGTCGGAACGACTGATAGTTACGTTCGTTACCAACTTATATATAAATGCTTTTCCTATTTCATTCATCATGAATTCCTTATGGATGATCAGCTGAAATTACTTCTGCAAACTTGTTTAAGCGATGAGTATTTATATTGTGATATTCACTCCCCACATACAGATGGGGTTTTCACACGTTCTTACACTGTTTCGTTAATCGCGCTAATACTCCAATTCGCTAACTCGCACTACTTTTTCACAGAGGAAGATATTGAAGAAATAAAAAACAAACTCATTTCATATACAAACTTAGAAACGGATTTTCGAGGCTATATTGAAAATAAAGGATGGGCTCATTGTCTTGCCCACGTATCAGATGCCTTTACTGAAATTGTTCACAATTCCTATACGACCTTTGAATGGTATGAAGAATTAATTCATTGCTTATTAAATAAAATTTTTATCCCATCTGATCTTTTTCACAATAACGAAGACGAACGCATTATTACGCCGTTACTAGCAATGCTGTATCATGACTTTCCACAAGACGAGTTAGTCTCTATTATTCATAAAAAAATAAAAAGGCTTCCTCAAATTAGAAAACGCCTTTCGCTTAATGAGTATTGTATTTTATGTGCCAACATTAAAACCTTTTTACGCACATTATTTTTCAGAACGAAAGATGATCATAACTTAGCATTTACAGCACGTAAAACAGAAAGAATGTTAAAAGAACTTCCTAACTATTATTAAAATATAAGGAGAACAACTATGGGATATATTGAAGACATGAGAAATTTAGTAGGTAATCAACCACTTATTTTAATCGGTTCACACGCCATTATATTAAATGAGAAAAATGAAATATTACTGCAGCTCCGTACAGATTTTAACCGCTGGGGTATTATTGGTGGTGCCTTAGAATATAACGAAACGTTAGAAGAGACTTTAAAGCGAGAAGTATATGAAGAAACGGGACTTATCATTAAAAATCCAGAACTATTCCGTACATACTCAGGACCTGATTTCTTTCAAATCTACCCAAACGGCGATCAAGTACACGGTGTACTCGTTGTTTATATTTGCCGCGAATTCAATGGTGAACTTGTATGCGACCAAACGGAATCGAAAGAACTACGCTTCTTTCCGCTTGATGAGTTACCTAGTAATCTTCCTCCTGTTATTGAGAGAATTATTAAGGAGTTTCAGCACTCCAATTAAAAAACATTACATATTTTTATAGAAATAAAACAAGCTCATTTCCCGTCATGATAACGCGAAATGAGCTTGTTTATGTTAGATTGTTATCTCAATCTGATTTCCTTCAGGGTCGCTTACTACACTTTCATAGTAACCATCCCCTGTAGTACGTGGGCCGTTTAATACAGGGGATCCTGCTTCTCTTAATATATTAGTTAATTCATTCACCTTTTCTTTGCTACCTACAGAAAAGGCAATATGCGCATATCCTATTGTTTGTGTTTGTGTATTATCGTCTATCCCTACCTGCCTCATAAGTTCTAGACGTGCTCCACCTTCAAAAGTTATAAAATAAGATTCAAACTGCTTTTTCGGATTGTGATATAAGCTATTTTCTTCACCACCGAAGTACTGTTTATAGAAATCACGCATACCTTCTAAATCATTTACCCAAATTGCTACATGTTCAATTTTCATAATCGACACCTTTTCTTTTACAGTATTCAACCAACAATTTGATATTTAATTTTCTTTGCTTGCTCTTATAATCATCAGATCAAGTCCAAGGCTTTTTAATCCATATAAATAATCTTCTTTCCAATCGCTCACTGTTATTTTCGGAATATGTTCCGCTGGAATGTACTTCGGACAAGTTTTTACAATTTGATCTATTACAAATTGGTTCACTTCATCATCACAAAAGATAAAGGCATGCGGGTTAATAATAGCTATACATGTAGCTATTAAACGAGTAATAGCATCTATATTATATTGCTCTGGATTATTTGAATCTCTTACTGCATCTTCACTTCTCAAAGATTGTAAGAAGTTTTTATTATCATACTGTGGAACGAAAGATATCTCCCCTGAGAAAAAGGTACTCCCTCGTACCACATCTCCATTTATCATAATTCCCGCCCCTGGGCCGTTTTGACCTGAATACAAATATACAAGAGATGATTTATCATTATTTCCAGTATTTTTATAATAGCCAAGGACTGCGGCATTCATATCATTTTCTATTACTACAGGTATAGAAAACAGATCCTCCAAATGACTTTTCAAATTAAAATTTTGGAACTTTTCATAACCAGGTATATAAAAAATACGACCATTATCAACCGAACCAGGCACACCAATTGATATAGAGCTTATTTTCGGGAATGTAGCTATAAGACTTTCAATATGTTTAGATAATAGATTTACGCCAGTATCAATTAATACACTTGAAGTACTTCCTTGTTCTTTTACTTCCCCTAAACAGTTAAAAATGGTATAGTTTGTTTCATTTTTCTCTAAAAATATCGCTAATCCTAACATATATTCCGGATTATACGCATATCGTTTCGCTCTTCTTCCGCCACTTGAATCATCTAAACCGACTAAAGTGACTTCACCATCTTGTTTCATATTTTCTATAAATTTACTTATCGTTGGAAAACTAATTTCTAATGTATTACTAAGTTCAACTTTCGTCGCACTTCCTTGCTCTAGAAGAGCCGTACGAATGCCGCGAAAGATCGTCTCTTTAATCGATTTTTGAGTAACAAATTGTTCACTCAAATCGCTCACCACCTTAATCAACATACTTATTAAACACTTTTAATAAGTTGCGTTGACAATATATCATACATCATTTTCTAAAGCAATAGAGATGATATATTTCCGCTGCATGCAATCCTTATTTAGCTCGGTGTATTCTCTCTCGTAATAGACGATACAATTCCAGACAAAAGAACAAATAATAAAACCGCTAGCAAGGCATTACGTATTCCGAATGCTTCCCCAAGTATCCCTAAAAATGGTGGTCCGACTAAAAAGGCTGTATAACCAATGATAGAAACTGCAGCAACATTAGAAGTCGCATTTTCACGGTCATTTCCAGCAGCTGACAGACCAATTGGGAACCCTAGCGCTGCACCAATCCCCCACAGTACTACGCCAAATGCTAGAAAATACGAATTACTCCCAAATATTACGATTGAAATTCCTAGAATCGCCATCATAATAGTGGCACGTACGACAGCGACACGACCGAATCGATCAAGGAAATAGCTGCTACACATACGAGTTAACGTCATTGCTAATACAAAAATTGCGTACATAATAGAACCTGCCACTATACTTTGCTCATGTCCATCTACCATCACGATAGGTAGCCAATCATTTGCACTACCTTCTGCAAATGCCATTCCAAGCAC
This sequence comes from Bacillus sp. M5A3_1b, assembly GCF_053345335.1. Classification (NCBI taxonomy): domain Bacteria; kingdom Bacillati; phylum Bacillota; class Bacilli; order Caryophanales; family Bacillaceae; genus Bacillus; species Bacillus sp. M5A3_1b. The sequence goes on along the minus strand of NZ_JBKEZY010000006.1, from coordinate 75,018 downwards.
AAAAAGACCAATTAAAAGCACCTTTTTTTCCATACGTAAGGAAGTACGCTTCTCTCTCCTTTTGTTCCGCGATTTCTCCTTCTTTCCTGTTCCATGCGGAAGAAAACGATACACCATACATACAAGTAATAGAAACATGACCGAAATCACAAGAAACTGATACAGAATCGGGATGTGAAGCGACGCTGCGACAGAACCACTGAGCGCGCCTACTAAAGTTCCTACACTAAAAAAGCCATGGAATTTCGGAAGAAGAGTTGTTCCTAATTTCTGCTCAATGGAAGAACCTTCTACATTCAATGCGACTTCTGCCAATCCGTAGCCTACTCCAAATACTAGTAAGCTACTAAAAGCCCCCATACTAGAAACAAAATAAATATTTATACCTAAACAAATCAATCCAACAATCATAAAAAACATACTGCCTATAATAACGTCTCTAGCTCCCTTACAGTCAATGAAGCGGCTTGCACTCAGTAAACCAATTATTGAACCAACAGATAGTCCGAACAAAATCCAGCCCATTTCTGCATTTGACACTGCTAACATATCTCGAGTAGCTGCTGTTCTTGAAATCCATGTAGCAAACGCGACACCTGGCAAAGCAAATAAGAGAAAAAGAGCGTTTCGAGAGGCAAGTAATGTCTTTGTATGATTGTCCGCACTATATTTCTCCATATGAAACACCTTTCACATTGTCTATACGATAAGACACCAGTTTATTCATATACCCGTAAAAAACGATTTCTATAAGTCTATCGTTTTAATAACTTTAGCTGGATTACCACCAACAACTACATTATAAGGTACATCTTTTGTCACAACTGCCCCTGAGGCAATTACAGCGTTGTCTCCAATTGAAATACCAGGGTTAATTATAGCTCCCCCGCCAACCCAAACGTTGTTACCAATCTTTACAGGCTTTCCATATTCTTTACCAGAATTCCGTTCCACCGGATGTAAAGGATGAGTGGCCGTATAAATATGGACACCTGGTGCAAACATACAATTATCACCGATTCGTACTTCACAAACGTCCAAAATCACACAATTAAAATTTGCGAAAAAGCTCTTTCCAACATGGATATTGTAGCCGTAATCACAACGAAAATCAGGATTAATTTGGGCTTTCCCATCAGCTGAAGAACCTAAAAGCTGATTTAATAATGTAAAACGTTTTTCATCTCCTGTCTCCATCGCCTCGTTATAAAGGCGTGTTAAACGTTTTGCCTCCACCCTATCAGCCACTAATTCTTCATCCTCCGCAACATACATTTCTCCCGCTAACATCTTTTCTTTCTCTGTTTTCATACAATCCTCTCCCTCGTTATAGAATGAATTACACTTATTAAACAACTTTAATAAGTGACTTTAATTATACTTATTAAACAAGTTTAATAAGTATCCCTATATTAGCATATTTTTTAATATGTGCAACTAATAAGTTTTGAAAGGAAATGTGAATTCTTACTTCACCTAATGATATTACTTGGTGACATTTAACTAATATAATGATTTATCCATAGTTTTTCATTAAAACCGTTGAGACTCATCGTTACATGAAATCCTCTCCTTTAGGCGCTATACTATATGTTTATTAATGAGCAAACCAATATGCAAATCAAGTGTTAATAAAAAAGAGATTGACCCAAAAGTAGCTGAATAACTACTTGGGTTAATCTCTTTCATTTATTATCCTTATTTAACTCTTCTACAATGTTCCTTTTCCCTATTCTATTAGCAAAAGGTATAAAAATAATAAGGACTATTCCGAACATCCCCGCTATTACCGTTACAATAAGTTTGAAATCAAAAAATAAAGGTGTACGATCTATTATACTTACCATGTAGGTTAATAATATGCCTATAACAGCCCCTAGTATAATCCCAATAAGTACATATAAAATAACTTGCGTCAAAATAACTTGTACAATCCCTTTTTTCTTAACTGTTATTGCTCGTAAAATAGCAAACTCTTTTCTTTTAGATTGAATATTATTTATAAGTGTATTACATACCCCTAATGTTACACTAAACAAAATTACTATAATAACAACAATGAAGATGGACCACCTTTGCTGAAACATTAAACTAGATTGTTTTAACGATTGAGTATAACTACTTATTTTTAATTGTGGATATTGACCTTTCAATTTCTTTAATTGCTCCAACGTCTCCCTCTCATTATTTGAACTAATAAATGCACGCTCAAAAACTGTATAATCTTGTTTATATGTTACATTACTCCAATCCATAAGTACTGAAGGAGAATTCGGTAGCTCATTAACAATTAATCCGATTTCTACCTTACTAGTCGATCTAACTTTTTGTTCCTGTTCTGAAAATAGACCCAATTGAACGATATCACCTACATGAAGTTTATACCGCTCCGCTAACTCTTTTGTAACAATTATACTATTCTCCAAATTGGCAGGTACTTCTGGCAGTAATCCTTGCTTTTCCATTTCCTTTAAATCACCTAAATTATAGTCAAAAGTAATATAATTTTCACCTTGTTTTAATTCTGCCAGTGAGTTCGTACTAATTGTACTAGCTCCTTTTACACTACTTATTTCTTTAAATATATTTTGTGTATGAGGTAAAGTAATGGTTGAATCATTATTCAAACGATTTTCCACAACAATATGTGTTGGAAATTCTCGTTTTAAATATCTTTCATTATTTTTTTGCATCGTTTTAAATATAGTGGAGCCGAAGACAACTATCACCATCATTGTACTTATCATTAAGATAACAAATGTATTTTTCCTTACTTGCGGAATTACATTTTTAATAGCAACAAATGTATTCCTTCCAAATATTTTTTTCATCATAGGTAGACATAATTCTAATATCGAAGAAAGATAAATAGGAAATAAAACATACAATCCTAAAACGAGAAATATAGATCCAATTACTATCACTATCGCCTGCGTATCTCCTGTATTTGCTACAAAGCCACCAAAAACAGTTAAAAATATACTACTAATTAAAAGGACTTTCCCCATCATACTGCGTGTTTTTTCATTAGAAAAGTCGGATTCTTCATTTTCGCGCATAAGCTTTACTGGTAATATTTTCGAACTTCTGTATGAAGGATATAACATAAACAATTCAATAAAAAAGATACTACAAATCATTGTTACAATCGCTATTTTATAGTCAAAACTCATCGAATTAATTTGAAAAGCAAATAACTGTTCTAGCCAACTTTGTAAAAAACGGTTACTTATTACAGCTAGTAACAAACCAAATATTCCACCAAAGAAATTAATTACACTACATTGAATAAATATAACTTTAAACATTTGTTTCGTTGTTGCTCCCATTGATCGCATAATAGCAAATTGGTTTTTATATTTATATAAAAACACTTCAAAATTAGATATTAATAATAACGATGTAATAATAAGTATTAATACAGATACAATAACTATAAAAATATGTAATGACGCTAAGTTACTTTTTAAAAACTCATCTTCCTCAGCAATATCGATTCTTAATTCTTTGTCTATTTTATGAATTTGACTAGCTAATGCTAATACATCGGCATTCTCTTTTGCTTTTATCAACACATAAGTAGCCTCATTGTGTTTACCTGTTTTTTCATATACGTGCTGTTTCACTGCACCTTCTGATAAAACAAGTATATCCGGAGCTGAACCTCCAGCTTCTATATCAGGTAACACTTCTTTTACTACATATGATTTATTTTCTATTTCAATCCTTTCCCCAACTTCTACTTGTAAAGTTTCCGCTAATCCATCATTTAATGTTACTTCCTCATTTGATAGATTTTTAGAGAAGTGATATCGACTTTTAGATAACGAATCATTTTGAACACCTACTGTATAAATAGCTGTATTCAATTTATTCACTTGCAAATGATTTACTAATACTTTTGACATGTATTCAATATTTTCTTGTTCCTTAATATTTTTTAGTAAAGATTTATCCATCAATTTATTTTGATCAGGGTTATATCCAACAGATAAATCCATATCTCCATATACATTTTTCACTTCATTTATTACAGACTGCTTCGCATGACTCGAAAATACAATCATCGTAACAATTAGACAAACAGCTAACATAACACTAACGATAGAGGAAATAGCAGTAAATTTATTCGTCTTAAAAAAACGTAAACTTAATCCTCGTACTGATTTTATCATTTTGATTTCTCCATTATTTTTTTAAATTTATCTAAAATGATATTCATATCATTTACTCCATGAGAACACGTATAATCATCAACAATTTCTCCATCATGAAAGAAGAGAACCCGATCTGCATACGTAGCAATGTGAGGATCATGAGTAACAAGAATCATACTTTGATTGAATCTTTGTTTCATATCGACTAGTACCCGTAAAATATCATTAGACGTATTGAAATCTAAATTTCCAGTAGGTTCATCTGCAAGAACAATTGGAGGGGATGTTATTAACGCCCTACCAATTGCAACACGCTGTTGTTGTCCCCCAGAAAGCTGAGTTGGTCGATGATTTCTCCAATTTACTAAGCCAAGAACATCTAATATTTTATTTGTTTTTTCTCGTATCTCTTCTTCTGAATCAGCTGATAATATGAGGGGTAACGCAATATTTTCTTCTACAGATAAATCCTTTAATAAATGAAATGACTGGAAGATAAATCCTATGTTATCCCGCCTGTACTCCGTCGCATATGGTTCAACAAACATATTTGTAGGCACTTCACCATTTACATAGATAACCCCCTCATCAGGCTTATCTAGAGCACCAAGAATGTTTAGTAATGTACTCTTTCCAGATCCACTCGTTCCCATTATGGCAAGGAGTTCTCCTTTATTTAACTCCAAAGTTACATTTTGTAACGCCCTAACATTTGTATCTATACTCTCATATGTTTTACTTAAATCTTGAACTGCTAACACAACTTCACTCATCATTATTCACCTCAACATTATTAAGTTTTATTCCCTCCACCAAATTAACCTGAATTAAAATTTTTTCTTTTAAATTACTAGGTGGTACAATTTCTGTTCCTATTTGAACTAGCAACATTTTTAATTCGAGAATTGTAACCATTTTTATCCCTCCTCACTCTATATTGGTAACAAATTGGGATTTCGTTCGATTTTTTTTGTAAAAAAATAAGGGAACGCTCAGCGCCCCCTCTCAAATCCAATCCGTTTTTTAATTTCTGCTAAATTTATCTTCGCAATTTCACGCGCCTTCTCAGCACCTTTTTCTAACGCTTCATATAATAAATTCGGCTCATTCATATACATCTCATATTTCTCACGAGGTCCAGCTAATTCGCGGTCTACAACGCGAAACAACTCGTTTTTTACATCGCCCCATCCAATACCAGTTTCATACTTTTCACGCATCGACTGTATTTCATCTTCTGTCGCAAATTCTTTATAAATTGTATATAACGTTTCTAATTCTTTCGGTTCATTCGGAAGTGAGGAGTCTGTTTTGATTTTAAATATTAACTTTCGTAGTTTTTCTTGTTCTGCAAATAATGGGATTACATTTCCGTAACTTTTACTCATCTTCCTTCCATCAAGGCCAGGTAAAATGGCACCTTCTTCTTGTATGACATAATCCGGAAGCGTAAATGTTATGCCGAATGTATGATTAAAATATGACGCAATATCACGCGCGATTTCAATATGCTGAATTTGGTCTTTCCCGACTGGTACATGAGTAGCTTGAAATAATAATATGTCAGCTGCCATTAAAATCGGGTACGTATATAATCCCATATTCACTCCAGCATCTACCTCTAACCCTGCTTCTTTATTTTGCTCTACTTTCGCTTTATACGCATGAGCACGGTTCATAAGACCTTTCGGAGTTAGACAAGCTAATATCCAAGCTAGTTCTAAAATCTCTGGCACTTCTGTTTGTCGGTAAAAAATAACATCTTCTCCAAGTCCGAGTGATAACCAAGTAGCTGCTACCTCTTTCGTATAACTACTGAACTTTTCTGAATCATGCACAGCATTTAACGCATGATAATCCGCTATAAAATACAATGCGTTTCCTTCATTATTCTTTGACATTTGCAGCGCAGGTTTAATCGCACCAATATAATTTCCTAAATGCGGATAACCAGTTGGCTTAATTCCTGTTAACATTATTTTTTCACTCACACTAACCCCTCCTTTCTCAAAATAAAAAAGCCCCTCATCCTTAAAAAAGGACGAGAGACTCCCGCGGTACCACCTTAATTAGCTATCATTAATAGCTCACTTCAACTTCTTAACGTGAAGTAACCGTCTTTGCCTACTCATTTCAGCGAGAAGCTCCGGAGCCCATTCCATATTCATCCCTTACTGATTTCCACCACACATCAGCTCTCTGAAAAGTTTCGAATATGTACTCTTCTCTTTCATTGCTTTTCGTTATTTTTTTACAGTTTATCACATTCCCTTTCCAATTAAACCCTAATTTCCTGTTTTATATGGCAGGAATTTTCACCTTGATTGTCTAATAATATATAGGTTTGCAGAAATACTCGAAACAACTTTGGAGGTTTTTTCATGGTAAAATATATATCCATTTTAGGTTCAACGGGATCCATTGGCACATCTGCATTAGATGTCGTTTCCGCTCATCCTGAACATTTTAAAATCGTCGGTTTAACCGCAAATTATAATATCGATCTTCTCGAAAAGCAAATCGAATCGTTTCAGCCTCGTATTGTAAGCGTAGCGACAAAAGAATTAGCGGACACATTGCGTTCTCGTATTTCAACAAATACAAAAATTACATATGGAACTGATGGTTTAATTGAAGTATCTACCCATCCTGATACAAATCTTGTATTAAGTTCAGTTGTCGGTGTTTCAGGTTTACTCCCAACAATTGAAGCATTAAAGGCGAAGAAAGATATCGCCATCGCTAACAAAGAAACTTTAGTTGCAGCTGGACATATCGTAACCGAACTAGCGAAACAAAACGGATGCCGCCTAATTCCTGTCGATAGTGAACATTCAGCTATTTTCCAGTGTTTAAATGGGGAAAATAATAAGGAAATCGAAAAATTAATTGTTACAGCTTCTGGCGGCGCTTTTCGTGATAAAACACGTGAAGAAATGAAAACATTACAAGCGAAGGATGCTTTAAAACACCCAAACTGGTTAATGGGGGCAAAACTAACGATAGATTCTGCCACGTTAATGAATAAAGGGTTTGAAGTGATGGAAGCTAAGTGGCTATTCGATATTCCTTATGAAAAAATTAATGTTATGATTCATAAAGAAAGTATCATTCACTCTTTAGTAGAGTTTATTGATGGATCAGTCATGGCACAGCTCGGTGCCCCTGATATGAGAATGCCGATTCAATATGCATTTCACTACCCTACTCGACTACCTTCATCCTATGAAAAATTAAATTTATTAGAAATTGGTAGTTTGCATTTTGAAAAACCAAATTTAGAGAAGTTCCCCTGTCTACAATACGCATTTGAATGTGGCAAAATTGGCGGTACAACTCCAGCTGTATTAAATGCAGCGAACGAAATTGCAAATGCACTATTTCTTAAAAATGAAATTGCATTTTTCGATATTGAAAAAACAATTTACAATACAGTTGAAGCTCATCATAATGTAAAAGATCCTTCACTCGATGCTATATTAGAAGCTGATCAATGGGCACGCCAATACGCAAATCAATTATTAATAAAAAAGAGCTAAAACAGTTTTATCTGTTTTAGCTCTTTTTTACGTATTCAACTTAACAAATCTATAACTATGCGTTACTAACACTTTTAATATCGCATATCCTGGAATTGCTAAAATAATCCCCATAATTCCAAATAAATTTCCGGCAGTTAAAATAATAAAAATGATAGTAATTGGGTGAATGTCTAGCTTTTTCCCCATAACTTGCGGAGAAATAAATTTACCTTCTGCTAATTGTACGACCATCATAACGATAATTACTTTTAACACCATTGCTGGCGAGTCAATAAATGCGATAATTAATGCTGGTGTAATTGCAATGATTGGTCCTACGTACGGAACGATATTTACAATCATTGCTAAAATAGCGAGTAATACCGCATATTTAATACCAATAATAAGGTAACCGATTAATAGCATAATACCGATAAACAAGCTAACGATAATTTGTCCTCTAATATACGAGCTAATCGCATAATGCATATCATCTAGTATTCTCATCGCTGCTGGTTGTCTTTGCTCTGAAATAAACTTTAAAAAGTGGTTCGGTAATTGTTCACCATCTTTTAAAAGATAGAACAATATAAACGGAACCATTACAAACGTTAAAACGACCTCTGTAACAGTACTTAAAAATCCAGTTACATTTCCAGTTACTGATGATAGCGACTTCGTAAAATCAACGGTGTAGTCTTTTACCATACTTGCTACATCAATATTTAAATTCTCTTGAATTTTGCCCAGTAAATTACTTTCCCCGAATCTACGTGCTGCTCGTTCAATTTCATGACCGAAATACGGTAAGTTATCTATTAATGCATCAATTTGATCTTTAATAATCGGGATTACTGTTACAACTAAAAATACAAATAATCCTAGTACTATTATATATATAGAAGCGATTGATACGATTCTGGAAACACCTTTCTTTTCTAAAAGCGAAACGAATGGATGCAAAATATAAAATAGCACTCCCGCTAATAATACGGGGAAGAAAATTGTTTTTAAAAAGACGATAAACGGAGTAAAAACAAAAGAAATTTTCGTTAGCAGTAATATGTTAATAAACAATAATGCAAAGCCGAGTAACACCGCTAAATAATTTTGTTCTCTAAAAAACTTTTTCAACTTATCTCTTTTTCTAATATTTAATTTCTCCAATGAAACCACCTCTTCGAATGATGAAAAGCCCTTATTCAGGGCTTTTCATCATGATCTATATCTTTATTTTCTTGCAGCTTTCACTACAAATGATACAATAAGAATTAATACGATTGCACCTAATAATGCTGGCACGACATGAATCCCACCAAATGATGGCCCAAAAGATCCAAATAGCCTACCACCTAATGAAGCACCTAACAAACCTGCGATAATATTTCCAAACATACCACCCGGAAAATTTTTACCCGTTATAGAACCTGCAATTGCACCTATAATAGCACCAACTATTAATGTGATAATCCATCCCATTTTTAGTCCTCCATTTCTATTATAGTGTATTTCTTTTTAATACTAAATTATTATGTAACTATTATAATTATTATATCCAATAAAGAAAAATCTTGTCAAATCTATGAAAATAAAGCCTATAAGGAGGTTTTACCCTATGATTCAAAAATTAATAACAACTTCTCACAACACCGCTACTTCTATTTTAAACATTCAAATACCCGCTTATGAAATTGAGGCAAAATATATAAATAGTACGGCTATTCCTCGTCTTTATGATACTGTAGCCGATATTCAATTATGTGATGAAATTTTTTACGGCTATTTTTATGAAGATACACTTGCTGGGTTTATTTCTTTTAAAATGGATGAAGAGGAAGTTGATATTCATCGTTTAGTAGTATCCCCCGATCATTTTCATAAAGGAATCGCCACAAAACTACTACTTTATGTATTTGACATGTTCTCCCCTTCACAAACATATATTGTACAAACAGGGAAAGAAAATACACCTGCTCTGTCTTTATATAAAAAACATGGATTTATTAAAATAAATGATATTATATTACCTGATGGAGTGGTTTTAACCTCACTAAAAAAAATCAGAAAACAATAAACAGTTTGACTAATTAATTTATTTATGTTATCTTTTACTTTATAAAACCTTTTGCTGAGTCCAAATTTTGGAGCGGGGGAACCATTTTTGTAGCCATGCTACTTGGGGCGAATCTTTTTTAAGTAGGGAAACTCTCACTTCCCGAGTCCGACAGCTAACCTCGTAAGCGTAATGGGAGAGGAAGGTGCTTTTTGCCTATGTTACAAAGTGTACCTCCTTAATTATAAATATGGAATCGATACCAATAGACACCTATATTTATAGAAAAGGAGACATGTATAATGTTACGTTTATCTGATCACGCAATAAAAATGATGGAGCAAAGACTTCGACTCGAACAACATCGCACATATCAAGCAAATAAAGTTGTAGATAACTTACATCACAAATACTTCTTTCAACATATTTTTCAACCGAAAAGATAAAGAAAAAAACACAAGGTGTGTCTGTATAGACATTCCTTGTGTTTTTTATATTTCTTATAAAATTCTCACTACATTTAAACTTGCCGTAATCGCACCTGCTATAGTCGTCACATGCCCTACACCTAACGGACCATTTTGTAATACTAACGTGGAATTAGCACTCGTTACATTGACAAGAAGTGTATTTGAAATGGCAGGTTCGATTACTACAGTTGATGTCGTTACGTTTTGTATAAAACTCCCTGTTAGTTGAGCTCCATTTAATAATAATCTGACAGATACTGTCTCATTCCCAGCACTTGCATCTCCTTGAAAATAATAACTTACCAAATATATTCCTGGCGTAGATACGGTAACCGTTGTGGCACTAGTTAAAGATACACCTGTTCCATATACTGTAGATCCACTATTAATTGGAATATTGGCATTGGCTGCAATGGCACTCGTTGATGTAGAAAAGAAATAGCCGCCACCTGTTGATATAGCAGATGATCCAGTTGCTCCTGTTAAACCGGTTGGGCCCGTGACACCTGTTGGGCCTGTTACTCCCGTTCCCCCTGTTGCTCCTGTTATTCCTTGTATTCCTTGGATTCCTGTCGGTCCTGTTGCACCAGTCGCTCCAGTCGCTCCGGTTGATCCGGTTGCTCCCGTCACACCTTGTGGACCTTGAATTCCTTGGATTCCTTGTGGACCTGTTATTCCCGTCGCTCCAGTTGCTCCCGTCGGACCCGTTATCCCCTGTGGGCCTTGGATTCCTTGCAGACCTTGTGGACCCGTTACTCCCGTCGCTCCTGTTGCTCCCGCCTGCCCCGTTACCCCTTGTGGACCTTGGATTCCTTGGATTCCTTGTGGACCAGTTGCTCCCGTAGGTCCTGTTGCCCCGGTTAGACCGGTTGGACCTGTTGATCCGGTTATTCCTTGTATTCCTTGAGGTCCAGTTGGGCCTGTTGGACCAATCGGACCTTGGATTCCTTGCAGACCTTGAATGCCCTGTGGACCCGTTGGACCTTGTATCCCTTGTATTCCCTGAATTCCTTGCGGGCCTGTTGCACCAGTTGGACCTGTTGGACCCTCTGGACCTTGTACTCCTTGTATTCCAGTCGCTCCCGTTGGACCTATATCTCCTTGTGGCCCCTGAATTCCTTGTATACCTTGAGGGCCAGTTGGACCTGTTATTCCACTTAGACCTTGCACTCCTTGTAAACCTTGAGGACCGGTTGGACCGAGTGGACCTTGGATTCCTTGCAGACCTTGTAAGCCTGTTGGGCCAGTTGCTCCCATTACTCCTTGCTCACCTTGTATGCCTTGTATTCCTTGCGGGCCTGCCTGCCCGATTGGACCCTGCGCGCCTTGCACGCCTTGCGGGCCGGTTGGGCCGGTTGCTCCTACCGGTCCCTGTAAACCTTGTAAACCTTGTAAACCGGTTGGGCCTGTTACTCCCATTACACCTTGGGGTCCTTGAATACCTTGATCACCCGTTGGACCTGTTGCCCCCATTGGTCCCTGCACTCCTTGCAAACCCGTTAAACCTGTTGCTCCTGTTGGTCCCTGTACTCCTTGCACTCCTTGAATTCCAGTCGCTCCCGTTGCTCCTGTCGATCCCGTTGCACCAGTTGCTCCCGTCGGACCTGTTGGACCTCCTGGTGATCCTGCTGGACCCGTTGGACCTGTTGGGCCTCCTGGCGGACCTGTTGGACCCGTTGCTCCTGTTGGACCTGTTGCAGATCCCGTTGGACCAGTTACTCCCGCCTGACCTGTCGAGCCGGTTGGACCTGGATCCCCTTGCAAGCCAGTTGCCCCTGTTGGGCCTATTACACCTTGCACCCCTTGAATTCCTTGAGAGCCGTTTGGACCGGTTAGACCCATCTCACCTTGTGGACCTTGTAAACCTTGAATGCCAGTTGCTCCTGTTGGTCCCATCGGCCCTTGTTCCCCTTGTATTCCTTGAGAACCTGTTGGACCAGTTGGACCAATCGGCCCTTGAATGCCTTGTATTCCTGTTACCCCTTGTAAACCACTACTCCCTAAATTACCTTGAACACCTTGTATACCCGTATTTCCAGTTGGACCAGTTGGACCGATTTCTCCTTGCACTCCTTGTATACCTTGTATTCCGGTTGGGCCGGTTAGACCAATTTCTCCTTGCACTCCTTGTATACCTTGTATTCCGGTTGGACCTGTTTCTCCCATTGGTCCAGGTATTCCTTGTATCCCTTGAATACCTGTTGGACCAGTCGAACCCCTTTCGCCTTGTATACCTTGAACACCTTGAATTCCTTGCGGGCCTTGAGGACCCATCGGACCTTGACTACCTTGAGCACCTTGTGGTCCTGTTAAGCCAGTTGGACCAGTTGGGCCAATTTCTCCCTGCACCCCTTGCACTCCTTGAATTCCTGTCGGACCTGTTGGACCAGTTACACCTTGTATCCCTTGATCACCTTGGTGTCCTTGCTCTCCAGTAATTCCTTGTATTCCTTGTGGACCTTCTTCTCCTTGTATACCTGTAGTTCCGTCCTCCCCTTGTATTCCTTGCGCACCTTGAGGACCTTGTGGACCTGTTACACCTGTAATACCAGCTTCACCTGTCACACCTTGCATTCCTTGTGCTCCCGTTTGTCCTCGTTCGCCTATTTCTCCTTGTATCCCTTGGACGCCTTGTATACCTTGACTACCAGCAGGGCCTGTAATTCCTTGTATTCCTTCTAGTCCTTGTAATCCAATATCGCCAACAGGACCTTGCTCTCCAATTAATCCTTGAGGACCTTGTAAGCCGACTGGACCTGTAATTCCTTGCTCTCCAGTATCACCAATGGCACCTTGTATTCCTTGAGCTCCTGTTGTTCCTCGCGAACCTTGTATGCCTTGAATACCTTGAGAGCCTTGTGGACCCGTTGCTCCTATATGTCCAGTGATTCCCGGAGGCCCGACAGGACCTTCATGCCCTCCAGTTGGACCAGTTGGACCACTATTACCAGTAGGACCCGTTGCTCCTATAAGCGGAAGAGGCAGTGCCACTCCAAATTTTTTGCACTTTCTATGACGACGCACAACAATCCCCCTTCCCCAAAAATAATTACACCTTTTATATGAAATGCATTTTTATAAGAAAAGTACACCTCTGACCTCATTTTTAAAAAAATAAAGAAGCCTATCATTTCATCTATTTGAAATGATAGGCTTCTTTTTATAAAAACACTTTACTTTCTCGCCTTAATAATAAAAGTAGTTGGCACCATTCTCGCTTTATATAATGAATAATATTTCGTAGACGGCTCAGCTCGTTCTCCATCAAACGAGGTCGCTGGTTCAGGCTCTTCTATTCTCTCAATTGTAAATCCCACTCTATTTAACTCATTTATGTATGTACTTATTTTTCTCTTATATAATGTCGCTTGTACATTTTCTCCTTTAAATGTTTCAAACGTAATAAGAGTTTCCTCATGATAAGAAGACTTTAAAGCAATTTCTTCTGTACCATACTGTAAGTTTGAATATATGGGATGCTCCCAGCTAAAAATAAAACTTCCTCCCGGCTTTACATACGAATAAATTAGTTCCAACGTTTTTCTTAAATTCGAAGTCCAACCTAATGCATAAATGGAATATACAATATCAAAATACCCTTTCGGAATATCTCCTTCCTCTTCCATTGCTCCACATATTAACTTTGGATTCCAACTCTTTAACGTTTCATTCGCTGTTTTAATTTGTTCACTTGAAAGATCAAGACCCCATACTTCCTCTGCCCCATGTTCTGCCATATATTGCAACGAATGCCCACTTCCACATCCAATATCAAGAACCTTTTTATTACTAATTGAATCGAACAAATGAATCTCATCTTCAGACGCGGTATACGGACCATACTTCGGTAAACAATCCACTTGAAAAAATATGGTGCCACTGTATCCCAACACTTTTTATTTAAAGTTAACATTTGTGTCCCTTTCATATTCTACATTCCCCCATCCCATTTTCTTCCCCTAATATAAATTACACATTATAACCTGATCTTCCTTTTCTCTTCGCCCGGTAATTTTTCACTTTCGCAATCGTACCGCACGCTCTTCCACCTTCTTCTCCAGCATACATACCGCACCATCTTTTACTTCCATTTCGCGAATGATCATAAAATACCCAGCGACAATCTGGGCATGCTTTTAACCTCCCCCACAAATTTTCTTGAATTGACATTAACACAATGCTTAATACTTTTGTATATACATTCTCTTCGTGCACAGGCTCATATGTAATACCTTTCATATCTTCCTTTACATGTACATGAAATGGGTATTTCTCTAACCACTTTTGCAATGATCCTTCGCCTTCAACCGTTAACCGAATATCTTCTCGAAAACTTTTTAATTCCTCTATCGTATGAAATGGAACCTCTTTATGAAAATATTTTTTCATAAAGAGGTTTATATCCTCTTCTGTTTGCAGCATATCAATTGGCTCTCTCGTATCGTTTGGTATTTTCCATGTATTTAAAAATTCCCGAATATATTCTAATTCATTTGGTGCATTTTGATTCAATTTCATCCACCTTCTTCTTAAAATTTACTTTTTTCTGACTTTATGTATAATTATAATATAAATTAGTTAACCATTAAATAATTTTACTGGTTACAACATTAGGAGGAGTTCTATGAAAAGTTTCTCAATACCGATACGTTTCATGCTTATTTCTTCATTCTTTATGTCTTTTGGGTATTTTGCAGTATACGCATTTTTAGCTATTTATCTATTAAGCTTTCTTCATTTTTCTGCTGTCCAAGTAGGAACAGTGTTGACGGTTATGACAATCACATCAAGAGTTATCCCTTTATTCTCAGGATTAATTGCTGACAAAATAGGCTATATCATTATGATGATAGCCGGATTATTTTTAAGAGGAATCGGATTTATCGCTTTAGGAATATGCTCTGATTTCTATACAATTTCTATTTCTTCTGCACTTATTGGCTTCGGAACTGCATTTTACGAACCTGCTGCGCGCGCCATATTCGGCTCACAACCAGCTCATATGAGAAAAAATTTATTTACATATTTAAACCTTAGTTTTAATTGCGGTGCAATAATCGGACCAATTGCAGGAGGGTTCTTACTCTTACTCGATCCAATCTATGCTTTTTCTCTAACAGGATCTCTTATGCTGTTATTCGCTTTTATCTTTTACTTACTTAAAAATCACTTCCAAGTCACTACTGAAAACACGTCTATTACATTAGGGCTACAGGCTATCTTACAAAACAAATCTTTCCTTTTGTTTTCATTTATTATGATTTTCTTCTATATTATGTTTACTCAGCTTACTGTCGCACTTCCACTTCATATGAAAAACATTAGTAATAGCAATCCGCTTGCTACACTCGTTATTACGATAAATGCAATAACAGGCGTCATATTTATGGTATTATTTCGTAAACTATTTCATAAATACAATACACTTTCGATTATTAAATACGGTGTTTTATTAATGAGTTTTTCTTTTTTACTCATTCCTTTATTTCCACACCCATATTGGCTATTTATTTGTGTAATTTTATTTACAATTGGCGAAACACTCGTATTACCTAACGCTGATATCGCTATTGCAAATTACAGTAACGAATCATATACAGCTACTTACTTCGGATTTTATCAACTATCACTCGCATTTGGTTTTATCATCGGTAATTATACCGGTACATCTTTTACAGCCAACTTAAGCGGAATGTATACACCATGGCTTATTTTCGGTGGAATTGGACTTATCGGTTTTATTTCACTACATATTTTAAATATTAAAAAAGGATTCTCTAAAGAAGATATATACCTATGTAATAATACAAAACACCTTTAACACATTACAATTGAGATGGTACCTTTAGACAACCAGCCTATAATAAAAAATTCGACCATCATATGTGACAGTCGAATTTTTTTATTCTTCATATTCAAGATGATTATGTCTTTTACAACCAAACAAATAACAAGCCCCTATATGATAAGTTTCAAATTCTAACCCTGGAACATATCCAGATTTGATACGTTCTATCATTTTTTTATAACAATTATTCTCTTCTGTATATTCCTCAATTAACTCTTTCTTATCTTTTTCTGTCCAGTTTTCTTCTACTTCTTCATTCTGAACATCTTCTATTTCTGCTGTTTTCGCTTCGATAGATTCCCGTATAACTTCATTTATACGGGTGAAATTATTAGCTTTATATAAAGCATAAACAAATCTACCAATCCAATTGGGGCTTTTCCAAACTTCTTTATATCCCTTTTCGAACCATTCAATTGCTTCTTTATAGCAATTCAACTCAACATATAAATCTGCTACATGAATTTCTCCTAAAAAATCATCAGATCTCCTGTAAAAAACATCTAACTTCTCTTTCGCTTCTGTCGTTCGCCCTAAATCAATTAAACATTTTACATAGCTATACATGATATAGTCCGAATCCCCTGAAACTCGCAAGAAAAATTCCGAAGCTTTTTCTAACTCTCCAAGGTTATAATGCGCTACAGCTACATTGTGAAATGCTTCACCCGATGGTTGCATCGAAATAGACTTTTGTAATACTTCTTTCGCTTCTTCCCACTTTTCTTGTTTCGTGTAAATTTCCCCTAAGATGTTATAAGGAAAGTATGAGGAAGGATTCAACTTAACAACTTCTCTTATTAATTCAAGAGCTTTATCATCATCCTCTTCCTCATAAAAGTACATCCAAGCAAGATTATTGAGAGATTGTACACCTCTAGATTCATGTACAGCTCGTTGAAACAGTTCCATTGCTTCCTCATATTCATTTTGTTCAAACATTTCAATTGCCTTCTCGTTAATGTTCAAGTAACTACCTCCGAAGTGAATGAATTCATCTATTCCACATCGTTATTTTAATATGAAAAAATTGTAATTTCCATAAAAATAAGTTCTTTCGCCTGTCTACATGTCATCATATAGTTGGATAGCCAATTCATAATGATTTTGACAACACTGCTTTCTACAGAAAATATATACCTACTGGAAAGATACTGATTTAAAACAATAAGTAAACTTTTCAAAACCCTTAAATTGGATATACAGCTCGTTTAAATTTACATATTATGGTACAATTAAAAAGAGTGCTAGCTAAACAGTTACGTTCCACACTAGCAGTCTAGCAATGCCAAAATCAAAAATTACTTAAAATTGGGGGATGTTATGAGAAAGAAATTAAGTGCTCTTCTATTCATCGGAATCATATTATCCGGATGTTCAACTATAGCAGAAAATTCTTTAGAAACTGGAAAAGGCAGTATTGAATTATTAACACCGACGATTACAACAAAAGATAACGAATTAGAATTTAAGACTGAAGGCATTGATGAAAATAAAGTGACGTTTATTTATGTCGCCAATAAAAAAGTATTGGAACAAAAAATTAATAATGGCGAATCCTACAAAGTTAACATTAAAGATATCGAGCACGCTCATAGGACAGATTACAAACCAAAAGTTCAACTTTTGCAAACGCAAGATGATCATAAAGATGGAGAGATGGTAACGTTTAAACAAGTTAGATATACAGTTAAAAAAGATTAATTTTATAGGTATTTCCTTATAAATGTAACAAACGAAAATATACTTTTAACAGAGGAGAAATGTAAGGGGTGTTAACATGAAAAAACGATGGATTTCTTGGTGGATCGGTAACATATTTTGGATTATCGTTTTTGGAATATGGGCCGCTATTATTTGGTTACGCGACGTTGATGGTGCTGGTGTTATCCAAACACCCGAAATTAAATCCATATCACTTATCGTTTTATTAATCGCGTTTATCATACCGGTATTTTTTCAAGTTATATGGCTAATCATAAATTTGAGAATGAGTAGAAAAAATAATTATACGATTTAGTTTTTCAATTAACAGATAATTTTTTCATAAAAAAGAGAGGAATCTACATCAAAATAGATTCCTCTCTTTTACATATGGGCTTATACTCCCCTTTTTTACGATGCATGTTCATCTTTCTTCTTCATTAACGCTCTTTTCTTCATCGCCTTCGTTAAATATCCACCTTTAAATGAACGGATTTCATAAGAAGACATAAACGCTTTTGGTGCAATTTCATTAATAATTTCTAACAGTTCTTTTTCTCTAGAACGCTTTGCTACGATATCTAAGCGATAACGTATAGAATTAATACCTTCGCCTTCAAATACTGTAACGCCAAATCCAGAGTGACGTAATTCATCTACTAATTCATTACAACGGTCTAGTAAACTAACTTGATACGTAATATAACCAATTGCTAATTTATTCTCTATATAACCGCCTAATAATAGTCCCGTACTAAAGCCAATGACATAGGCAATAATGTTCATCCAATTTGATAAATCTTGAAACACAATACCTAAACTGACAATGTAAATAGCTCCTTCTAACAATCCAACACCAGCAGCGGATCTTGTTTGATTCTTTACAAGCAAAATCGTACGGATTGTCAAAATTGGAACGTAAATAATTTGAAGCACAAAAATAAGTAACGCTTGTAACATTGGTATCCACCTCTTTCAAAAAGTCTTTTGTCATAATAACATACATAACCTTTAGAAATCGATGGGTTTTTAAATTTTTTTACATTATTTTTCATACTATTGAAAAACATAAAAAAGAAGCGTATTATATTTGTCGTAAATTTGATTCCTTTCATTAGCTCGCTTTAAACACAAAAAGGAACCCCATTAGGCCCCTTTCATCATAGCTCTATGTTTTTCGAAGCCTGTTCTCTTTGCTTCTCTTCTTCTTTCACTAACTGCACATTTGCATAAGCTAAATTCGCAATCATTAAAAAGTGACCACCTAAAATGCCTGTACCGAATGCCCACATTTCCATTTCATGCTCAATTTCATACATAATAATAGCTCCTAAAATGGCTGCTGCAAATCGGTTTAAAACTCCTAATCCAGGAGCCTTTTCTTTCATTACGATACTTTTCCCAAGTTTCTCCACTCTGCGAGCCAATAACCAAAGGCAATATGCACTTACAGCTAATCCGATACCAAACCCTGTTACTTGTTTTCCAAACGGAGTAATCGTCCACATAAGTAGTAAACCACTAAAGATCGCATACAATTGTAATCGATATACACGTAAGGCTGCTTGAATCAAAATATCCGCTCCTAATTTCACATTTTTTATACTTTAGAAGAAAAGCAGCAACTTACACAGTTGCTGCTTTCTCTTCTTCTTGCTCTTGTTCCATCTTACGAATTTCAACACGTTTAATTTGGTAAGCATCTTTTTCTAACACTTTAAATTCATAACCTTCCGCCTCAACGTGTTGTCCTTCTTCAATTTCATGATTTTGCATCATAATCCAGCCACCAATTGTATCCACATCATCTTCTTCAATGTGTAATCCAAATAAATCTTTCACTTCGGAGATAAGCACTTTTCCATCAACGATTTTATGGTGCTCATTCACATGCTGAATTGGTGGTGCTTCATCTTCATCATATTCGTCACGAATTTCGCCGACGATTTCCTCCAAGATATCTTCAAGCGTTACAATTCCGGCTGTTCCTCCGTACTCATCATATAAAACAGCCATCGGAATTCGCTTCTTCTGCATTTGAAGTAATAAATCGTGAATTGGAGTTGTTTCCATCACTTCAATAATCGGACGCATATACGTGCGAATCGATGATAAATCTTCTTTATCGTTGTTCATATATCGAATAAAGAAATCTTTTACATTGACCATACCGATAATATCATCTTTATCTTCTCCAAAAATCGGATAACGTGTGTATCGTTCATTTTGGATTACTTTCATGTGTTCTTCTACTGAATCTTCCAGGTAGAAACCAATGATTTCTGTTCGCGGTACCATAATCTCTTTTGCAATACGATTATCAAATTCAAAAATGTTATTTACATACTTGTATTCAGCCTGATTAATTTCGCCACTTTCATAGCTATCTGAAAGGATAAGGCGTAATTCTTCCTCTGTATGAGCTACTTCATGTTCTGAAGCCGGTTTTAAACCGAATAAGCCAGTTACAACACGAGCTGAACCGTTTAATACCCAAATAAATGGATACATGACTTTATAGAACATCATTAACGGACCTGCCAATAACAATGTTACTTGTTCAGCCTTTTGAATTGCCATCGTTTTCGGAGCTAATTCCCCTACTACAACGTGTAGATACGTCATTAGCATAAAAGCAAGACCAAATGTTAATACTGATGAGATAGAAGGATTTATGTTCCATTTCTCAAATAACGGGTGTAATAACTTTTCAATTGTCGGTTCACCTAACCAACCTAATCCCATAGCTGTAACTGTAATACCTAATTGACAAGCAGATAAATATTCATCTAAATTTGTTGTTACCTTTTTCGCTGCTAAAGCACCGCGTTTCCCTTCCGCAACAAGCTGATCAATACGACTTGAACGTACCTTTACAATCGCAAACTCTGCTGCTACGAAAAATCCAGTAAATGCGATTAAAATCGCAACCATGACTAAATTAAATATTTCCAATGAATCCCCTTAGTTTAAAAAACTAAGGTGTCCACCTCCTGTATACTATAATGTTTTCTTATTTGTTCATTAGAAAACATAGCCCGATACAAAAATTAAAGAGGTCGGATTTCACTTTTTTCTATAATAATAGAACAAGTGTCTGTATTAAAGCTGTCGTTTGACCAGATAAAGATTTCGATATTTTTTCACGTTGTGAATCAGTCAATCCATCTAAAAGCGGCTTTAACTCCGTTAACTCTGCTTCTAATCGATGAATATGGTCTGTCACTTCATTCACTTGTTTCGAAACGTGTTCATTGATACCGAGCAGCTTCTTCTTCTCCTCGATTTTCTCTTTAATCTCACAAAGCGGCATATGCATTTCTTTGCACTTCTCAATAAATTGTAATGTCTCAAATGCTGTTTCATCGTAATAGCGATAATTAGATTGAGATCGCTCCGCTTTTAAGATTCCTAGATTCGTATAATAATCAATCGTGCGTTTCGACACGTGAGCCATGAGAGCCAACTGTCCGATTCGATACACCTTCCCAACGATCTTCCCCCCTTGTTTATATTACTAACATCATACAATACATAAACTGTACAGTCAAACGTGACGGTTTATTATTCATAATTTATACAAAATTTCACATGCCATCTAAGTATGTAGTATATTCACACTCTATAACTCTATCCATATAGTTAGATTACTATTTTTTCGATATGCCGATACCAAAATATAAAAATGGAATCACACATTCCTTTCAACCTTCCTTAATTCAAAACATATGATAATAATATTGAAATAAAATCATTATTTATGCAACTGGAGGAGATTAAAATCACTAGGACAATTATCTCTCACTTTTATAACGAGGAGTATTTATTACCATGGTGGCTTATGCATCATACAAAAATATTTGATCACGGCATATTAATTAATAGAGGTTCTACAGATCGTTCTGTTGAAATTTGTAAATTATTTGCTCCCAACTGGGAAGTACGAAATTCAAGATTCCTTGATTTCGATCCCACTAATACTGATATTGAGGTGATGGAAATTGAAAGAGAGGTTTCAGGTTGGAAAATGGTATTAAATACTACGGAATTTCTTTGTTGTAACAATGTAGAAGAGTTTTTCTCATCACTTCATACGTTAGGCCAAAATATGTATGCAATTAGAATGATTGTCATGATTGATAAGCATAATTACAATTATTCAAAACTAAGATATTCTATTCCGTTAGTAGAGCAACGATATCACGGGCTCTTTCCTTATAAACCAGAAATCGGCTGTGCCTGGAGATTTATACACAACCATCTTAACGGCGCATATTTACCAGGCAGACATTTTACGCAGCACCAACCTATCGTTTATAACTCCCCTTCATTCATTTTAAAATTTTATTTTAGCCCTTGGAACGAACATACAAAGGCAAGAAAATTACAAATTACACCTACTCTTTCAAAAACGGGTGTTCAAATGGGCCTTCAAACTCATTATGGTCAGTCCTCTGAGGAACTCGAAACTCGATTTTTAGAGCTTAGTAACATAACACAAGATCTACGTAATCACCCTGAGTATCAACAATTATTCCCTAAATTCAAACCTTAACATTTCTCACCCTATCATGTTCCACACATTTTTACGCACTTAGCTAAAAACCATACCATTTGTATTTCATATGAATACTGTATATATTATAAATTTTTATTTTAGGAGGAAAAAATGAAAGCTGTTATTCTTGCAGGTGGATATGGAACAAGGATTGGGGAAGAAACTCATTTAAAACCAAAACCTATGATTGAAATTGGAACAAAGCCTATTTTATGGCACATTATGAGTTTGTATAGTCATTACGGGATTACTGAGTTTATTATTTGCTTAGGCTATAAAGGATATGCAATTAAAGAATTCTTTCTAAATTACAACTTACACATGTCCGATTTTACGATACATTTAAGTGACAATACAATTACGAACCACTCTCATCGCATTGAACCATGGAAAGTTACATTAATTGATACTGGTCTAAATACCGAAACAGGTGGACGAGTTAAAAAAATACAAAATTACGTCGGGGATGAACCTTTCTGCCTCACTTATGGCGATGGATTAAGTAATGTAAATATAAAAGAACTCATTGCATTTCATAAAAAACACGGTAAAATGGCGACTGTTACAGCCGTACAACCTCCTGGTAGATTCGGTTCTCTCGTATTAGATAAACAGTCTGTCACATCCTTCCAAGAGAAGCCACTCGGGGATGGCGGATGGGTTAACGGTGGATTTTTCGTTTTAAACCCTGATGTTTTCAATTACATTAGCGGAGATAAATCTGTTTTTGAAACAGACACTTTAGTTCAGTTAGTAAACAAAAATGAACTAGCCGCATATCAACATTCTGGTTTTTGGCATCCGATGGATACATTGCGCGATAAAAATAAATTAGTCGAGCTATGGGAAAGTAATAACGCTCCGTGGAAGGTTTGGTAATATGGCTTCTTCATCTTTTTGGAATAAGAAAAAAGTATTTATTACAGGACATACTGGCTTTAAAGGCTCATGGCTCACCCTTTTTTTAACTTCTTTAGGCGCAGAAGTAATTGGCTATTCTTCTCATCCACCATCCATTCCAAACCTTTTTGAACAATGTAACGTAGCAAAAGAGTGCATAACAATTAAAGGCGACATTACAGATTACGATTCTTTATTACATGCCCTAAAACATCATAACCCTGACATACTATTTCATTTAGCTGCCCAGCCAATCGTCACCACTTCATACAAAAATCCTATCGAAACATTTAAGACGAATGTTTTAGGTACTGTTCACGTATTAGAAGCGGCAAAACATATAGAAAGTATACGCGGCATCATTAATGTTACAAGTGATAAATGCTATGAAAATGATGGGAGCGGTAACCGTGCATTCGTGGAAAGTGACCGATTAGGAGGTTTCGATCCTTATAGTGCTAGTAAAGCTTGTGCTGAACTAGTGGCGACTTCCTATCAAACCTCATTCTTCCGCACTAACACTCAGAATCTTGCCTCAGTAAGAGCAGGTAACGTTATCGGCGGCGGTGATTGGGCAAAAGACCGATTATTCCCAGATGTCATTCGTGCATATTTACAAGATGCTACGTTAAATATTAGAAACAAACACGCTATCCGCCCGTGGCAACACGTATTAGATCCTTTACATGGCTATATCCTTTTAGCTGAAAAACTTTGGAAAGACGCCGAATTTGCAGCGGCGTGGAATTTCGGCCCGATAAATGAACCTAACAGAACCGTTCATAATGTCATTCAATCTATAATGAAATTATGGAATAAACCACTAACAATCCTTTCTCCTCATACAAACACTCCTTATGAATCACCTATTTTAACACTCGATAGTACAAAAGCAGTAAATAAACTCGGTTGGACTCCTAAGTTATCAACAGATCACTCTATCGCTTGGACTGTTGATTGGTACAAGAAATATGCATCTGGTGAAAATATGGAATCTTTCACGCGCCAACAAATCGATGCATTCAAAAATTTATAAGGGGGCTATAAAATGGAACTGAAAAAATGCCGTTTTTGCCACTCATTACTAACAAATACTTTTCTAGATTTAGGTGTTTCCCCTCTCGCTAACTCATTTGTAGATCCAGAACACTCATATAAAATGGAACCATTCTATCCACTGCACACTTTTGTCTGTACCTCTTGTTTACTCGTACAATTAGATGAATTTGAATCTCCGCACAACATTTTTCATGACTATTTATACTTCAGCTCTTACTCCTCCAGTTGGCTACTACACGCTAAGCAATATGTAGAAATGGCGATTAAGCGTTTCAACTTAACCAATCATTCGAAAGTGATTGAAATCGCGAGTAACGACGGGTACTTATTACAATACTTTCAAAAAGAAAATATCGAAACGTTAGGAATTGAACCAGCAAAAAATGTAGCAGAAATCGCTATCCAAAAAGGAATTCCTACTGAAGTGAATTTTTTCAGCAATGACTTTGCAAAAAAATTACCAAAAGCTGATTTAATCATCGCAAATAACGTATTGGCACACGTCCCGAACTTACATGATTTTGTCGCTGGTTTAAAAACGTTATTAAAACAAGACGGAACAATAACAATTGAATTCCCGCACTTATTAAATCTCATATCCTTTAAACAGTTTGATACGATCTACCATGAGCACTTCTCCTATTTCTCACTTATAAGTCTTCAAAAAGTTTTAGCTCATCATCATTTACAAATTGTCGATGTAGAAGAGCTTGCAACGCACGGTGGTTCCTTACGTATTTTTGTAAAACATCATAGCGACAAATCCACTATCCATTCCAGTGTTACAAAATTAATCGAAAAAGAAGTAGATCACGGGCTAAATACATTAGATTGTTATCTCCTTTTTTCTAAACGCATCGAGCAATTGAAAATAAATATTTTAAAGTTTTTTATCGAAGCAAAAGCTTTAAACAAACAAATTATTGGTTACGGTGCACCAGCTAAAGGAAACACCCTTTTAAATTATTGCGGAATAGGAAAAGAATTTTTAGCTTATACAGTAGATAAAAACCCTCACAAACAAAATCTCCTACTACCAGGAACACGCATTCCAATAAAATCTCCAGAAGAAATTAAGCGTACAAAACCTGATTACATTCTCATACTCCCTTGGAATTTGAAAGATGAAATTATGAAAGAATGCTCTTTCATTCGTGAATGGGGCGGCAAATTTTTAGTAACCATTCCAGAAGTTGAGGTAATTGAGCCATGAAAAAAATTCTTGTAACAGGCGGTAGTGGATGGATTGGTAAATATGTTGTAAATTCTCTTATACAAAGGGGCTATGAGGTGCACGCCACTTATCATACAAAGAAGCCTTCTCACATCCCTTGCCACTGGCATAAAGTAAACTTACTTTGTGATGAAGAAGTAAAAAAACTCATTTACGACATGAAGCCTAGTCATCTCATTCATTTAGCTTGGGAAGCAGTGCCGCCAGCTTGTTACGTATCTATTAATAATTACTATTGGCTTACATCCAGCATCTCATTGATTCAACACTTCACAACATGCGGCGGAAAGCGAGTCGTTGTTGCCGGCACCGGCGCAGAGTACGAATGGTTTAACGGCGTACTATTTGAAGATTCACCGCTTCTTTCCTATAAAACACCGTATGCATTATGTAAAAACGCACTACACTCTTGGCTACAAACGTACGCTGAGCAAACCGGCCTCAGCATGTGTTGGGGCCGCATCTTTCATATGTATGGCCCTCACGAACAAGGGAATCGGCTCGTTTCTAACATTATCACTTCCTTATTAAAAAATGAGGAAGCACTATGTACACATGGAAAACAATCAAGAGATTTCCTCCATGTGAGCGACGTCGCTGATGCTCTCGTAACAGTATTAGAACATGGCGTTACAGGCACAATCAATATCGCTTCTGGTCAATCTGTACAAATTAAAGAATTAGCTTCTATCATTGCTAAAAAGTTAGGAAAAGAACATTTAATTAAACTAGGTACGATTCCTTTCTCTAAAGATGAACCTTTATTCGTCGGCGTTAATGTAGAGCGTTTAAAAACTGAAGTAAATTGGAAACCAACATACGATCTAAATACTGGGATCGAAGAAACAATTTTATGGTGGGAATCATTTATAAAAAAACATAACGATACGCACCACTAAAACGCAAATCCTTCGTCCCTCTCGCTAAATCCTTATACCATTCTTCTAATTTTTCAGGTGTAATAATATGATGTGTTCCCATTCCCCCATGCTTACTAGCTTCAGAAAGAGTCGGGCCAATTTGTAATTTCCTCTTTCTCATCGCATCGTTCCAAGGGCTGAAACCAAACCATGCAATACACGCAAGTGGCGGATAAATCATAGATTCATGTGCAGATAAATGTCTCCCAACCGTATAACTTCCGTGTTCATGATTATGAATAAATCTACCTCTTCTCCATAACGCCCAATCTTCTGGTAAATAACCATGAAATCGCTGTTTCATTAAAGGTATTCCAAAGTTAAGGTCCGGATAATTATAGTTAAGATCATCGACCATAATAAGCCCTTCCAGCCAATACATCCTCCCTCCCAATTCATTCAGGGATTTCCAAAACTGATTTTTATCTTGCACACAAAGAAACTCGGTCGTATTTAAAATTATTTTCCATCCTTTTACTTCTTGTTCTATCCTCATCACTTCATGATCTGTCGCTAATGCATCAAATTCTGGATTTGCAGAATCTCGTACTTCCCAGTGTGGTGCGAATTTTTTACAAATTTCAACCGAACGATCTGTTGAACCTTTATTAATTAAAATGCCATGATCAAACAGTTTCGTATGATGAGCAAGCCACCACGGTAATAAATACTCTTCATTGTAAAAATGAGAAATAACGGTTGTAGTTATAACAATCTCCTCCTCGTTCTCTATTAATCTACTTTTTCATCCTACTCTTACTATACTTATCAGTTATGTAATTGGTTTCTTTTATTTTTAAAATATGTTTTTCTACCATATACTATGCTTTCTTAGACAACCACCATTTTCTAAAGAAACATCCCAATAAACTGAAAATTAAGTTATAATATCTTTATTAAATTATGAAGGAGGAATGCACTCATGTACTACAACACTTCATTCGAAAACGATCAACCTGTAAGCCGTCTATAAACTAAGGCGGGCATTCATATAACACTTAACACTATGCCTCGTCTTAGGGAACTCATAAAACCCTAAAAATAGACGGAGGTACTTTACATGAAACAAACAATTTTAGGAGCTATATGTTTATCACTAGCAGCTAGTATATGGGGCGGTATGTATGTTGTTAGCAAATATGTACTCGACTTTATCCCACCACTGACACTCGTTTGGCTACGCTTTATTATCGCTTTCGTTGTTTTATATTTCATTTTGAAAATAGCTGAGAAAAAGCAAAAGAAAAAAGTAACCATTCACAAAAAAGATTGGCTACTCTTCGCCTGGATTGGATTTATCGGCTATTTCATTTCGATTACTTGTCAATTTATCGGAACAAAATTATCTGACGCTCATACAGGCTCTTTAGTAACATCAGCTACACCTGCATTTATGGTTATATTTGCAGCGATCATTTTAAAAGAAAAACTAACCGCTCGTAGACTGCTATCTACTATCATAGCGACAATCGGTGTAATTATCGTCATTGGATGGGATATTGAAATTGGCTCCTATTTTATCGGTACAATCATTTTAGTTGGGGCCGCTATTACGTGGGCTTTACTATCCATTTATGTGAAGATTGCTTCAACTCGATTTTCATCCTTAGTTATCACAACGTACGCCATATTCTTTTCACTCTTTTTCATTACACCTTTTATGATATGGGAACTACAATCAACCTCTATCGAAACAGTAAACACGTACGTAATATTAGGCGTAGTATATTTAGGAGTCGTCTCAACGGCAGGTGCCTTTTTCCTTTGGAATAAAGGGTTAGAATTAATGGACGCAAGCATCGGTTCCTTATTTTTCTTCTTCCAACCTATCGTCGGATCATTGCTTGGTTGGTTACTCTTAAATGAGACATTAAATATTAACTTTTTTATTGGTGGTATTCTTATTATATGTAGTGTTTTCATTACTACTTTTGAAAAGAAATGAAAAAACAGGCAGAGATTCTTAATCTCTGCCTGTTCCACATTCTTTACGCACTCCAATGCGATGGACGGGACAACACTTTCGGTAATTTCGTATGTTTATCCCCTTTCGCTGCATTAATTTGAACTTGCGTCAGAAAAATACTATTTGTGAAATCCGCCCCGCGAATATCTGCATCTCGCAAATCTGCTCCGATAAGATCTGCTCCTCTTAAATCTGCTCCATTTAAGTTAGCCGCAATTAAATAAGCTCCTCTTAAATTCGCTCCTTGTAAATCTTTATTCTTCAAATTTGCTCCCATAAGGTCTGCTCCGCGGTGACTAATTCGTTTCTTACGCGCGGCATTCATTTCCTTCCAAACTAGCTCACTCGTTTCTAAAAGTAACACATTTACTTCCGCACGGTGTAATGGAATATTTACTTTCATTAACTCGTCCGCATTTAAATTTGATAAGCGCTCTGTCTCTCCAATTGCTTTACTTAGTTCTTTATGAATCGATTGTGTCGCCTGTAAAAGAATCGCCTCATTCAAATACCACAGTATTTCATGAAGCTGATGCATAACTGGAAAAGCATCGTACATTTTTCTCGCATGCTTAGCATCTTTCCGCCAATCAATCCCGTTAAACGTAACTTGCGAAATCTTCTGCCCAGCCCCGAAACACTCAAACACTGTACAACCTTTATAACCTTTTCCTCTAAGATTTTTATGTATGCTACATTTAAAATCTGTTTGTAAGTTAGAACATGGTGTCCCGCCATCTTTATTCACCGCAAAATCTACCGATGCTGCGAACGGTAACGCCACGCAACATAAACCGAAGCATTTTTCGCAGTTTGCTTTTAAATGATCGTTATGATTAGTCAAAATATATACCCCCTGTTGTCTTTTGACTATTTCATAATATTCCAACCTTATTAAATAATCAATTTAAAAATAAATGAGCTTCTTTCATTTCAAATCATAACTTTATCATTCGATTTCCTTTCAATTGAAAAAGACAGCTTCTATCTAATGAATTATAATTAAATTATAAATATTCAAACTAAAAGGAGACTTACTATGGCACTCGAAATGAAAACAAACTGTCAAATTTGCGATCAATCTCTCGAATCAAATTCCGAAGCCTACATTTGCGTGTATGAATGTACATTTTGTGCACCGTGTACAGAAGAAAGACAAAACGTTTGCCCAAACTGCGGCGGCGAATTAGTACGTAGACCGAAAAAGAAACAATAAAAAGCAAAGCGATATCGCTTTGCTTTTTTACTGTTTTTGGGATATATAGAAATTCTACCAATCACAAATTAAACGTTCAAAAACTTCACACAAACAGGCTCTGGTACAATAACATCAGATTGTAACAATGTTAACTCACCTGTCGTTTCATTTCTTGAAAATAGCACAAGGTTATGTGACTTTTCATTTGTAGCAAGAAGAAACTTTTCAGTCGGATCTAATACAAAGTCCCTCGGCCAATTTCCTTCTGTAAATGTATGTGCAACAAATGTAAGCTGGCCTGAATTTTGATCCACACTGAAAACAGCAATACTATTATGACCGCGATTCGCCGCATACACAAAACGGCCGTCAGAAGAAATATGAATCGCACTTCCTTGACTATTGTCATCAAATTCTTTCGGAACGGTAGAAATATACTGCAACTCTGTAAAGGACCCTTCTTCCGGATTATATGATAATGCAATAACTTCCGAACTAAGTTCAGTCATTACATACGCATACTTTCCGTTCGGGTGAAAAGTAATATGTCTAGGACCACTTCCTGGGTTCACAGACAAGCTATTCACTTCCTTTAACTTACTATCTTTTATTTCATACGTAATGATTTTATCAATTCCTAAATCAACGCCTACCACATATTTTTCATCAGGAGTATATCCCGCGTAATGCGCATGTGGTTTTTCTTGTCTTTCTTTATTTGGACCAGAACCTTCATTTGCCATAATCGATGTAACAGGATTTACAGTTCCATCTTCTTCATTAACTACGAAAGACTCAATTGTTCCTTTATGGTAATTTGCTGTAACTACCGTACCGTTTTCACTATCCACACTAATATGACAAGGAGTAGCCCCTTCTACTACTTGTCTGTTTTGTTCCGTTAGCTCTCCTGTATAACTGTTAATCGAATAAGCAGCTACACCACCAGCTTCGCCTTCCTTAACAACAGAATAGAGATATTGATTATTTTTGCTAATCGTTACATATGTAGGGTTATCCAGCTTAGCCGCAAGCGTTACATTACTAACTTTTTGTGCTTCTGTATTTAAAGTAAAAGTATATATCCCTTCACTATTTTCTTTCGTGTACGTTCCAACATATCCAATAAACTCTTTGTTATCCGTCATTTTCATAACCCTCTCCCTATAGTTTTTGTTCACCATACTTCTTACCAAGTTCATAAAACTATTTTTGATTGAAAGAATATCCTAAAAAATCGGAGTACCTCTTTATAAGTTACCATATTTTTCTGCCAAATAACCTCTAAACCCATTTTTTCTGAAAAGCTGCTATACTTTCATATTCTTCTTCCAAGTGACGGGCCAAACGAATATAGATCGGTATTAATTCTTTATATTTCTCCACACTTTCCATGTTTGGCTCATGATAAAAATTGGCACCTACCATATTAGAAACTACATGTAATGTATTTATTTCACCTAAACTATATAAACCAAGGATAGCTGCTCCTAGACAAGAGCTTTCGAAACTTTCAGGAACATATACGTCTTGATGAAAAATATCTGCCATCATCTGTCTCCAAAGTTCCGATCTTGCAAAGCCACCTGTCGCTTGAATTTTTTTCGGTTCGCCAATTAGTTCTTTTAAAGCAAGGAGAACTGTATACAAGTTATAAATGATTCCCTCTAAAACAGCACGGATAAGATGCTCTTTCTTATGATGTAGTCCAAGCCCAAAGAAAGACCCCCGCGCATTCGCATTCCATAAAGGAGCTCTTTCTCCTGCTAAATACGGATGAAATAATAAACCATCAGATCCAGGATTAACTTTTGCTGCTATTTCAGTAAGCAATTCATAAGGATCTTTTCCTAAGCGCTTCCCATGCTCAACTTCTAACGCACACAATTGGTCACGAACCCACCTAAAAATCATACCACCATTATTCACCGGTCCACCAATTACCCAAAGGTCCTCAGTTAACGCATAACAAAAAGTCCTACCCTTCGGATCCGTTACAGGATGATTTGTGACAACTCGCACTGCACCGCTCGTACCAATTGTAATAGCAACTACTCCAGGTTCTATTGCATTCACACCTAAATTCGATAGTACTCCATCACTCGCTCCTATTATAAAAGGAGTAGTAACAAGTACATTCATCTCTCTTGCAAATTCTTCATCTAATCCTATTAAGGTGTGCGTAGTTGGAACGAGTTTAGAAAGCTTTTCCTCCGAAATTCCTGCAACACGAAGAGCTTCTTCATCCCATTTTAAAGATTTCAAATTGAACATTCCTGTTGCTGATGCTATAGAATAATCAATTACATATTCCTTAAATAACTTATAGAAAACATATTCTTTAATAGAAATGAATTTATAGCTTTTTGCAAATAAATCAGCATGTTCATTTTTAAGCCAAACTAATTTTGAAAGTGGTGACATAGGATGGGTTGGTGTTCCAGTACGAAGGTAAATTTCATGACCATTCATATCATTCTTTATTTTTTCTGCCCAACTTGCGCTTCTATTATCTGCCCAAGTAATACATCTCGTTAACGGCTTCCCTGCTTCGTCTACAGCAATGACGCTATGCATTGCCGAACTAAAAGAAACACAAAGAATATCAACTGGCTGTACATTACTTGATTGTATAGTTTCTTTAATCGTATGTATGACCGCTTGAAAAATCTCTTCTGGATCTTGTTCCGCTGTTTCTGGTGCGGGAGTATACAAAGGATATTCAATCCCATGACTTGCAATAACAGATCCATCGATCGAAAACAAAACTGCTTTTGTACTAGTTGTCCCAATATCTACACCAATCATATATTTCGAGCTCACTATGTAACCCCTTTCAAATCATTCCTATAACAAAAGAGCACCATGGTGTCTACAAAAAGATGCTCCCTTATGAGAGCTACGTTTTCATAAACTTCACTCTCATAAGGGGATCCTTTTTATAACCATTGTGCTGTTTTGAAAATGCATGGTGTCTTTTCATATCGCTGCTTTTACGTAATAAGGTACCAAACTCGGGATTTATTTTAAAGGATGAAGTTACATAAAGATTGGTCCTCTCGTGAAAAAGCAATTTGTGTAAACTTTACTTCCTTATAACTTAGGCGCCTTCGCCCAATCCGCAGCAAACTTCTCAATACCTTGGTCTGTTAATGGGTGCATAGCAAGTTGTTCAATTACTTTATAAGGAATTGTTGCAATGTGAGCACCTGCCATTGCTACACGAGTGACATGGTCTGGATGTCTAACAGAAGCCGCAATAATTTGTGTATCTAATTGATGAATATCGAACAATTCAGCTATTTTAGCAACTAATAGTACGCCATCTTCAGAAATATCATCTAGGCGACCTAAAAATGGTGAAACATACGTTGCACCTGCTCTAGCAGCTAAAAGGGCTTGGTTCACAGTGAAAATAAGGGTAACGTTCGTTTTCACACCTTTTTCAGTAAGGTAACGACAAGCTTCTAATCCTGCTAGCGTCATCGGAAGTTTTATCGTGATGTTTTTATCACCACCGTTAATTTTAATCAGTTCTTCTGCTTGAGAGATCATTTCTTCAGCTTCTACAACATCTGGAGTTACTTCTGCCGAAACAGATTCAACTTTAGGCACTGCCTGACAAATTTCTGCAATACGGTCTTCAAACTTAATGCCCTCTTTCGCTACTAAAGAAGGATTCGTTGTAACGCCGGCTAAAACTCCAAGTTTATATGCTTTTTTTATGTCCTCAAGATTTGCAGTATCAATAAAAAACTTCATAATTCATTCCCTCCATTTTTTAAACGTTAACGAGTTATAATTTTAAGATATTTATTTCTTTTCTACTGCATGTCCACCAAACTCATTACGCAGTGCTGCTACAACTTTTCCTGTAAATGTATCATTGTCTAATGAGCGGTAGCGCATTAATAGAGACATTGCGATAACAGGAGTTGCTGTTTGAAGGTCTAATGCTGTTTCTACTGTCCATTTTCCTTCACCAGAAGAATGCATAACGCCCTTAATTTCATCCAATTTTGCATCTTTAGAAAATGCGTTTTCAGTCAATTCCATTAACCATGAACGAATGACTGAACCGTTGTTCCATACTCTTGATACTTTTTCATAATCGTAATCAAATTCACTCTTCTCTAAAACCTCAAACCCTTCACCAATAGCAGCCATCATTCCGTATTCAATTCCGTTATGAATCATTTTTAAGAAGTGACCGCTACCAGCTTTTCCTGCATATAAGAATCCATTTTCTACAGCTGTATCACGGAAGATAGGTTCAACGATGTCCCAAGCTTCTTGATCTCCTCCGATCATGTAACAAGCTCCATTACGCGCACCTTCCATTCCGCCAGAAGTTCCTGCATCCATAAAGTGAATGCCATCTTTCTTTAGTTGCTCATATCGGCGAATAGACTCTTTATAAT
Source organism: Bacillus sp. M5A3_1b (assembly GCF_053345335.1). Classification (NCBI taxonomy): domain Bacteria; kingdom Bacillati; phylum Bacillota; class Bacilli; order Caryophanales; family Bacillaceae; genus Bacillus; species Bacillus sp. M5A3_1b. The sequence continues at coordinate 41,009 of NZ_JBKEZY010000006.1, read as the reverse complement.
GTGAATTACCAGCTTCAATTAAAATATCTCCTTTTGATAAAAGCGGAGTGATCTCATTAATAACAGAATCAACAACAGCGTGCGGAACCATTACCCAAAGAATTCTTGGTGATTCCAATGATTGCACAAGTTCGTTTAAACTAGACGTACCTGTAGCACCATACTCTTTCATTTCTTCCACCGCACTCGTATTTAAATCGAATGCAGCTACTTCATGTTTATGATCCATTAAATTCTTCCCTAAATTTAATCCCATTTTACCTAAACCAATTAATCCTACTCTCATAATATAATTCCTCCTTGAATTACCTTTCATCATAAATACATGTTAATAAAATGATGAATATCTTTTTGTCATATTGTTTTACATATAAAGAAACGTATGAAATACCTTCATGTAAGAATGTACTTATTTTTTCAATTCCTCATCTAACCACCATTTAAACTCACTTTCTTGTAATAGAGCATTCGCAGCATCTGGACCATACGAACCCGACTTATATTCATGAAGTGGTAACAAGTTTTCTTCGAATGCTTCAAGTATTGGCTGCACCCATTCCCATGACAATTCAACTTCTCTCCAGTGTGCAAAGAATGTAGAATCTCCACATACAGCATCATAGATAAGCCTTTCGTAAGCTTCAGGTATTCCCACACCTGTTTGCTCACAAGTAAAATGAATACGGATCGGTTCAAGCTCTCCATTGTTCAATGGATTTTTACTATTTAATTGGAGTGAAACATTTTCATTTGGGCTAATTTCAATGATTAACAAATTAGGCGCTGCATTTGGATTACTATCTTGATACTGCTGTTTTAATGTATTTTTGAACTCAATTACAATACGAGTAGACTTTTCTTTCATTCTTTTTCCTGTTCGTATGTAAAAAGGAACATCAGTCCAAAATGGGTTATCAATCCATAAGCGAGCCGCAACAAATGTATCTGTTTGAGAAGAAGGATTTACTCCTGGCTCCTCTCTATACGCCACAACTTGTTGTCCTTTTATCTCCCCTGAAGCATATTGTCCGCGAATGATATGGTTCTGAACGTCTTCTTTTTTCACTTTACGAAGAGTCTCCATCACTTTTCGTTTTTCCTCACGAATTTCACATGCATTAATCTTTTCCGGCAGATTCATAGCAGTCATCATTAATATTTGCAGCATATGATTTTGAACCATATCGCGAATGGCTCCTGCATGATCATAATATGCTGCCCTTTCTTCTACCCCAACCGTTTCACTAGCTGTTATTTGTACATTCGCTATATGTTCTTTATTCCAAATCGATTGAAGAACAGGATTTGCAAATTCAAGTGCTTCAATATTTTGAACCATCGGTTTACCTAAATAATGATCAATACGGTATATTTCGTCTTCTTCAAACGTTCGACTAAGCTTATCATTCAGCTCTCGGGCAGATGTAAGATCATGACCAAACGGTTTCTCAATCATTAGACGCTTCCATCCATCTGTTTTATCAAGTCCACTTTCTTTAATATTTAAAGCAATGGTCTCAAAGAAGTCAGGAGTAACTGAAAGGTAGAACATTCTATTCCCTTGTATATTTTGTTCTTCTTCCCTTTCATGAACTACTTGTAATAACCTTTTATAATCTTCTGGCTTATTCACATCTAACGGACAATAACGAAAATACTCTAAAAAATCTTCTATTTTCGGAGTACCTTCTTCTCTGCGACGAGAAAAAGTTTCTATGGATTCTTTTACTCTTTTTTGAAAATCTAAATGAGATACTTCACGTCTTCCAAGCCCGATAACAGATATTGGCTTTGGAAGCTTTTGATCTCTATATAAGTTATATAGCGCGGGGTAAATTTTCCTTTTCGCTAAATCCCCTGTCGCTCCAAATAAAACAAAGGTCATCGATTCCAATTTCAGTCCTCCTCGTGATGTATAGTCATTGCCAATATAGTAAGAATGCATTGTACAGAAGCTACTATTATTGTTGATCCAATCTTACTTCTTAACTTCTAATTTTTTATATTTGTCGCTTTCTAATTGTCCCCAATATTAATAGTGGCAATTCAAAGCATTTTCCCCACATCCTACTTACTCAGTTATACTTACATAAAATAACTAGATTACAAAAAGTAATTAAGTTATTTTATGTCTATCATATTAACTACATAGATTATTATCGTCAAGGAAAGTGTCTTGAATTAAAGATTTTTCATTTCGTAACATCTTATTAAAAATATGTTCATGAACTGAATAATAAAAAGGAAAAACCGAACATATTCTTGTTCGGTTTTTCCTTTTTATTATTGCTTTAAATGATTTTTAACTGCCCTTATAACTAATTCATGATCTTCTTCTGGTGGTAACCCTGAAACTGTTATCATTCCAATAACTCCTACATCTTTTATTTGCACAGGAACGCAACCACCAAACGCAGCATAATCCGACCTATCTAAAAGATACTTTTCATTATATGGAACACCCGTTATTTCACTTTGTATTTGCATATAATACGAGCTATGATTGTGCAAAGAAACAACTCGTTTTTTACGCTCAATCCATTTCGTATTTTCCTCAGTTGTCCCCGTCATCTTGAAATGAAATAATTGCACACCATTTTTCGCTATATCAACAGCAATCAATTTCCCTTCCTTTTTCGCTGTTTCAACGATAAATAAACCTATCTGCAGTGCATCTTCATTTGTAAAAGAGGAAAATTGAAGTGTTTCCTCCTCTATTAAAATTTGTTTACTTATTTCATTCAAATTTGAAGTACTCATATGTTTATCCCCCTTACTCACTTTATGCCACATTGCTATTTTTAAAATTATGCGACCCTACCGTACGGACTTTCCATATAACTAATAACGTAAAGCGTATTCTTTTCTTCTTGTTGCTATTATGAATTATATTTAACGCACTAAAAATGTATGTCCTCTAGCGCTAAACATTTCGTATAGAAGTTTTCTTCCAGCTACTACTTACAAGCATAAAAAAACCAGTTGCTTAAGCAACTGGTTCACTAAAAGTTTTATCTAGGATATTCATTCAACCAAAGGAATGCTTGTTCATAATCATCGAAAAATTTTACAGATTTTTTTGTATTAGATTGTTGTAAATAATTCAGTATCTCTCCTTCTTCAAGAAGAAAAGCCATTGCCTTACTGTGTTTCAAAATCGTTTCATTGAAAAACTTCTCTTTCCATGCTTTTTGAACAGAAAAGTGATCTGGTATGTATCCTTTTCTATCGATCAACAATTTGTATTTCCGCCCTTCGGAAATGAATTGCTGACAAACTTGCTCGAAGCCATTAAACCATTCATAAACATCATCTGTTTTAATCTTGCCTATAAGACGAGTAACAATTATATCTCCGGAAACCGTTGTACTAATATTCAGTTTACTCAATCTGAAATCATCTCCCTTAGTTACAATTATGCGTGAATCCCTCATAAAATCAATAAGATCAAACTGTAACGCATTAAAAAGGGACAGACTCTCCAAACGGAGAAACCTGTCCCAAAATCGTTCTATTTTGCATTAGAACTAACAATCGTGAATTAGAATAATGATTTAATACTTGCTAAAACAGTAAGTACACCTACAATAATAACAAATACGTTACTCATTTTCCCTTTGTATTTAGCTAGTACTGGTACTTTTTGAATCGCATACATCGGTAATAGACATAAGATAGCAGCAACTAATGGACCGCTTAGAGAATCAATAAGTCCAAGAATACTTGGATTTGTATAAGCAACAAACCAGCATGATAATACAACAAAAGTAAGGACGATTGTTTTAATTGTTTTTTCTTCAATAACTTTTCCACGTGATTTACCGAACTTAATAATCATGTCACGCATTACTTCAAATGCTCCGATATAATGGCCAAGGAAAGATTTTGTAATAGCCACAAAAGCAATGATTGGAGCTGCAATCGTAATTACAGGTGAATTAAGCTCATTAGCAAGATATGAAAGGATTGATAAGTTTTGCTCTTTTGCCATTTTTAAATCCTCTGGAGTCAAGCTTAATGTACTACTCCAAACGAAGAACATAACTACAGCGAATGTCATGATATAACAAACTTTTTGTATTTGCGCACATTTAGCATCAGTAGCTTCTATTCCATACGTAGCTCTCTGTTTCACAACAAATGATGAAATCATAGGTGAATGGTTAAATGAGAATACGATGATTGGTAGAATCAACAGTATCGTTCCAAAATATCCTGTTCCTGTTGAAGCAGTAGAAACAGCTGAAAAGCTAAGCATTGACGTATTCCACTGTGGAATTAAAGATATTGCGATAAACAGTAGAGAAGCTATGAAAGGATACACTAGCATACTCATGATCTTTACAGTAATATCTTGACCAAAATTCAGTATAGCGATAAGACCAAGAACTAATACAAGTGATAAAATAGCCCTTGGAGGCTCTGGCATGTGCAATTGATGCACGATAAAACTACTTGCAGTATTTGTAAGCGCAACCGAATACATTAGCACGATTGTATAAATTGAACCGAAATATACGATGTTAAAAATGATACTTGCTTTATTTCCGAAATACTCTCTAATTGTACCTGTGATCCCCTCATCAGCAGAATTAGAAGCGTATATCATTTTAGCAAGTGCCCTATGTGAGTAATACATAACTGGATATGCAAGCAATGTAATTAGTAGTAATGATAATAAACCACCTGAACCTGCATTAATCGGTAAAAAGAGCACCCCTGCTCCAATTGCAGTTCCAAATAGGCTCAATGCCCATGTAGTATCCTGCTTATGCCACTTTTTCGGATCTGCATATTGCTCATTTTCTAGTGCGATATTTTCAGCTTGAACTTCTATTTTCTTTGCAGTATTCCCGTTCATATAATAACTCCCCCTTGTATCTATTCTTGCGTCTCTCTTTATAGCTAACAAATATTCCTTTTTTCGGAAAATGAATTCCTTACAAGTTGCCCCACATTGCAAGTCCTTCATCATAATGAATCCAAATTGAAACATTCGCTAGTTAGCGTCCTAACATAAATGTTAGCGTTCACAAAAAAGTTTACTCGTACTATCCGCTCTTTATATAAAGACCGCTTAAGAGAACAATATTGAATAGACTTCATAAATACGTTGCAACATTTCTAATAACAGTGTATTACTTTTATGGTTTCTCTAAATTACTTGTAACAGTAATTTCAGTTAAACCGGCCTCTCTTCATTTATGAGGCATTTCTTTCTCAATTCTATACATCACTTTAATAGCTTCGGCAGCATTTATGGTATTGATTACACAAGCCACTGAAGCACTTTACATACATTTCGCCTCTAACCACACACCTTTCTTACTAATAATCGCATTTTTTATATTTTCTCCAGAGATCATAAAATTTCTCTCGACGCACTCATTATAACGTGTATATTTATAAAATTAATATTTTTATATTTTCAGAAATATTTAATGGATATAATTTTACATGGATAATAATTTACAGTTAGCATGCAACCCTTGTTCCTATCGCTTAAAATGGAATTAATCAGCATAAAACACAGTAAAATATTGTTTATTTAAACTACTCATTTTAAATTTTTTTATATTTTTCTTTATCTAAAGATTTTATTTCAAACTAAAAAAGATATCCTAATAAATAATTAATGTGGTTAAAAAGAAATATTTCATTGAATATACAAACCAATTTTCAGGATATATATTACAGACATTGTATTCATATACATTTTTAGGAAAATACATATTTTAACTTGATGACAATAAGAGAACCGCTAACATTTCGCAAAAATCTTCGCTAAACGAAAGAATAAAATAAGCTGCCCATATATGGACAGCTTATTTACATCATTATCATTGTTAGGTGTAGGCAAACGAATCACTTCAATTTCATCTTAATTTTAGTTTTTTCAAATCTTCTTCAGGGATATTTCTATGTTTGTATTGAATGGGTTTTATTTCATTTCCTTTTATACGAAAAGTAATTGTGTCCTCTCCATAAGGTGGATTGTGTGCCCCTTCAAAAGTTTGAATTTGCACAGTTACATAGAAAATATAATTTGCTTCGTCTTTTGTTATTTCAACAATTTTTTCAGAACCTCGGAACCAAAGCTTCGGTTCCTTATAATATTTTTCAACTTCTTTACTTATTGGTTCTAATAAAAGATTAATTACTACTTCTTTTAAAAATTTCTTTGGTACAGGTATTCTGTTAATCCTTTTTCTATTTACATTTATAATTTTCCAAAAACCACTTTTCTGTTCAACGGTATAAAGAACATTCGTACCATCCTCTTTCCAAAGATGAAAATAGCCTTTAGTCCCCTTAATATATAATCTTGGTTCATCAATCCATTCACCTTCTGTTTGAACTATACCTAAAAACAGTTGAGTAAGCGGCGTTATCTTATAACCTATTTGATTAAAGTCACCAAATGAATAAAGTTCATAACCAGTTAAATCTATGTCAAAATATTCGTTGATTTCATTTTCACTTTTTCCAATTGCTTGAGCAGAAATACAAGGTAATAAAAAACTCAGAAGATATATGATGCTAATTATTTTTATTTTCATACCATCAATCACCTCTTTTATTAAAATGCAACAAAAGAGATGATATTATTGATTATTACACCATTAAACCTATTAAATACGAATAATGTAATCTTTAAAACCCCTCATTAACTAACTCTTTTATCAAGTTTAATTTTGCAGAGAGCTCAATAAACCATTCTTCATCCCCTGTTAATAATGCAAGGTCTATAAGATAAAGGATTTGCTCCTTATTTATTACCTTTGATTCAGGGAGTTTGTTAACGTGTTTACTAAAGAGTAAAATCGCTTCGTTCATTGTGTACTTGTCGTCACGTTTCACAATGCTAACTGTAACTACATCTTCCACTTCATCAAGTGATACAATGTAACCAACTATGAATTCACCCTCATTTGATATTCCACGAACCCAATCTCCCTCTTTTAAAACATGATTATTATTTGACATCATACTTTTTCACCTTCTTATAAATATTTTTTGTACCGATAAAAAATATATAAAAAACAGCTTAAACTGTATTATTTTTAATTACAGTTTTTTTTTAAGAACTCACGGCTACATAATAATTAAGCCGCTTAACGTTCTTGATTAATAAGGTCAACAACTTCTTTCATTGTATAATTCTTTAAATATTCACCTAGATGTTCTTCCACACCTAAGAAAATAGCAAAAAGAACTTTCCGCATATTCGAACCTACAATACACTGATCATTTGATTCTGGACACTTCGGCTGCAATGTACCTTCAGAGGTTATTTGATAAATATTCCAAAGATTAATTTCACTTAAATCTCGGGCAAAAATAAAACCTCCACCAGTTCCCTCCTTTGATTGTATAAACTTATGTTTTTTTAACAAACTTAGCACTTTTCGAATGCGTACGGGATGAACACCTGCACTTTCTGAAATAGCATTACTTGTTGACATCCGATCTGGCTGTAAAGCTAAATAAGTTAAACTGTGAATGGCCAAGGTAAAGTCGCTGTTCATTGTTGTCCTCCTACGATAAAAAATATGATTTCTCGCTTAGTAACATACTGTAGCCATAAATATTACAGATAGGTTAGTCAAACGTAAAAATATAAGAAGCATGCTTAGCATGAAAAAATAAATCTCTTTATATTCTATCAGAACTCCCCTATATCTCCTAACTTCAATTAACTTTTTAAGTTACAAATCAATTTAAACAGTCCACTGTTTCTTAACTTGTTCTTCTGCCAATTGTTTAATTTGTGTCCAAATCGTATCTTTACTCACAATAACATTTGTATGATAATTTCTATCTTTATAATTAACTGTAACACGTACTTCAATCACTTCTGTTTCCTCCTTTCAAAATATTACTTATTAATTAGCCATTTTTTGCAATTCAATATTCAAAAATGTTCGAACGCTACGCGGTAAAAATTTGCGGATTTCTTCCTCGTTAAAACCAACCTGTAATCTTTTTTCATCCAGCATAATTGGACGACGTAACATTTGAGGATACTCAATTATTAATTTATAAAACTCATTAAGCGAAAGCGCCTCAATATTTATATTTAATTCCTGAAAAGTTTTAGATCTAGTTGAAATAATTTCATTAGCACCCTCTTCAGTTAAACGGAGAATGGATTTAAGCTCATCGACTGTAAGAGAATTTGATACGATATTTTTTTCGGTATAATCAATTTGATGTTCTTCAAGCCATGCTTTTGCTTTTCGGCATGAACTACAGCTTGCTGTCGTATATAAAATCACCATATTTTACACACACTCCTTTACTTTTTAAATTATTATATAGATTATTGAAATGTATTAAAAAAAATTACAGTTTAGAATGAAATACACGTTATATTATTTATTCGAGAATATTTAATTTATCTGTTTTTTACAAACAATAGCAACTCACTTCTAAAAACTATACTGTAATTTTAAACTTTACAGTTCTATTAATCAACTGTTAAGTCTTGGATGCATTCCATTAGCCGAACAAATCATTTTCTTCTGTACGAATGTCCTATAGTGTTACGGCTAACCACTTCTTTAAAGTAAATTTTATCCCGCTATTTGAGTGCACCGCCTCAAAATTTGGCAAGAGCAACAAAGTTAGGTCGAAGTCAGGCTCCCCTTAATAACCCGATTGGTAAGGTCTAATTATATTTCACTTTATTCATTTCTTTCCTACATGTACTACTATGAAATATATTTAGCATAATAAAAGCAACTGCATTGAACACAGCAGCATTGTAGGAAGAAATACGCGGACAAAAAAAGCAAAGCGCGCGCACTTTGCTTCTTACAAAATCCCTTTTAACTTTTTACCAATTAACTCCGCTACATATTCATAACCTTGTCGGCCAAAATGTAAACCGTCTTTTTCATCAGCTGTAATACTATCACCAAAGCATACTAACGTATTCATAAAAACTAAATCTCCTTTTACGTATGAAATAACTTTCCTTCTACCGCCTTAATATATCTTTCAGCAGAACGTTCCACTGCCTCATTGGCATTCTCTTTCACTACTCGGTGAAAAGCATTATATAAACGATTAAACTGTAATGGCTTCACTCGATTCGCCATTTCCTCCACTTTTCTCGCTGGTAATGGAATTAAGTTCGGATAGCTGTACATGAAACTCACCCATTGCTGATCCGCTACAACTTGAATAATATCACCTGTTAATAAAATACCTTTCCCATCATTTCCTTCTTCCCAATGTAATACAGAACCGCCGCTAAAATGTCCTCCGAGACGATGAATAGTAATTCCGTCCGCTAATTGTAAAGACTCGCCAGACCAATAAATAATACGGCTACTCGGGCGTACTACCCACTCTTTATCGTCTTCATGTATATAAATTGGTACATTAAACGTTTCTGCCCATTCTACTTGCGTTGAATAATAATGAGGATGAGATAGTGCTATCGCATCTAACCCGCCCCACTCCTTTATTTTCTCAATTGTCGTTTCATCTAAATAAGTAATACAATCCCATAGTAAACGATACGCTTCCGTTTTTACTACATATCCCGTTTGACCAATCGCAAATTCCGGTTTTGTCGTAATACTATAAAGCCCATTTTCTTCTTCTATCATTTCATTTTTATATGTACCACTCGATTGCAAGTTTTCTAAAGTCGTCCAAGACTGTCCTTTCGGATTCACATATTGTCTCTCCTCATCACAAATAACACAACTTACCGGTTCTTCCACACTCGCTGCATACTGTACGCCGCACGTTGTACAAACGAAATTTTTCATAATATTTCCCCCTACCCCTATATTTTTATCCCGCATTAATGGGCAGTAAGATCTTCACCTCAAAATTCAGCGAAAGCAAAGAAGTTAGGTGGGGAATCAACTGCCCATAAAAGCCCGATTGGTTCAACTAATAATCAGTGGGGGATGAAGCCCCCCACTGATTAAAGTTTCACTTTATTAAGCTGATTTTTGTTGATAATGATCTACTTTTTTATTTTCAATTAATAAACCGATTAGAGTCAGTAAGTAGACAACTGTAACTGCCAATGGAATGACAGTAAATCCATTGTCTGCAAAAAGAATCCCGCAAACTGACGTTACGAGTACAGTCCCTACTGACAATACACCATAACTTTTACTTTCATAAATCCATACGTACGGTATAAAATGAACCCCTATTAACATCGCTACTACAAAAGGTAGCCACTCTGGAAATTGAAAATAGGCAAGTAATACAAACGGAATATTTAATACATTTATCCCGCCAATTAATCCAGCTAAAGTCCCTAGCGGATTTCCTTTCGCAAACATGTCAATTTTCAATATAGCAGCTATCATTAAGCCAAAAGGAAATACACAACCCATACCAATTAAATACACCCACACAACTTGTTTTTCTGAAAGAAGAATACCCGTTACACTTGCTACAATCCAAAATAAAATACCAGCTATTATAACTGGAAATCCTCTTTTCGTTCTTTGTGCTAAATCTCTTTTTGCTTCTAGAATGTTCATTTCACTATCTCCCCCAAACTATTTGTACTATAAAGCCGGCTCAATTTCGTCCATCCAATAACGCCAAGCTACTAAGTAATCTTCTAAATCTTTCGGGTGGTGTCTCAAACATGTATCTATACGCAAATATAATCCTATGACTATTTCTTCGTATAAATCTCGTTCTTTTTTATGAAATACACATTGTTTCATCGCAAAATCAATTGCTTCTTTCGTAACATCTTCAGGAGTTGAACAGAACGCATAAATTAAATCATATAAAGGATCTCCAAGGACTGGTAACGGATCAATTACTCCATGTAACTTATTCTGCCGGAATATAAAATTATGAAATCCGAAATTACCATGTAATAAAAAGGGTTGATTTACTCCGGCTTCCCTATTTGCTAGTTTAAGAACCGTTCTATATTCTTCTTCACTTATGTAACATCTTACATTTTCATAAGCTTCCATCACATTTGCAGTTAAAAATTCATTCCAAGATTGAACCGGACTTTCTTTCCACCCCCAGCCTTCTGCCTCTGGAACCATTTTATACTTATTGATAACTTCTTTTACAAGTGTACGAAGCGTACTTCGTTTATATCCTTGTTTACACGAAGTATTACCTTCCAGGAAAGAATACACGAAATATGTATGTAAAGGTTCCTTATACAAAAGCTTTGAAAATAAAGTATTCCCCTCATAAAAAGAAAGAAAATTAGCTTCTTCACGTATTACTTCCGCTTCATTCAGCTTTACTACATATTTTTCGTCCAACAAATATACAGTACTTGTCGTTCCTCCGTTCAACGCTTTTACGCTATTTGGAGCATGTGAAATAACTTTCTCCTTAACTAGTTGTGCAGCAATTATTGAAATGTCCATTCTCTCACCCTTTAATTTCGAAGATCCCCTCAATTCAAAAGACAACTTTACTATTATTTGACAAACGAATAGGAAACCCCTTCCAAAATCTTAATATAACAAAAATTCATTTACTTTTATATTTCAAAAATAAGGAAATACTAACAACAACGTTACATACATATTAGGAGGACAATATGAAACCTGAATTTTTAAAAGCAGTACATGATGCCATTGGAAGTGTCGAACACATTCATATAGAAGAAAGCGGTGCTGACAGCTTACTTATCCATCATGATGATGCACAGCAATTACAACAAGTCGCTAAAACGTTAGAAAACAACAATTTCCGCTCTGCTTTAAGAACAACTGGAGATGCTTCGTATATTGAAGTGTTGAACAGATAATGAAAGTCTGGATGTATTCCGGGCTTTCTTTTTTTATCCCACATTAACGGGCAGTAAGACCCCCACTGATTAAAGTTTCACTTTATATTGAAACTTTAAACTCTTTCACATACACCGCTGTTCCAGCAATATCTATTTGTAATTTCTCATTTTCTACATCTTTCGTTACATATACCGTTACACGGCCATCTTTATTCATTTCCTGTCCTTGTTCAACGATTAATTCCATTTTATGGTCAAAACCTTTCTCCAAATACATCGCATAGTACGCTCCCATTACACCTGAAGCTGTTCCTGTCACTGGATCTTCAATCGTTCCAGCATAAGCCGATGAGAAATGACGCCCATGCATTTGTGCCTGTTCATCATAAGTTTCTAAGCAAACTGGATGAATAGAAGCGTTAGGTATTTCTTTTAATACCGATGGAAACATCTCATTGTTAGGCTTCATTCTCTCACATACATCTAGATTTTTAACCGGTACAATTACAGTCCAGTTTCCTGTACTTCCATATACAATCGGTAAACTTACATCTAAATCATTTACGTCCAAACCAATGCTATGAGCTAATTCTTCTTTTGAACCTGCAAATTCTTTAAACTGAGGTGTAGCCTGCCTCATTTTAATAAAGGTTTCTCCCTTTTCATTTACATCTGTTTGTATTGCTAAAACCCCTGCCTTCGTTTCAATCGTAAAACTTGTTTTCTCTTCTAATAAACCTCTTTCACACAAGGCAAATATTGTTCCAACTGTCCCATGACCACATAAATCTATTTCAAAACGAGGGGTAAAATAGCGAACCTTTAAATCTGCTACTTTTGAAGAAAGAACGAAAGACGTTTCGTTAAATCCAACTTTTTCAGCAATACGCTGCATTTCCCCTGCTGTTAATCCATCCGCCTCTAATACAACACCTGCTGGATTCCCCATATTTGGTTTATTCGTAAATGCATCGTAATGAAATACCTTTATAGTCTTCATTTTCTTTTCTCCTAATCTCCTTCTAATTTTCCAATTGTAATTATGTGTAGCAAACCATTTCATATTCTCCATGAAAACCCAAATAGTCATTCAATACTTATAAAATCGTACTTCACCACTTCAATTCCCCCACACCTGGCTCAATAAACTTCCCTGAAACATCCTCATTTGAATCAATTACCCAATCATATATATTTTGTGCTCCTTCAGCCGGAGTCATATTCGCATCAAAGGCACCGATATCAGTCTTTAATTTTCCTGGGTGAATTGCCGTTACACGAATTCCTTTATTCTCAAACTCTTGTTGTAAACAAAGTGTTAACATATTTTGTGCAGCTTTAGCAATTCGATAGGAATATGAGAACTGTCCTTGCGGAAACTCTTTGTTCGCCATTTTATGTAGTGATCCTAACCGAGAGGACACATTTATTATTCTCGGCTGATCCGATTTAGCTAAAGCCACATATGTACCTTTTACAGCTCGAATTACGCCTAAGCAGTGAATATTAAATAAGTCCGTTAACTCTTCTGAATTTGTATGTAAAATCTCAGTCTCCTTTCCAGTAATTCCAGCGTTATTTATAACTAGATCCATATACTCTGTATATCCCTCGAGCTGGTTCTTAATCTGCTTCGTACTCTCATCAAGTGATAAGTCTGCCAATATAGGAAAACATCTACAACTAAACATTTGCTTCAATTGCGTTACCGTAACCTCAGTTCTAACTAACGGATAAACGATATGCCCATTTTCATGAAATACTTTTACCAACTGTAACCCTAACCCGCGATTTCCCCCTGTAATTAGAACTCTCATATATCCATCTCCTTATTTTTAAAATAAATAAGAAAGTCCATCCATTTACCATTCTCTAAAGAAAACGCCTCTCTCTTGCATTCAAGTGAAAAACCTGTTCTTTCCGCAAGACGAACGGATGGCTCATTATCAACATGTATATGTAATTCAATTCTATGGAAATGAAGACTATTAAAAAATAACGATAACGCAGCTTTTACACTTTCAATACCATATCCATTTTTCCAGTATTGATTATGTATGGAATACCCCATCATCGCCCATTGATAGTCCATACGTAAAATTTTTATAAGCTCTAGCTTCCCAATATTAGCCCCATCTTCTTTACGAAAAATACCTAATACATACATCTCATCTCGATGTGCTGCTTCATCAAAACCTCTTATCCATTCCGTGAACCATTCTTTTGTTGATGATGCCATAACTTGGTGGCCATCGTCATATTTATACTGCGATGGTAGCCTCTTATCCATTCCGTGAACCATTCTTTTGTTGATGATGCCATAACTTGGTGGCCATCGTCATATTTATACTGCGATGGTAGCCTCTTATGAAATCCATCTAACCAACTTTCATAATCATCATTTTGGAACGGACGGATTATGAGCCTCCCTGTCTCTACTTGTAATAACGGTAGATTCATTTATATCTCTTCCTTTTTATTAATGATTGAATATTCTTTATTATCTTACACAAAATACAAAATCTAGTAAATTATTATGTTCTTTACAAACAAAAATCCAGTTATGCTTTGTACATAACTGGATTCCTCATCATCTAATCGCTTTTTATTTTACAAGTACAACTTCTCTTAATTCCCTCTTCAACACTTTCCCTAAAGCATTTTTCGGTAATTCTTTCATAAATACAACTTCTGGTATTTTATAACTTGCTAGTTTCTCTTTACAATGCCGTATAATTTCTTCTTCCGTTAAAGACGTTTGCATATCTTTTACAATATACGCTGTCGGAATCTCTCCCCAAAAGTCATCTGGAACTCCAACTACTGCAACTTCTAAAACACCATGTATTTCATGAATAACATCTTCTACTTGATCTGGATATACGTTGTCACCACCGCGTATAATAACGTCTTTATATCTTCCCATAATATGCAGGAATCCGTCATCATCTATCATGCCCGCATCGCCCATGTTAAACCAATTATCTTTTACTACCTTTTTTGTCGCCTTTTCATTATTCCAATACCCTTTAAACATGTATGGACTTCTTACATGAATCTCACCAACTTCATTTGTTGTTAGTTCATCACCTGTTTCTGGATGAACAATTTTTAACTCTACATGTTTCAAAGTTTTCCCTACAGAAGACATCTTTTCTTTTCCCATCATTGGATGCCATGAAGTTACAACCCAACCTTCTGTACTCCCATATCCTTGCACCATATATATTCCTTTTTCCATATATTTTTGAATAAGTGTTTCTGGCACTTTTGTACCACCACTTTGTGCTACTTTAAAAGTTGAAATGTTACGTTCTTTTTTATTTAGCTCCTCAAGCATGTAGCTATAAACAGCTGGGAACGCAAGCATCGTAGTAATTTTCTCTTCTTCAATCTTATCCCAAATAAGAGCAGGATTCGAATCAGCTAAAAAGATCATCGTAACACCATGATAAATACAATTTAAAATAGAAAGCACTCCACTCATATGAAATAATGGATGCACGGATAAAAAGCGTTCACCTGGTGGAAATTCTCTTTGGCCCGCAATCTCAGAAAAATAATGATGTAAGTTTTTATGTCCAATTACACATGCTTTTGCCTGTCCAGTCGTTCCTGAAGTAAATAAGTAAATCGCATCATCATCTTCATGAACTTCTACGTTCGGTTCTGTAATTGGCTGTTCTTGTAATGTTAATTCAAATGAACCAAATCCTTCTTCAGTCGTTTTAATTACATAAGGAATTTCTTTAACAGCATCAATTTTTAAAGCTTCATGGAACTCTTCATCAATAACTAACACTTTTAATTTTGCTTCTTTTACAATCGTTTCTAACTCATAAGCAGTAAGCTGATGATTTAACGGAATACATACAGCTCCAATTTTTAAACTTGCCATCATAACGCTTGGAAACGGATGATTATTTTTGCATAGTATTCCAATACGATCTCCTCTTTGTACACCGTTATGTAGCAAATAGTGTGCAAGCTGATTTACTCGTTCATTATACTGCTGAAACGAATACCTTTTCTCTCCCCCTACAAGCGCTTCCAAATTTGGTGATTGCATTGCTCTTTTTTGTAATAATTTTTGCATCGTTCTCAAGTAAAACTCCCCTTTATATATATTAGGTTTTTTATTTTACCAGATTAACTATTAATTTACTAAAGATTACACTTAGTGAATGTAAATCCACTAAAAATAGCCATCTACTTAGCAAGTAAATGGCTATTTCCTCTTATATATTAGAATACTCCTTATTCATCACATAGCGCACATACTCCGGTGCACTTTTATCAATCTCTTCATCACTTAATTTATATTCGGCACCATATAAATAAAATGGAGGTATAAATTTCATATCTGTATATAAGCAAGTAGCTTGAAATGGTTTTGTTAACTCATCCATTGTAATTCCGCTATTTTCATAGTCTTTTTCTAATCCACCTATAGAAATAGCTAGACCAAATTCTTTCCCTTTCACTTTGTCTCCTTTTGATCCGTACGCAAATCCATATGTTAATACATCGTCAAACCATTTTTTTAATAATGGTGGTGAACTGTACCAATAAAGCGGAAATTGAAATATATATCTGTCATGTTCTACTAATAGCTTTTGCTCTTCTTCAATATTAAACTCCCAATTCGGTGCCGCTTTATATAATTCATGCACCGTAATTTCATCTGAATATTTCTCAAGTTCTTCAATCCATCTTTTATTGATTTTTGATTTTTCAATATCAGGATGTGCTACAATTACAAGTGTTTTCATCCGTTTCCATCCCCTTTATAAATTAATCAATCCTTTACGTATTAGTATGAATGAGTCACATATAATTGAAAAGTACGTACTTTAAAGTGCTATAGGAACCTTAAAGTACCTGTGGAGGTGTTAAATGAATCAAAATGAAGACTGCCCAATTGCAACGACACTCGATGTAATCGGCGGAAAATGGAAAGTTCATATTTTATGTGTTTTGATGGATGGAAAAATGCGAACAAATGAAATCCGACGAGAAATCCCAAACATTACGCAAAAAGTTCTTACACAACAACTTCGGCAACTTGAAGCTGATGGAATTATCCATCGTACTGTATATCAAGAAGTACCACCAAAGGTTGAGTACACAATAAGCGAATACGGGAAATCTTTAATGCAAATTATGGATGAACTATGCGAATGGGGAAAAGATCATCAAATCAAAAGATTACATGACTAAAAAAATCACCAAATTCTTTACATACTAGTGGGAACGGCACATCACTATCAAGCTAACAAAGAGACCCTAATAAGAAAACTTTCAATTTTATAGTCTCTTTAAAATTTAGCTTGATAGTGATACGGCAAGACCCAAATAAAGAAGTCTATGAAGCAAATTAAAAACAACAACAGATACAACTAATGTTAATAAGAAAATTATAGTCTCTGAATGGCTTACTTCATTTTGAAATCTAAACAGTCACCCTTTAAGCCAAGCTTAATAATATCGCTTTTGTACGATTATCCGTTACTTCATAATAAATTTCTAACCCTTTCCGAGTACCTGTAACAACCTTTGTAGCTTTTAGTTTAGATAAATGTTGACTAATTGTACTTTGAGGCATTTGTAATGTTTCATACATTGTCGTTACGTTAATAGGACCTTTTGCAAGCATTATTTTTACTAATGATAAACGGACAGGATGTGCTAATACCTTTAATACTTCAGTGATTTCTTCATACATTTTCATATTTTTTCTCTCCTTTTATATAACTATTAATGATATCCATATATATAATTCGAAAGGATATATGATTTTATGTCCGTCATTTTAAAAAAATATTAAAAAATCTCTTCAGATAGAGGGAATCCTCCCAATTCTATAGATTTCTCTTTCACTCTATATTATTTGATAGAAGCTTTCCTTACTGAGACCCTCTACCGTTGTTCTCTTGCTGGTGCCCATTATTCCCTTGCGATCCTCTTCCGTTGTTTCCTTGCTGATTTCCATTATTCCCTTGCGATCCTCTTCCGTTGTTCTCTTGCTGATTCCCGTTATTCCCTTGCGATCCTCTTCCATTGTTCCCTTGCCCATTTCCATTATTCCCTTGCGATTCTCTTCCGTTGTTTCCTTGCTGATTTCCATTATTCCCTTGAGACCCTCTGCCGTTGTTCTCTTGCTGGTGCCCATTATTCCCTTGCGATTCTCTTCCGTTGTTTTCTTGCTGGTGCCCATTATTCCCTTGAGACCCTCTAACCTTGTTCTCTTGCTGGTGCCCATTATTCCCTTGTGATCCTCTTCCGTTGTTTCCTTGCTGATTTCCATTATTTCTTTGCGATTCTCTTCCGTTATTCTCTTGTTGGTTCCCATTATTCCCTTGCGATTCTCTTCCGTTGTTTCCTTGCTGATTTCCATTAATCCCTTGAGACCCTCTGCCGTTGTTCTCCTGCTGATTCCTATTATTTTCCTTTATTTGCTTCGGTTGTTGTTCCTTAGATTGCTCTTGTTCTATATACTCTTTCTTCTCGTTGCTTTCTTCTTTTACAGGAGGTGTGTCCGATGATGCATCAGAAGATAACTTTTGTTGTTCTTGATTAGATGACGGTGCAGGTGGAGCAAGCGATTTTTTCTTCTCATTCTCTTGTTTTATATAAACGCCCGTTCCAACTCCTGCTTTCTCAGCATCTTCCCGCATTTGCATCGTACTGCTTTGATATTCGACTGTAACATGTTTTATCTCATATTCTTTCTTTAATTCCTGCATAGCCTTTTCCAACTGTGGTTCTAGCGACTTGTCCTTTGCAATAGCCGTTAGCATAACTTGCTTATCATTGGTTAAGTACTTATCCTCTTGACTCTGCTTTATAATAATACGTATCACGTCTTGCAGATGTTTATTTTCCCACCTGTTCATTTCTTGTAAAATACGCCTTCCATCATCATTACAAGCCCGCAAATCTATAACACGAAGATCCTCCGTTACGCTCGCCTCTATACTTGGATTTATATCAACTGAGACATAAGCAAATACTTTTTCTTCTGGTTGATTGTAAAAAAACAGCAATACGCATAGAAAACCAGCAACAATTACTGTTGTAGGCTTTAAGAAAGGTAGTATGGAAAAACGCGACGCTCTTTGTTCTTGTTTGTTAAACGAGATTTCCTCTCCTATCATGTATGGGTGCGCTTTTCTTTTAAATGTAATAAACTCTCCATTTGGAGTCAAAACAACTACGTTATGCTTTTTTATATCCATCACAATTCCTTTATTCATCATGCTTTTCCCCTCTTATATAATCAAGAATGTATGTATAGTTATTTGCAAAAATAATACTCATCGCAATAATGTATTTTCTATGTCGTTCCAACGTTTTACGACTTACCCTAACAAGTGGTTCAATATGTTTTAGGGGTAATCTTTTCTTACGGAACAGCTCTTCCATCATTTCCTCTTCTTTTATAATAATCTTCACAATTTCTATTAGGTGCTCACGCGTATCACGATGCTTAGGAGATTCTTTAGCAAGCTCTGAAAATGTAATTTTAAACTCAGCTAACACACTTTGAAAATGAAGAATTTCCTCCTTACGGTTACTATTTTCGATTTCTTTCATATACTCCGTAAGCGATACTTGCATTTCTAACATTTCCTCTTGCTCATCTTCTTTTAAAAAGACAAAGTTATGCTTAGACTCCTTGCGTATATAGTCAATTACATCTCTTTTTATAAGAAGATCAGCAAACGCTAGAAAAGATTTCCCTCTTTTATATGAATACTGTTCAATTGCTTCGTTAAACGCAAACAGTCCAATACTATATTCATCATCCTGTTCTGTAATATATCGACGACAGACAGACGATATGGATTTTCTAATAAAAGGCTGATACTGTACGATAAATGCTTCCTTATCTCCTCCGTTGTTTTGTATGTTATATACGATATCTTCTATTTTCGGTTTTCTTAGGATCTTCATTACTAAACTCAACACTAGTAATCTTCCAGCCTCCTTCTGCTTCAAATAGCAAAATGATCACTAAACAAGTGACCATTTAACCACATTTTCTTAGTACTTTTCTTTGGGCTTGTCTACTTGCTATTACTCATATTTTTCGAGGCCGATTTTTTATATGACTATTTTTTCCACTTGTACTAAAGTGAAGTCCGTATTTTGTACTGCTTTCTTGTTTTCTTTTACAATACCACTTGCTCTTTTCTATTTTAGCCGCAATCTTTGAATAACTCTTCGCTATATTTTTGGTAATTTTAGCTTTTTCTTTCATTTATTTTCTTCTACTTTACATATATTCGAAGGAACAAATAATTTTATGGGGGTCAAAAATTTTTTTTTTATAAAATAGTTATTTTTTCAAAAATAAAAACCATCAATTGGAAGAAAATCGTTATAACTCCTCCTTATGGTAATTCCTTTGTAAACCTTTTTATTTAAATGTATAATTGTATTAAAAGCCTAAAATTACAGAATTGTATGACGGTGTCATGAAAAGTTTTGGTACGTTAGTAATCTCTACCGTCATTTCAGCAGGCTTAGTGTATTATAATATCGATTCCTTTTATAATAAATTTACATCCGGGAATACATATTACTGGGTAAACGGTATCCTAGCTGCTGAATTCCTTATATCCTTAATTATCAACATAAAAGATATCATCAAGAAAAACTACACAACTTCTGAATCAAATTAAGGAGCCTATTATGGTTCCTTTTTCTATGCAAAATAAAAAAGCAGCTGTTAAGCTACTTTGAATTCTTCTTATCCCCAAATGAAATGATATATATTCTCCCGTTACACGTTCATTAATTCCAGCGACCCTAGCGAATCTCATTAAGTCCGCCCCTAGAAGAAAATACACCGAGATCGTAACTGGTACTTGTGACCACATGAATTGATAAAGCTCATTCATTCTCTGATTCGTCGAAACGATTAAATCATTTACAGGTCCATGATTCCATGCAGAGGTTTGAAGTGAACGGAAGGTCTTTCTCATTAATCACTATTCTTACCACACTTTGAGTTATGTCCATAACAATCCCATCCACCATTACAGAATTTAGACCTGTTTCTATACTCATATTCTTGATTAATAATAAATGTTTAAGGCAAACCCCTATTTTCATTTCTACTCAAAAATAATTTAAATGATTCTTCTTTATTTCTCAATATAAGGAGCCTTGGATTTTCATTAAAACTCCTGTAGTATATGAACAAAGAGTAAGGTAAGAGTTACTCTTTGCCATTTTAGGAAAGGTTCTGTTGGAAACAACAGGACCTTTTTTCGTAAAGAGATGGTTTTGTTTAATTTCTCACCACTAACCATAAAAATATCTTATAATCGTTATATAATAAATTAAAATAATAGATTAGGAGTAGATCAAATGCCAGTTACACTAGAACTTATTCTTTTCATTCTTCTAGCAATTAGCGCTATTGGCTATTTAGTAAAAGAATTTCAAAAAACTAGGAAAAGAACACTTGGAATTTCACTAGAATTCTTGGTTCTTTTCTGGTCAATATGGAGAATATCGACTATCATAATCTGATTTGTAAAACATGAATTCCTTCGAATAAAAATCAATATTATGTCCATAATGTTAATAGGCTGTATGCCAAAATCCATTTAGTTTTCTCTGTATCTCCTTGTATTGAGCAGTTAGTTTTTGCTAGCTGCTCTTTTATTTATGAAAAAAGATAATTTTTTTATAATGATTCTTCTTTATTTCTCAATATAAGGAGCCTTGGATTTTCATTAAAACTCCTGTAGTATATGAACAAAGAGTAAGGTAAGAGTTACTCTTTGCCATTTTAGGAAAGGTTCTGTTGGAAACAGCGGAACCTTTTTTCGTGATTTAAAGGTACTAAGACAAAAATGAAATATTTACCATGAAGGTAGTTGTTAAATATTTTACGCTTATACAGTATAATGGGATAGTTATTGTGTATTGGCATTAAGAGGAGCGTCCTGATTAAGCGCTTCTCTTTTTTTATAAAATAGCTCCAAATTACTTGGACACATTTACCAGTTTATTCAACACAAATATCATGTTAAAATCCCTTGTGAATACGACATAACTCAACTTGGTGAAGCCCTGTAATATTTTCTGTAGGGCTTCTTTTTTTACAAGCAGTTATTTCATTAAGCTGACTACCTTGTTGTGCAAAATAACGATTTTGTTCACTTTTTTGATACATTTATAAAACATTCATATGTTATCTTCAGTAAGTTCTATTTCCTTTATAATATTGTGTGAAGTATAACAACGAACAAAGCCTAAAAAACTCTAATGAAGTGATGAAAAAAACCTAATTTCTCTACAAAACATTGAGAAATTAGGCTTTTTAATAGAAAAAGTAGCATTCATAAACAATGAATACAGTTTAACTCTTCAATTCTATTTTCACAGATTCATATATTCTTCTAAAGTCAGTTTTTCCTTATATATATTTTCAGCAATATCTCCTACATAGCGAATATGCCAAGGTTCATATGCATAGCCCGTAATACTTTCCTTCCCCTTAGGATAACGAATGATAAACCCTGCACGATGCGCGTTTTCTTTCAGCCATTTTCCTTCCTTCGTATTCGCAAAGGATAGCTCTAGTTCATTGTTCGCACTTTTAGAAGAAACATCCATCGTTAAACCTGTTTGATGTTCGCTATGCCCTGGCTTTGCAGAGAAGCGATCCGTATGCTCTTGCCCTTTCTTTTTAACATTGTTGGCATACAGACCTTTTTGATACTCATAGGAACGAAATCCTGAAACAGCATTCAACTGGATCCCATCTTGCTTAGCTAAAAGGAATAGTTTTTCTAATGCTTCCGCTGCTTCTTTACGAAGATGACTCTTTTCTACCGTTCCACTAAATGAGAACGGTACATTTGGTACAACTAAATCCTCTGGCATATAGTCTTCGGGTAAACCATATTCCTTATTAACTACAGCCTGTACACTAGCAAAAGAACTTGCTATCTTATTTGAAGTCCTATTTTGCTTACTATTTTTTTCTTTATTTATGGAGTTTTCACTAGTTTCATGGTTTGTCTTATATGGTTCTTTACCAATAGATATATTGGTGTAAATAATAAAGATACCTAACATTACTACTATACAAGTTAAGGTTCCTACTAATTTAAGTCTCATCATTCATTTCCTTCCTGCAACTCCTACTGTTACTCATTCATCATACTTCAACCATATCAAATCCATATTAATTCCCTGTGAACTTTTCTTCATAACGTATTCCTTAATAGATTGATAGTATATCTTCCCTTTCTTTTGACACCCTTAAAATATCAGCTCTATTCATACATGTAGAAAAATAATCTAAAAATTTGTATAATGGGATAAGAAGTGTAGCATTCTATTATAGAAAGGTCTTGGTATAATGCTAGGTATTGATGTCAAAAAAACAAAAGAAGAGTTAATTATTTCATGGCAATTTGCGGAGGTCACGATTCCATTACGTGATGTAATCGAGGTTACCGAAGATGCTACCTATGCGGGTGTTGAAGAACCAAGTGCAATCCGTATCGGAACAGCATATGGGACAACTGATCGTATATTAATTAGAACTGTAAAACAAAATTATGTATTATTTACTACAAACAAAGTGTCGATTTTAAACGCAATTCACGCGTAACAATGAGTAGATAAACGCGCTTAAACAAAGTTCAAGTGAAATATGAAGGTGCAAAGTCATAGAATTGACTTCGCACCTTTTTTAAAACAATCTATATGAATGAAAATTCCCTTTAACATTTCAGTAAGGCCAAAGCCACTTCTGTCACACCATTCTACTTTGTGTCCCATTTATCTAAATTGAAGAGATAACGCTCTCTTTTTTTGATAAAATTATCTCTATAATGATAGCAGGAAAGGATTTGTTGCTTTATCACGGCAGAAAAAACACAGTTTGTAAAAAAAGAGCATTATATCCCCCAGTTCTCTATGAGACCTTTTGAAATAGCTAAGGGATTTTGTCTCACAGTGAATTTAGAAGCTGACACTTTGGAAGCTAAGGAAAAGAAAACAGGGAATTATTACAACAACTCAAAAATAATCAAATAGATTAAAATACTGTAAATAGAACTAAATTACTAACATAAAAATAAGCACATCCTGTAAAAACAGATGTGCTTATTTTTTAATTTCTATGCATTTTTACGTTTTAAGAAAATTACTCCACCAACAATTAGCAGTAATGCTCCTGCAGCCATAGAGATCCAACTTGTAAGGTCAGCACCTGTTTGCGGTAACCATCCAATTTTAGATTGAACTTCTTTCTTAGGTTGTGGTTGTTCTTTTGGTTGTTCTGAAGTTGGAGTATTTTTATCTTGATGCGGCTGTTCTGGTTTTGGTTGTTCCGGTTTTGGTTGTTCCGGTTTTGGTTGCTCCGGTTTTACTTCTTTAAATTTCACCGTTTGCCCCTTATCTTCGATGTCAACGTGAATAGCTACCAAGACATTATCTTGATACAATTCTTCAAACACTACCACTTCTTTACCTTGTAATGCAGAAGCATTGAATGTGAAATCGAGTGTGATAGAGCCATTTTTCTCTTTTGCAGTAAACTTAGATTCTACTGTTACTTCTTTACCATCAACTAATAATGGTTTTTTTGTTGCTTTATCCATTAGTTTTCCTTTTACTACGTACTCTTTACCCACGATTAAGTCTTTGTATTCCACTTTATCTTGGATTGTTACAGTTTTAGAAGCGTCTAACTCTTTAGAACCATCAGCTTTATTTGTAGCTGTCGTTTTAATAGAAGGCTCTACAAATCGAACTGTTTGACCTACATCGTTAATATCAGCGTGAGTTGCAATTACTTTACCTTCATGCAATACGTCTTCAAACACAACTACTTCTCTTCCTTGCTGTTCAGCACCAACGAAAGTAAAGTCTAATGTTACAAAACCATTCTTTTCTTTTGCAATAAATTTAGTCTCAGCTGTTACTTCTTTACCATCAATTAATAATGGTTCGTTAATAGCTTTGTTCATTAATTTTCCTTTTACAGTGTACTCTTTACCAACAACTAAGTTAGTGTACTCCACTTTATCCTGAATTGTGATAGAATCCTTTGAATGAATCTCTTTTCCACCATCAGCTTTGTTTGTAGCAGTTGTTTTTACTGATGGCTTAACGAACTTAACTGTTTGACCTTTATCATTGATATCAGCATGTGTAGTAACAACTTTTCCGTCTTTCAGTAACTCTTCGAATACTACTACTTCTTTTTCTTCTAAACCAGTTGCATCAAAAGTGAAATCTAGTGTAATAGAACCAGCTGCTTCTTTTGGTGTAAACTTAGTTTCAGCAGTTACTTCTTTACCATTTACAACAAATGGTTTATTAGTCTTTTTATCCATTAATTTACCTTTTAAAGTGTACTCTTTACCTACTTGTAGGTCTTTGTATTCCACTTTATCTTGGATTGTTACAGACTTAGAAGTGTGCATTTCTTTTGTACCATCGGTTTTATCAGTAGCTGTTGTTTTTACTGATGGAATCTTTTCATCTTTGACAATATGTTTAATGATGTGACCATTCTCTTTGATCTCAAAAGAGAATATTTCTTCATTCAATACATAACCTTTTGGTGCAACAGTTTCTTTATATGTGTATTTTCCAAATGGTAACTTTTCAAACTTCGCGATACCTTTATCGTCTGTTTTCCCTTTAACTACTTCTTTTCCTGCTTCATTATAAATAGTAAACTCTGCATTCGGAAGCTTATTGTTTCCATCAGCTACATCAACTTTTGTAATTTCTAGATCACCTTTGATACGATGATTAACTGCTAATAGCTCAATAATTTTTCCGTGTTCCTTTATTTCGAACACAATTGGTTCTGTAATAAGAACGTAACCATTTGGAGAAGCCTTTTCTACAAATGAATATTTACCATACGCTAAATCTTTGACATTAACTTCACCATTTTTATCTGTCTTATATTCCCCAATTACTTTCCCGCTTGCATCTTTTAGCTCGAATACTGCACCTTCTAATTTTTTACTGATATCTTCATTATCTACTTTTAGTAATTTCACACTACCTTTCACTTCTGTATTTTCCACTGTAAAAGTAAGTGTTTTATTGTGCTCTTTAATTTCAAAAGGATACTTTGTTTTATTTCCAATATATCCATTAGGTGTTTTCGTCTCTAAGAAATAATATTTACCATACGTAAGACCATCAACATTTGCAATTCCATTTTCTTTTGTTACTACTTTTTTCGCTTCTTTTCCATCTTCAGTAAAGACCGTGAATTCAACATTAGGCAACATCTTACCTGAATCACTACGTTTTTTTATTTCGATGTTACCTTTTACTTTGTTGTTTACTACTTGAACAGCTCCTATTTCCCCTGTCTTAACTTCAATAGTTTGTGGTTTATCACCTGAAACATAACCTGTTGGTGCTTTAATTTCTTTTACTGTGTAGGTACCAATTGGTAGGTTATTTAATTCTGCAGTACCATCAGCACCCGTCGTTATTTTTCCAACTGATTCATTATTTGCATTAAAGACTTCAAATACTGCACCAGCTAATATTTCTCCATTTTCCCCAACCTTTTTAATTTTTAAAGAACCAGCAGCTTCCCAATTTACTGCAAGGTCACTACTAAGCTTTTCCTCATTTCTTTCTAGTAGCACTGTAGCATTCTGAACAGTATCAGTACCGCGATAAGCAATTGCTTGAACTTTAGTTAAATTTGCAGCAACACTTAGATTAAATTCACCTGTTTTTATATCTTTAGGAATTTGGATACGGAATTTTTCCCCAAGTGAAAGCTGATCTTTCACTTCTCCATTTTCACTAACAATTTTAACTCCATTAGGTGCATTTTTCGCTACTACTTTATAAGAACCACTCTTAGCATTTGTTTGTACTGTGTATAGGTTTGTTTCAAAAAACTCACCCTTTAATTCTGCCTTTTGCTTTTCAGCAGGAATCACATTCATAAAAATATCTTGAGTATCTTCACTTGTATTTGCAGCATTAATAATTGTCTTAGCCGCTTTTTCAACATTTTTATTTTCATGCTTTAATTCATTTACATCAAGTTGACCTAATGTATTCCAAACCGCAAGCTGAGTTGCATAATGTGCTTCATTCTTATTAGCTACTCCCAGTTGTTCTATACTTTTTTGTGGGAAACCATTTAATAGAACCCTATATACTACATTATCTGTTTTTCCCATTTCAGGAAGATCTTCACCATTTGGTGATTTTAAGCCAAGAGTTAAACAATAAGCAATTTGACCGCTTGAATTTTTAATAATTTCAGTTCGGATATCCTTTCCTAAACTGTTGCTATAACTCCAGTTCATTGAATACTTTTCATGCGTCATAACCTCCGCATTTGCCTTCGGTAGAAACACATTAAAGAATAATGCTAGTACTGATAATAATGCAAAAACTCTTTTAACAACTCTTCTCCCCAATTTTAAAACCTCCCTAGATAATATGAATCTGATGTATTATTCAAATATTTAAAATAATCACAACGAAGATATTTCATATTATAAGACATAAAGTTACAAATATTATATTATTTTTACAAATTATTTATTTTCTCAATATCCACTAAAAATTATAATATTTAAATATTATAATTTTAAAAAGTAACGATATTAGGATACCTTAACAAAATAAGAAACTTGGTAAAATGCTAGAATAACGGTAGTTGGAGTACGGAAACGATTCTTGGCATGAAGGACCACTACAAAGATATTTTAATATGTAAACAGATATTTTCAGATTGAATATATGTATTAATAATGAAATTTTATTGCATTTACACCTGCAATGTTTATATAAAAGGTTGTAAATTATGTTTTTATAGGATTTTTTCTATTAGTTTACTGGAAATTTGCATTATTATGTGACAATAAATATCATTGTATTTAATATAAAATGATATAAAAAAAGGGTATGTGAATAATTATCAGAACTTTCGATTAATTAATTATACTAAAATTAGTATTAAGAATATTAGCAAAAAAAGTAACAACGTTATTACAAAGTTCGAATATTGGTCTAAGTACCCTAGCATCTCAATGGTAACCTCTTGAATACTTTTACGTTTTTAAATAAATTAAAATAACAAAAAAATAATAATTTTTAATTTTTTCTTTGTAATTTAATAAGTTGCATGTTAATATGGCGAAGGTTATAAAATGGATTTCGCCATACACAATGTTTTTTCGGAATATTCACTCCAGAGAAACGTAACTATTTCAGTAATTTGCTTCATCTTTTACCTATACAAGGGCTACTTTCAATTTTTTTGTTCATAAGTAAAAGTAACTTTTTATTCTATCTTCCTCATCGATTTTAATATAAATGGTAAAAAAGCACTTTTTCAAGTGCCCTTCCTTTTCTTTTTTAAAGATAGAAAATCTAATAAAATCAAACACCTAGATTAAACACAGACATAATCCTACTTACAAACTCTCAGAGAGGTATAAACTATGGGAATTCCTACACTATTATTAAATACATTTATTATTATTATTTGTATCCTTAGTTACCAAGTATTTTGGCTAGAACATAAAGAAAAAATGGCATGTAATAATATATTAATTTCTGTACTTTCCTCCATTGCAATTATTTTTTGTATGACTTTTCCTTTTCATTTACACGCTGGGTTCATTTATGATTTACGTTTTATTCCCATTATATTAGTTTTTCTATATGGAAATACAAAGAGCATTATTTGTATTGGAGTTTTATATCTTTCTTATAGATTTTACTTAGGTGGAAGCGGAGTCTTCCCATCATTTATTATCTTTACTATTATTTCTGTTATTACAATCATGTTTCGTTACTTGTCACCTACTTATTTCAAGGAAAAGAAGATATTATTAAGTATTCTACTTATTTTGATATGTACAACTTCCCTTTCTATCTGCGGTATTGTAACGCAAATAGATACAGGTGGTAAAATTGACTCTACTCTCATTGAATTTTTATTCAATTATATAATCATAAATATTTTCACAGTATTATTATCAATTTATTTAATAGAAGGAATGATCAAGAAATATAAAATAAAAGAAAGAATGCAAAGAGCAGAAAAATTTTATATAGCTAGCGAACTAGCTGCATCGATCGCGCATGAAATTCATAATCCACTGACCACGGTACGTGGATTCACTCAATTACTAAATGAAGATGTGAGTGCTAAGATGTCTCAAGATAAGTACTTAGAAATTATGTTACTTGAAATGCAGCAAATACAATCTACTATTAATAACTATTTATCTTTAACCAAACCACAAAATATTATAAAAGAGGAACTAGATATTAATTACATATTAAATCAAGTGAAAGATAATATTTCACCACTCGCGCTTTCATATAATGTTGAAATAAAACAGCATATTACAACAGATTCCCTTTACATAAATGCTAATCCTGAAAAATTAAAAATATGTCTAACCAACATCATACAAAATGGAATTGAGGCTATGAAAAATGGTGGTGTATTACAAATAAATATACAAAAAATAAAAGATAATATTGTAATTGATATCATTGATACAGGAATAGGAATGTCTTCCCAACAAATAAAACGTATTGCCTTGCCATTTTATTCAACAACAGAAAAAGGTACTGGGCTTGGTACTATGATTGCGTACAGTATTATTAAAGAATTAAACGGAGATATAGAGATAGAAAGTGAACTAGGAAAAGGAACACACTTTTCTATCACTATCCCCTGCTAATATAATAGAAGATTTATTTAAATGATATTATTTTGTGGCTAATATACCCATATAAAAAGAGGACGTAACTATTCGTCCTCTTTTTGTATGGTCCTGGTGCAAAAATGTTAGTTAGAAACATAGAGTAGCAATTTCCTTTTCATTTCTATCAAATTACATTTTTTGAGGTGTGGTCCCCGAAACCCCGAATTATTCACGTACCCCTAGCAAACGAGAGCACTCCCTCTTACGAGAGTAATCCTGTATCTCTTGCTTTTTGCACGGCTTCTTCCCGATTTTTGACTTCTAGCTTGTCATAAAGAGTAGAGGCATAATTTCTAACTGTGCCATTTGATAAGTAAAGTTTCGAAGCAATTGTTTTATAACGGATTCCTTGAGACAAAAGATTCAAAACCTCTAACTCGCGTTTCGTTAAGCCATACTCTTTTCCATCTGACTTCAATTCGACTGACTCTTCCTCATCATTTCCATCCCACATCTTATGGAACAAATCTTGGTCAATCATCGTGCCTCCCCGATAGATGAGGCGAATCGATTCAGCTTTCTTTTCTTTGCTAATACCCTATGAGTCGCTCTTCGATTCTAACTTTTCATCTGTCACACACAGTAGTGTCAAAATGTCATAACTTGTAGGTCGTGTGTATAAAACTAGCCGTACTCCGCTCTATTTTTTATGTCATGCATGAATATGACGAAAGGTCACTAGTTACTATGACTTGCTACTTGCTACACTCGGCTCATACACTAACGAGCTGACAACTCGTTGTGCAAACAAGAAATCTTCAATCTCATAAAGGAGTGTACAAAAATGAAAAAAGTAATCAATAAACTGGGGCTCGTCACAATTCTGCTCACTTCTACAAGCATGATTTCTGCATGTTCACAAGAATCATTAGAAGTTGGAAAATCAAAGTCATCGACACTTGCAACCAATATCAAAATGACGAAGGCACCTAATAACAAAAAAGAAGTAGAATCTTTTGCTGATCCGTTATTCGAAGAAAAAATGAAGAAGTACAATGTGAACGGTTCAAGTTTTGTCGTCGTTCATGATGGAAAGATCGTCGTCAATAAAGGGTATGGTTATGCAGATAAAGAAAAGAAGATTCCCGTCAATAAGGACACGGTCTTTCAAATCGCTTCAGTCTCGAAAACTTTTACCACCTTGGCCGTGATGCAACAAGTTGATAAAGGAAAGCTTAAACTAGATCAAGATGTACAACAATATCTCGGTGGATTAAAAATTCCCAATAAAACAGGAAAACCCCTCACCCTGTTTGATATGTTGACCTATACCAGCGGCGTAGACCTGCCCGATATCACCACGCTAATCGGGCCTGAATATGTAAATCAAAATATATCTATTAGGGAATTTCTACCTAAACATATGCCGACAGTGGTACGGCCGCCCGGTGAAGCTTATACGTATGACAACTTTGCATTTTTACTC
Organism: Bacillus sp. M5A3_1b; assembly: GCF_053345335.1. Lineage (NCBI taxonomy): Bacteria > Bacillati > Bacillota > Bacilli > Caryophanales > Bacillaceae > Bacillus > Bacillus sp. M5A3_1b. The sequence continues at coordinate 10,066 of NZ_JBKEZY010000006.1, read as the reverse complement.
GCAGGATTTGCAGTGGAGAATGTTACAGGCACATCTTTCTCACGATATATGGAAAAGAATATTTTCAAACCATTAGGCATGAAGTCTACAAGTGTGCGCTTTACACCTGACCTTCTCAAAAGAATGGCTACACATTACGGTCCCACTGGCGATCCTCATCCAATAAATGGGCACGCTCCAACTGATGGACCACAAGGAAGCATTTTGTCCACCGGGGAAGACATGTCAAAGTACATGATTATGCAACTACAGAATGGAAAGTTTGAAGGTAAAGAAATCGCAAGTAAAAAAAGCATGGATATGATGCATACCTACCAAGTTTTCGCAGATAAGACGATTCCTATTGCGACAGTTGGATTTGAAACATATTTCAATGACCTTGCCAACGGTCAACATGTCGTATTAAAGGGCGGGAATATGCCAGGACATTCTTCATTGATGGTTTTGATACCTGAACAAAAAACCGCATTCTTCATGTCTTACAATAATGATTCTATGATGAGTCGAGAAGTGTATGAAGCGTTCATGGATCATTATTTCCCTGCTCCCAAAGCGGAGAAAACAGTATATTTCTCGTTAGAGGAAAAAGAATCCCAAAAATACTTGGGCATGTACCAAAACACACGTGCGTTTGCGATCCGTACCCACTTTACCTATGAGAATGGAACGTTGGTCATGGAAGATGAAACAGCTGGCAAACAAGTCCTGAAAATGATTCACCCTTTGTTGTTTGAGGATCCAGAAGGAAATAAGATTGCTTTCCAAAAAAATGCGGCCGGAGAAATCGCATATTTTTATTACACCAGTCCTAAAGGCCTAGGCATTGTTGCTCAATCTCAGAAAATCAATATCAAACCACCTTTTGCAGACGTCCCGCAAAAGAGTAATTATAGAAGCCATATCGACAATCTTCATGCTTTAAACATCATGGATGCTAAAGCGGATAATCTATTCGATCCGATGGGTACGATGACACAAGGAGAATTTACGGATGCCTTGTTGTTGGCACATGGATGGAACATTTTCCCGGGTCAAGCCGGAGGGATTAAGAAGCAATGTATAGCAGGTATACCAGAATATGACCGCGCGACTCCGATTAGCAGACAAGTTGCAGCAACCATGATTCAAAACTTGAAGCAGATTCAACCTGACCAAACCAATCATGTGAAATTGCTCGAAACTGCGGATGCCTGGGCGGTCCAGTCCATTCAATCCCTTGCCTCACAAGGCATCATAGACCCTGGTACTACCATCAATACTGACGGATCTTTTACCTTCCGTCCGAAGGATTTGTTACTGCGTCAAGAAGCGAGCGCCTTGCTCGATTTGGCTTTTGGCTATTATGCACTGCCTATTAAACAGAAATAAGCATTCACCCAAACATGAATCATGGCAAATGTTTAGGGGGGTATCCCATCAGCATAAAGATAAAGGGTTCTGGTGCAAAGATTGCATCTATTTGAAAGAGGTATATAGATTCCTAATGGAATCTATTCTTATGTAGCCATTCCGAATAGTTGATGAATAAACTTCATTTCATTTTGGACAGACTTGTCCCGTAAAATAAGTTGGCCTTTTTTAATGATATGCATAGCTTCTATTCCTGAAAGAATAGATTTAGCTGTACAAAAAGATTTCAATCCCAACATTGAACGAACTCTCTTTTTAATAAAACGATGATCTTGCTCTACAATGTTATTAAGGTATTTTATGTCTATCAAAACTGACTGAAATATGTTTAAAATTCAGTTCAAAAACTCATGACCAAAAACAAAGTTTTATATCAAACATCAAATACCGTTTATGGAACACTCTTAATGTACGGAAAACCAAGTTTTTAAATAAAAAGTTCCTTAGCGTACGAAATTCGCGTTATGTTGGCGGGACCCCATCGCCATCAAGTTAAGAAATACATTCTTCCCCAAAACGAAAAAATGAGTTGTTTTTGTTACGTTACCAGTTCTAACAAAGATTTGCTACGTTATTCCATTTTCCAATGTGTTTTTGATTTTTCAACTATATCTTCTTCAAATGATGAATGAAACAAATGTCAAGTAACCCTAAAATATAATACACTTACGATGTACTATATTTTAGGGTTACTTGACGTTTACTTTATATAATGTGATATTCGACTATATACATTCTAAGTGATTCGTATCGTTGATAAAATGAATTACTTTTTCTTTATCCGTAAGTTCAATCATACTAATCCCTGTATCTCCTACTTTAAAATAGTAATCCATGTTAATTGGCATTTGGAAAAAGGCACGTAATATACTAGTAATTACCCCGCCATGAGCTACAATTGCAATCCGTTCATATTTATTTTCTGTCACAATTTTAGAAAATATCGTTTCAATTCTCATTCGAAACTCAATGAATGATTCCCCATTTTCAAAACGATCATGAAGAAATTTTGGCTCTGGATACTTTTTCGCTTCTTCGAAAGACATGCCAGCCTGTATACCATTATTAAATTCCATTAATTCTTCTTCAAATTTCACTGGACAACCAATTGCTTTCGCTAATGTTTCAGCAGTTTCTCGCGCCCTCTTTAATGTACTTGCCCATATAAAATCTGGTGGAAAGTCATTTTTCACTTTATGTACTAAACCTTTCACTTGTTTTCTACCCATTTCCGTTAATTCAAAATCTGCTCTTCCTTCATGTACGTTTAAAATATCCGCTTCCGATTCCCCATGCCTAATTAATAGTATTTGCATACCTTTTCCCCCTTACATCTTTTAAACTAGATTGATATATTACCATATTTTACCGATATATTCAAATGAATAAGAAATTCTTACTTTTAATAACATATCCTTTAACTTGTGGTACCGTCTCATCGCTATCAAGCTAACAAAACTAAATTTCCTTAAAATGAAAAAATACGCTATTCTTTTTGTAAAAACATAGGAAAGGATGGCGTTTTTGGTATGAACTTATCGACTTTTGATAAATTAGAGTTGTTTTCTAAAGAGTTACAACGATATATGTCACCTGGTGCTTTAGAACAATTAGCTAGAGAAATAGGATTTGTTCAAAGAAAAAGTAAATATCGTGCGCAAGATTTAGTAGCTCTTTGTGTTTGGTTAGGCGAAAACATAGCAAATACTTCATTGACACAACTATGTAGTCGATTAGAAGCTAACACAGGTATTTCTATGAGTCCAGAAGGACTCAATCAACGCTTTAATTCTCGAGCTGTACAGTTTTTACAACAACTCTTAGCACATTTACTTCACCAACAATTTTGTGCTTCTAGCAAGATTCCAACTTTGTATACAAAATATTTTCGACGTATCCGCATCTTGGATTCTACCCATTTTCAAATTCCAGATAAATTCACTTCTACATATCAAGGTTCAGGTGGTAGCGGTCAAAGTGCTGGAGTAAAAATTCAACTAGATTATGATTTACTAAGTGGTCAATTTCTTCATGTTCATGTAGTATCCGGAAAACACAATGATAAAACGTATACTTCTACTTGTTTAACATCCCTTCAACCGAACGATGTATGTATACGTGATTTAGGATATTTCGACTTAAAAGATTTACATACTATAAGCGAGTGTGATGCTTATTTTATTTCGCGATTAAAGCTTAATACACGTATATATCAGAAGAATAAAGAACCTGAATACTTTCAAAATGGAACCATAAAAAAGCAATCTGAGTACATCCAATTAGATATGGAGCAATTTATTGACCAATTACAGTCAGGTGAAACATATGAAATTCCTGAAATCTATATTGGAATGTATCAAAAGCTTCCGGCAAGACTAATTATGTATAAATTAACTGAAACGCAAATGAAGCGTAGACAAAAGGATTTAGCTTCTAAAGAACATAAGAAGCAAATTACCTATAAAGAACGCAGTAAACGACTTAGTGCAATTAACTTTTACGTTACAAATATTCCATTGGAATATCTGCCAAAAGAGCAAGTATACGATTTTTACTCCTTACGATGGCAAATTGAACTTATCTTTAAAACATGGAAAACATTTTTTCGTATTCATAAATGTAGTTCTGTAAAATTAGATAGACTAGAATGTCACTTATACGGACAATTAATAAGTATCCTTCTTTGTTCCTCCACCATGTTTCAAATGCGCCAACTACTCCTCATCAAGAAGAAACGAGAATTAAGCGAATATAAAGCAACTTATATCATAAAAGATTATTTCTTACTTATTTATCAATCTTTGCAAAAAGACACCCAAGAATTAACAAAGATATTGTTTCGGCTGTTCAATCTTTTGCAGAAAAACGGACAAAAATCCCATAGGTATGAGAAGAAAACAGTCTTTGATATCTTAGACGTCGTCTACAACTTTTCCATGTCTCATAATCATGTAGCGTAATTCAAAAAATCGAAACCCAATAGGGTTTATTTGATATGCAATTCTTTAAAAAACTTACACGGGATCTTTAGAAAAAAGAAGAAATCTCGCGTGAAATTAAACTAATATAAGCTTAGCTTGATGGGCATGTGGCGGGACCCCATCGCCATCAAGTTAAGATTTTGAAGTACCCCCTAAACGAAAAAATTCTTTCTCTATAGGGGCACCATATCAAAAAAGAAAATTGTAAGTTTAGACACATTTTAGATACAAAATAACCGATTCCTTATACGTTAAGGGACCGGTTATTTATTTTCCTACTTTTTTAGGGAGGTTTTTCTCGTAATGGTCTTAAATGATTGATTTAAGGTTATAAACTTAAATCATAAATAAAAGATAGAGTAAAAACTATATAAGAAATAAATGTAACGAAAACAAGAAAACATATAAACTGAGCATTAGATACATATTGTTCTATTCTTTTTTTCATTTTAATTAGTATTATTTTTCAGATGTGAAGTATCAATTTGAATTTCACCTTTCCAAGACCCAATTACTTTTCCAATTCTATTTATATTTACATCTAAAGTAAGGGGCTGTTTAAAATCGTCTTTTCCTCCAGTAACTATAACAAATGTAGCAACACCTTCGGGTTTATCATTATCACGAATGCCTACATCATTTAATTTTTTACCTGCTGCCATAAGTTCAAAAGGAAGACGGTCATCTGAATCATGGATAAATGATAGTCTCCCTTCATGTTTAATCTCAGGGTTTTCCTCTTGTTGCCCATTAATTTTACCATCACTTTCGAGCTCTAATCCTGATGTATCAAATTCAAATGGTACTAAACTTCCGTCAGCTTTTTCCATTCTATAATGAACTGATATACGTGAATCTGCGATATATAATTCTTTGAAATGTACAGTAATACCTTGATCTGTAATTTTTTCATCAATAGGAATATATTTACCATTCTTCATCATATCTTGTGTGACACCATTTTCATCTTGTATTCCTTCATTTACAACTTTATCATTTGTAATTGCATCAGAAAAATATGAGGCAACATTTGTAGCCGCTACTTGTACTTGTGGAATCATTGCTGTTGTGAAAAGTGCTGCTGCAGCTACTGCTGTATACATGAAACGTTTTGATTTTTTACTCATGTTTGTAAAGAGTCCCTTCTTCTGTTGTTTTTTGTGATTTATATTAGAAACATTGTCTAGCTTGGAACGACTTTCAAATGTTTTCCATGCTTGTTCTATATCAATTTTGATTTCTTGTGGTGAATTTGCAGATTCTTCATCTAGCATTATGTTTTCCCATTGATTTAATTTACTGATTTCTACTAATAAATCTTGGCATGCTTCACATGTATCTAGGTGCTTTGTGAATTCCTTTCTTATATCATGAGAAAGTTCTCCATCAATATATGTTTGAATAAATCCGATATCATAACATTTCATTTGTTATGCCTCCTCCATTTGTTTATAAATCTTGCGAAATTTCATTTTGGCTCGGACCAATAATGTTCCAATAGAAGATATTTCAATTTGAAGTATTTCTGCAATTTCTTTATATTGAAAACCAGAGAATTTCATTAGTAAAAGGGTTCGTTCTCGATCATTCATTTTATTTAGTATCGTTTGTACCTTTGTAATTTCCTCTTTTCTTATCCAATCATCGTCTAATGATGAAACATTTTGTACTTCATGGTATTGTATTTCTTTATCAATCTTCGCTTGTTGCCTTTTTTCAGATCGCAAATGGTTATAAGCTACATAAGTAGAAGATTTAATCAACCATCCAGGTATGTTTTCAATTACTTTCCAGTCGCTACGATATAATTGTAAAAATACTTCTTGTGCTAACTCTTCAGCGATAGATTGATCTTTAACAATCCATATAATCTGTTTCACAGCATAAGCATAGTACTGCTTAAATAAATCTTCAAAAGGCATATCAGAAGCATGACTTTCTTCATTTTTTATGGTTAACATGTTAGTTTAAACCTCACTTTCAATTTGATGCCTGTATTATAGAGAAACCAGAAAAACGGATTTTGTGACAGTTTTTCTGGTTATTTTTTTATTATGTACTAAAAAAAGCATTCATCTGATTAAAAGATAAATGCCAAAAGGGAAATGAAAACATAAAACTATAACTCTTGCAGTAGTTTTCTATTAATGGGGTACCGCCACATCGCTATCAAGCTAAGAAAAGTAAATACCCCCAGAACGAAATTTTGTGCTAACTTGTAGCAAAAAAGCTCATTTTTTTATTTTGGGGTAATTCGGAATTCTTAAGTTGATGGACATGTGGCGGTACCCCATCACCATCAAGCTAAGAAAAGCAAATACCCGAAAATGAGAAAATTGACGTCTCCAGATTAAAACGTACAATTTTCTCGTTTTGGGGGTATTTTAAAATTTCAACTTGATGATGGGGTATGCCCTACTAAACATAAAGTTCGATTCTCTTTTTATCACTTTTTTTAAAAGTACTCGCTGCAATTGCTTTTCCTATTTTTAATTTTTACTAAACAAAGATAACATTATAGCTTTAACTCTTTAAACACTTTGTTACCTGTATACTAATTTTAGTAAGATATTCCTCCTTATTATTAGTTCTTAATGGATTGTAGAAGTAATCTTCATAGGCATTTCCTTCAATAACATAGCCCTCTGATTTGATAAATTTCGTGATATTGTGGTATGCGGATTCAATATCTTTATAAGATCCTTGGTGATAATATATGACATAAATTCCTCCTGGTTTTGATTGACCTGTTTCTAAATCACTATAACAAAATAAGTGATCTACCTCCTCATATCTTTCTTGAATCAGGCTCTCTCTTGTTATCACAGATCCAATAGGAGCAGGAACAAACAAGCCTATTTGCTTGCTAAAATGTTTTACCCAATCGAAATCGGTCATGCTATTTTTCGAATTTACATCGCTTAAGAAAATAGATTTTTTCTGTGTCTTTTGGATATAAACCTTCCCAACTTCAACGTTTTTTCTTTCTTCTTCCATTGAAATAATACCCTTAAAGAAACGACGAATTTGAATTAATTTCTCAATTTCTTCTTCCACCAGAACTGTCTGCTGTTTTGCCATTTCAACAAGTTTGTAAGTGTTGGGAGAATTAAGATATTCTTTTAGTTCCTCAATCGAAACTCCCACTTTCCGAAGAGATTGGAGTGTTGAGAATGTATTAATTTGATCGTAGGTATAATATCGATAACCATTGGGAAGTTTACCGGCAGGTTTAAAAAGATTGATTCTATCATAATAAAACAAGGTGTCTTTTTTCACCCCAAAATAACTAGCAAATTCTCCTGTACTTAAGGTTTTAAGGTTTTTTCTCTCCAAGTTAAAAACTCCTCTTGACTATAGACTAACTCCACACTTCATACTAGCATAAGCAAACGCATGTTAATACAGGAGGTTTTTATTATGGATTATTTTCACCCCCTCGTCTGGCAGCTGCTCGGTGGTACGACCTTCGCCCGCACAGCTAGCTTTATGACGATACCATTTTTAGCACTTTATTTACAAAATGATTTACATGCCTCACCAATTATGATTGGTTTAGCAGTCGGTATTTCACAATTGACTGCGACATTTGGTGGCTTCTTCGGTGGTTTCTTTACTGACCGGTTTGGCCGAAAAAAAATTATCATCATATCGATGTTCTGTTGGAGTATAGTCTTTTATGGCTTTGCATTCGCAAACTCTGTTTGGATATTCGTTCTATGCAATGCTCTCAACGGTATCTGTCGTGCATTTTTTGAACCAGCTTCACAAGCTTTGATGATTGACTATACTGACGAAGATAGGCGTCGTCGCCTATTTTCAATTCGATATACTGCCATCAATTTATCAGCTGTGATCGGCCTTTTGCTCGGTATTGTCATTTCAAAAGCATCATCAATAAGTTTTCCATTCCTTATTACTGCAACGATGTACTTATTGTATGCGATTTTCTTAGTCATCACTTTACGACGTATAGAGGAGCAGAATACGGTCAATGTTACGCAAGATATTGGCGACTTGATGCGTGTTCTTTTACAAGATAGCACACTTATGTTGCTCATTATTGCGAGTGTTATTTGCAATTTCGTATATATGCAAACAGAGGCAACAATGCCACAATTGCTTAATTTAACTATGGCAGACGGAGTAGCATTATATTCAGTTCTAATTGTGATTAATGCTGCAACAATCGTAATTCTTCAATTGCCACTCGGCATTTTAAGCGAAAAAGTAGCAATCAAAACAAGTCTTATTTTCGGGGGCGGACTATTAGCACTTGGTATGTTAATCTTCCACTTCGCTGATAATTGGACACTTTTTATTGTCGGTATGGTTGTGTTCTCACTTGGTGAAATTTTTGTTTTCCCAATGACGAGTGCTATAGTCGAAATGATTGCACCCGCGCATCAAAAAGCAACATATCTTGGTTTTATGCAATTTCAAAACTTAGGTGGCTTCTTAGGCCCAGTGCTTGGTGGCTGGTTGATTATCCATTTTGCACCACAATTGTATTTGGTGATGGTTAGCCTATGCTTAGTAGTTATTATTTGCTACATAGCAGCTTTACGTGGCAAATCATTTCGAATGTCTTAATACAAATAAAAACTGTGACTACATGAGGTACGGTCACATTACCATAAAGCTAAGGTTTCACACTATTCATTAAGCAAAAAAGACGTTATTCTTACTGTAGAATTATAGGAAAGGATGGCGTTTTTTGTATGTCTAATTCTGTATCTGACGACTTACAATTATTTGCACAGGAGATAAAGAGTCTTTTATCCCCAAATACCTTACAGAATCTAGCTAGAGATGTTGGATTTGTACAGCGAACAAGTAAGTATCAAGCACAAGAGTTAGTAGCTTTATGCGTATGGCTAAGCCAAAGTGTAGCAAAAACTTCCTTAACCCAGTTATGTAGTTGTTTAGAAGTATCAACAGAAGTACTCATCAGTCCTGAAGGACTAAATCAAAGATTTAACGCCGCAGCCGTCCAGTTTCTACAACAAGTTTTAGCCAAACTTCTAAACCAAAAGTTATCTTCAGCTAAGCTAATTTCTTCTCCATATACTTCTATTTTCAAGCGTATTCGTATCTTAGATTCAACTGCATTTCAACTCCCGGATGTATTTTCATCGGTTTATCCAGGTGCAGGAGGATGCAGCCATACAGCTGGGATAAAAATTCAGCTTGAGTATGATTTGTTAAGCGGACAGTTCCTACATATTCATACAGGTCCAGGTAAACAACATGATCGCACTTACGGCTCTCTGTGTGCCCCAACTGTGGCAGCGAATGATTTATGTATCCGAGATTTAGGTTATTTTCATTTAAAAGACCTTCAATATATACAAGATCAAGAGGCCTACTATATTTCTCGTATCAAGTCGAATACACGTATTTATCAAAAAAATCCTAACCCTGATTATTTTCAAGATGGAAGAATTAAGAAAGGTACAGAGTATATACAGTTAGATATGGAGACGGTAATGAACTCCCTTCAGCCAGGACAAACATGGGAAATAGCTAATGCTTATGTAGGAATGATTGATAAAGTATCAGCTCGTGTAATTGTCCATCGATTAACAAAACAACAGCAACAAAAACGATTACAAGATCAAGCTGTAAGAGAAAAAAAGAAAGGAATGAAGTATTCTCCTCGTAGTAAACGACTC